>CAMWSU010000118.1 GCA_947176965.1 uncultured Lachnospiraceae bacterium | reverse complement strand
GATCGAGGGGGAGCCTGATGAGGCATTTCCCGAGCCGCTTCGCATGATCAAAAAGGAAGTTGTGGGAGAAGACGGCTCAGTCACGGTGCAGGAAATCCCGGTCGAACCGCTGGCGGCGGATGTGCGCGGAGCCTCAAAAGCGGAGGTAAGTAAGAAAATCAGGCAGGAGATGCTGCGCCTTGCAGCGCCGATGCTTGGCTGTTCCTACGACGATCTGCGTCAGCGGCATAAAATGAGAAGGCTGAAACGAATGCTCATATCGGCGGCTGTGATTGCGGGCGCGCTCTTTTTGTTCGGCACATTCAGCACCTATCAGGCGTTTCGGATCAAGCGGCAGTCCGATCACATTGCCGCACAGTCGCAGGAGATCAAGACGCAGTCCGAAGAGATTCTTGCACAGTCCGAGGAGATCAAAACGCAGTCGGAGGAAATTCAGGCGCAGGCGCAGTCCCTGTACGCTTTTCAAAGCCGTTCGTTGAGCCAGACGGCGCTTCAATTATATGAGAGCGGAGACAGACGGCGCGCGCTTTTGGTGGCGCTCGAAGGGATTCCGGAGGACCTCGATCATCCGGACAGGCCGATCGTTTCACAGTCTGAGGCGGCGCTTGCTGAGATCCTTCAGGTGTATGCAAATGGCAGTGAACATCGTCCGTATGCGCTTTTTGAGCATGACGCGCAGACGGTGGTCATGGCAGTCTCGCCGTCGGGTACACGCCTTGCCTCCGTGGACAGCATGGGGCAGCTTTACTGCTGGGACATAAAGGAGGGCACGCTTCTTGCCAAGAGACAGGATAACGTTAGTACGGACTTTGATTTAGCACCTGTTTTTTTAGACGACGAGAGAATTTTATATATCGGAGAGGACAGCGTCGTATGTGCGGACAGCGGCGATCTGAGCTGGCAATATTCGATTCCGAATCTACATATCATCGCGATGGCAGTCTCGCCGGACCGCAGTCTGTTCGCCATTGCGCAGAACCGATATGAGGTGGGGATTTATGATGCTGCGTCCGGCACGCTGGTCGCGCTCTATGAAGACGGGCAGCAGACGGAGACGATCGGCTGGGATATGACATTTTCAGAAGACGGCTCCCGTGTTTTGTTTGAGGGCGCGTACAGGGACGACACACAGAATGACTCCTATGAGAGCGCGCGTCAGCGGGACGAGGCGCGGGTGATTTCCATTGATGCGCGGACGGGTGCCGTGTTGATGGAATATGAGGTTCCGCACCGGTATATATCGGCGATCACCTGCACGTCGGACGGCGTCTGCTATATCATAGGGATTGGGAGTATGACGACTGGTGAAGTAACGTTAGAGGTCAGACAGTCCCTGACCTGCTTTGGGGCGGACGGGCGTGTCCGCTGGGAGATCAATGACGGAGAGAGCAAGGGAGGGCCGATCAAACGGTTCGGGGATGCGGTCGTCTATAAGAGCGGTTCGGATATCTGTATGGTATCGCTTGCGGACGGAAGTCCCGTACAGGAGCTGCATTACCCGTCGGAGGTGATGCGCTACTCCGTAAATCCCGAGAGCAGGCTGATCGCCGTGACGCTTGCGGACGGAACCATGCAGTTTGACGTGATGACGGATACAGGAACAGTGTCCCGCGTTTATTTAGAATCTGCGAATGAGTGGATGCTTGATATTACAAGCGTTAAAGATACAGTGATCCGGCAGCCGAGGGCTTCGAACCGCATTTATCTGTATCGTCTGGCAGTCGGTTCAAATGCACGGGAGGCTGCGGATACGGGGCAGGTGTATTACCAGTCTGCGACGGATGGAAACGGCAGATTATATATTTATGATTATGAAGGTTACCTTGTCTATGATATGCTGACGGACGAAGTGCTGTATCAATATGACACGGAAGCGAAGGATGAGAGCATCCGTGGGCTGTATGCATTAGATGACTATTTTGTGGTCATCACAAAGACGGAGGTCCGGGTGTGTGACGGAGTGACAGGTGAGCCGGTAGGGACGTGGGAGCAGGCGCTGTATCGCTGGACGCTTGCAGGAGAATCGCTGTACTGTACCGCTTATGGCGGGACTTTTTATAAAATGGAGCTGCCGTCCTGTCAGATCAGCGAGATTTCGCCGGATTTCAGCCCGGATGAGATATTGATCTCGGGAGACGGATGTTTTGCTGTCGGCTATGATAACTATCAGGGAGACATTTGTGTTGATCTGACGAGCGGCGAGACGTGGGAGCTTTCCACATCCTGTAAAGTGATGGCGGCAGATGAAAAAGGGGAGACGTATCTGGCGGCGGACAATGAAACGATGCAGCTTATGCGTTTTTGTTTTGGGGAACAGGAGCCGCTCATGCAGATGGATGCGCAGCTTGCGTTTATCAAGAGAATCGGGTTTTCGCCGGATGGGATGTCCTTTTATGTCCGCTATGTGGATAACCGTTTGGAGATCTATGATGCCGACAGCTTTACGCTGCTGCAGTCCTATCGGGATTTGGACGGCGTTTCGGATTGGAAAGCATTGGGCGAAGGACGTACGCTTCTTAGCGGGGAGACGGGCAGTTCGGCGGATTCTTATATTTTAGATGCGGATTACAATGTGGTGTACCGGATTCCACGATGCAGAGCGGTGTCTGCGGAGCTGGGCAAGGTTTACACGATATCGGGAACGACGCTGTATGCCTATCCGCTCTACGATCTTGAGCGGCTGGTGCGGGAGGCACGGGACGTGCTCGGCGATGATGACACGCTGACGCCGGAGGAGCGAAGGCTCTATTATATTGAGTAACGCATGTTTGCCGCCCGCTGCGGATAAAATGATAAAAAGAAACACGGACGCGGACGGCGGATATTGCTAAGGAAACACTGATTTAGTCAGTGTTTCCTTAAGACAGCCGCGTCGTACCGGAGGAAGCTTTGAAGTGGTTTGACTTACATTGTGACACATTGACGGCATGTGAGGAGCAGGGGTTTTCCATGCGAAGCAATGCGTGCACGCAGCTTGATTTTTTACGGCTGCGGGAGGCGGGCGCTTTGGCGCAGTGCTTTGCGATTTTTTTGGACCGGGAGGCATGTGAGCAGAGGGGAACTTCCCCATGGCGGCGCTATGAGCAGCTCCGCGATTTCTTTTTTGCTGCGTTAAAAAAGAATGAAGATGTGGTGCGTCCGGTGCGCACGACGGGGGAGCTTGCGGACGCGGAGCGGGATGGCGCAGTCGGCGCGGTGCTGACCGTGGAGGGCGGCGAGCTGCTTGGCTGCGGGGCAGATGACGAAAACGGCGAATTGCCTACGTGCGGAGCCGGTGACGAAAACGGTGGATTGCCCGGGGGCGGGACAGCTGCCCAAGACAGCGGATGTCCCGACGTTCTGCACGCGCGTCTGCAGCAGATGTGGGAGGACGGCGTGCGATTGCTCACGCTGACATGGAATTATGAAAACTGTCTGGGATACCCGAACGGGAGCGGGGGCGGCTTAAAGGGCGCCGGATACGAGGCGGTCGCATATATGCAGGAACTTGGCATGATCGTGGATGTCTCTCATTTATCCGATCGTGGTTTTTGGGATGTGATGGCAGCAGCAAAAAAGCCTGTGGCCGCATCGCATTCCTGCGCACGCAGCTTTTGTAGACATCAAAGGAATCTAACAGATGAGCAGCTGCGGGCGATCGGTAAAAACGGCGGTATCGTAGGCTTGAATTTTCATGCGCCGTTCCTGAAAGAGAATGGTGTTTCGGGAAGCGTGGAGGAGGCAGCGTATCATTTGCGGCATATCATTTCCTGTGCGGGGAGCGAGGCGGCGGCGTTCGGCTCGGATTACGACGGCATGCAGGGGGCGCCCGAGTGGGGCGGCTGCGAGGGCATGCCGCGGCTCATCGAGGCGCTTTCCGCATACTTTGATGCGGATACGATGGAAAAAATCTGCTATCGAAACGCGGTGCGCCTGTTGAAAAGATAATTGATTACCCCACCATATAAAGAAATGGATGAAAAATCGGCACAGAAAACACAATATCTTGTAGCGTTCAAAAAAAAAGTATGCTACACTATAACAGATAACTTTGTTTGCTCATGCAAAAGAACATGTGTACCTCGTGTTTTCTTTTGTTTCAGATAAAAGAGGAAATACAACGGATGAGTTTTCGGAAGATCACGGTATCCCTGCTTATGGGTATCCTGCTTTTTTTCTGCACGGCATGCGGCGGCGGTAAAAAAAGCACGAACCTTCAGGCGGGAATGGAATACATAGAAAGTGCGGAATACGATAATGCGCTTGCCTGCTTTGACGCGGGGGAGGCGGCGGGGGAGAACCGCGAGCTGATCTACCGCGCAAAGGGGATCGCATATATCGGGAAAATGCAGTACAGCGATGCGGTCAGTTCTTTTTTGACGGCGCTCTCGTGCTGTGACGGCACGCTGACGGACTTAGAATACGACATTAATTATTATTTGGCGACGGCTTATTATAAGAGCGGCGATTATATGAGCGCGTTTGATACTTACAGCGCCATCCTCGCCTTAAAGCCAAAAGAGGAAAAAGCGTATTATCTGCGCGGCATTGCGGCGATCTCCATGGGATACCATGATCAGGCGGTCTCAGATTTTGATAAGGCGGTCAACCTCAATAAAAACAATTACTCCATGTATATAGATATTTATCTGATCCTCGATAAATACGGCTACTCACAGGAGGGGCAGACCTATCTGGAGAATGCCATGAGCGCGGGAAGCCGCAGCATGTCCGACTATGATAAGGGCCGCATCTGCTATTACATGGGAGATTATGAGAATGCCTGTACGTATCTCGACAACGCGAACAAGGCGAGTACCAATGAAACGATCGTGTTAGAGCTCGGCAAAGCATATGAGGCGACAGGGGATGTGAATTTTGCTGCGTCTATTTATGTAAACTACCTGTCCAATTATGGGGAGAGCGCACCGATCTACAATCAGCTCGGAACGTGCAAGCTTGCAACAGGGGATTATCAGGCGGCGCTTAATGCGATCGAGAGCGGGATCGCCATGAACAATATGGATGTCATGCAGACGCTGAAATACAATGAGATCGTCGCCTATGAATATATGGGTGATTTCAAAAAAGCATGTGTGCTGATGGAAAATTATCTTGCAGCCTATCCCGATGACACGCGGGCGCAGAGGGAGTATGAGTTTTTGCGCACGAGATAGGAAAACGGACGGAGAGGCAGCCGTGTGAACGGCAGAATAGGGAGGAAGTATGAACGACTTATTTTTACGCGTCAAAGGAATTGTCAAAAAAGACAACAAGTATCTTGTCATTAAGCGGTGGATGGATGACAGGATACCCGATCCGTTCGTGTGGGAGTTTTTTGACGGAGAGGTTCCGTACGGCGAAGCGCCCGATATGGCGGTGCTGCATGTGATCCGCGACACGATCGGCGTGGAAGGAGCAATCGAAAAGATTGTTTACACTTGGTCGCAGATGATCGGTGATACGCAGTGTGTAGGAATTGCCTATATCTGCAGCATTGAGTCGGAAGACGCCGCATTTGTGCTGCCGGAGGAGTTCGGCGGCTGGGAGTGGATCACGAGAGATCAGTTCGAGTCGTATATCGAGAACCGCTATGTGCTGAAGGACTTAGAGGGGGTAGAACTGTAATCATGATTCGGAAGCTTATTCAGAATATTCAGAAGACGGATGCGCCGATCGTGGTTGGCTTAGATCCGATGCTCTCCTACATACCGGAGCATATCACGAAAAAAGCATACGAAGAATTCGGTGAGACACCGGCAGGAGCAGGGGAAGCGGTTTGGCAGTATAACAAAGCGATTGTTGATGCGATCTATGATCTGATCCCGGCAGTGAAGCCGCAGATCGCCATGTATGAGCAGTTCGGCATTGAGGGGCTGATCGCATTTCGAAAGACCGTGGATTACTGCAGGCAGAAAGGTCTTGTAGTCATCGGGGACGTCAAGCGCGGCGACATTGGGAGCACGTCGGCGGCATATGCCGCGGCACACTTAGGACGCATACAGATCGGGTCGAAAAGCTATACGGCGTTTGACGAGGACTTTGCAACGGTCAATCCTTATCTTGGTACGGACGGAGTAAAACCGTTCGTTGATGTATGCAAGGAAGAAAAAAGGGGAATTTTTGTTTTAGTAAAGACAAGCAATCCGAGCAGCGGGGAATTTCAGGACCGCCTCATTGACGGCAAGCCGCTCTATGAGCATGTTGCTGAGAAAGTTGTCCAGTGGGGAGCGGACTGTATGGAGGGCGACTACAGCTTAGTCGGCGCTGTTGCGGGAGCGACTTATCCCGAGGAGGGCATGCGCCTGCGCAAAATCATGCCGAATGCCTATATTCTCGTGCCGGGCTATGGCGCGCAGGGCGGGAAAGGCGCGGATCTGGTTCATTTCTTTAACAGGGACGGACTCGGCGCGATCGTCAACTCCTCGCGCGGTATCATTGCGGCATACCGACAGGAAAAATATCAGAATATCGGCGCGCTGAATTTTGCGGACGCGTCGCGTCAGGCAGTCATCGACATGCGCGAGGACATTCAGCAGGCGCTTGCGGCAGGACGCTGAGAGCGGGGGCTAAGGAAACGCCTTAATCAGCGCTTCCATAAGACCGCTGATCCGATGCGGATCTGCCTTAAGGCGCGGATATATGGCATAGACTTTACATCCAAATTATGGTATACTTTTTTGGAGCCTGTAGTTTGACATAAAGCTGACAGAACAGCACTTACGGGCATTATGAACATCAATAACGGGGGACGAAATGGAAGCGTACAAGCAGGAATTTATCGAGTTTATGGCACAGAGCGATGTGCTCAAGTTCGGGGAGTTTACCTTAAAGAGCGGAAGGAAAGCGCCGTTTTTTATGAATGCCGGCTCCTATGTGACGGGAACGCAGTTAAAAAGACTCGGCCAGTATTACGCAAAGGCGATTCATGAGCATTACGGGGAGGATTTTGACGTGTTGTTCGGTCCTGCGTATAAGGGAATCCCGTTAAGCGTTGCAACGGCGATCGCATTTTCCGACCTGTACGGTAAGGACATCCGCTATTGTTCGAACCGAAAGGAAGCAAAAGATCACGGAGATGCGGGAATCCTGCTGGGCAGCAGCCTTAAGGACGGCGATAAGGTCGTCATCATTGAGGATGTCACGACATCCGGGAAGTCCATAGAGGAGACGTTTCCGATCTTAAAGGCACAGGGAAATGTTCAGATTATCGGACTGATGGTTTCCTTAAACCGCATGGAGAAGGGCAAGGGCGAGCAGAGCGCGTTAGAGGAGATCAAAGAGACCTACGGCTTTGATGCGCATGCGATCGTCACGATGGCAGAAGTCATAGAACATTTGTATAATCGGCCCTATCAGGGAAAAATATACATTGACGATACGATTAAGCAGGCAATCGATGCTTATTATGAACAGTATGGGGCAAAGTAGGAAGGAAAACAAGAGTTTGAGGGCACGGGCATACCGGGTCAAAGAAGAGTAAAGTCATTTTCTTTCGTGAAAGGAGAAGCGGAAAATGGAAGAGAAAGCCTATAGGACGATGGGAAAGACCGGCGCGTTTAATTTGGTGCTCGGAATCTGCATGCTGGTTGCGGGGATCACGACAGGAGTCATGTTGATCATTCATGGATCAAAGCTGCTTGGCTCCAGAAAAAAGCTGATGTTTTAGGAGTGGGGGTGTTGCTGCGGTAGCACCCTATCTTTTTGAACTGTAGGAAATTGCAGACAAAAAAACGCGAAGCGTTCTTTTTATTATGGCGAATAAGAAAAAAAATTATATTTTTACAGATAAAAAAAATCCGCCGCGCGCAGTGATGTCCTCCATATTGGGGGTGATCTCACTCAGCGCGATCGCGATCGTGACGACGCTGACCTTTCAGACGCAGGGCAATGCAAAGAGCCAGTACGGTGCCAGCCTGTTTTTGTCAATGATCTTTTCGTTTATTGGCATCTTGCTTGGCGTGCTGGCCAAGGCGGAAAAAGACAAATTTTATTTTTTCTGCTATCTTGGCATCTTTCTGAACCTGCTGGCGCTGTGTGCGATCAGTTTTATTTTGTATGCGGGCGCGTATGGGCTTTGACGGATGGATAAAAAAATAGATGTAACTGTTCAGAACCACAAAAATATGCTCTTGAATGCAAGCGTTCACCGCATATTTTCATGCAAGTTTGCCTGGCTCTGAACAATTACAAATAGATCATATTGACGGAAGGAGTGTAGAGTTCTCATGAGTGAACCGACGATACAGGATCAGGAGACGGAAAACGGCCGGTCGGAAACGATATCCGGCGTTTGTGGAGAGGATGTTAAGGAGCGCAGCCTGCTCGCGGCGGCGCGGATGGAAGAATTACTGGAGGAATTGGAGAACGGCGATCACGGACTGCCCGAAGCATATGCATGCTTTTTTTACAGGACGGCAGAAGAATTATGTAAACTAAATGCGATTTGTGAGGCCGGAGAGGTTCTGGCGGAGCGTTCCTTGGAAGAATTGCAGCTCATGAACCGCGATCTGTATGAGGACGTGCTTCCGGAGCATTACGGGGAAAGCTTTGCGAATCCGGCGTATGCCGTGTCCGTGATGGGTGAAGATATGGGACGCTGCATGAGCTTCCTACAAGCGGAGATTCACAGTGTAATATCAGATGCCTTTTTCGGGGATGCGTGGGAGCTTTTGATCCGGGAAGAATTGCTGTTAGAGGTTTACGGCACGTTTATGACGGCGCTTTCCGAGACGGGCGAGGTTCCGAAGGCGCAGACAATCAGGGATATCCTGTATTGGTTTGTCAGTGACTATTCGGATGTTGAGAACGAAAAAAGAGTCCGAGGGCAGGTAGACGCGGACTGTGAGGAGAGCCGCAGATTCCGGGAGATCATCATGGATTCGGATTTGAGCGACCCGCGTTATCTTTACCGTTACGGGTGTTATATTACGGAAAACGAACTGCGCACGGCGAAGCATATCGGAGAATTGTCCGAGGAAAAGCTCGCGCTGATGGCGGATACTTATACGGAGGGCTACCGCAAGGGCTTTATTCAGCTTCGCGTCGATCTCTCCAAAAAAGAAACGGTCAATGTCCATTACTGTGCGGGTTTTGAGCGCGTCGTCAGACGGGCGATCCAAAATTTTGAAGCCATGGGTTTACAGACCGTGATCTATCGCTCTTCAGACAGTATTTTTTTCAGACGGGGCGCAAGAAAGGCTGGTTTTTACGGCGCGATCGCCAACAAGCAGTACGATTACGACCACCGCGAGGACGATGCGCTCATTTACGACGGCAACTATAAGACGCGCAGATTGGAAACGCTGCAGGCGGCGTATGAGCTTGTGAAGGAAAAGGCAAACAAGCACGCGGGTCCTGCGGTCATTGAGATTTTCGGAGAAAAGCCGTTTGCCCCGAAGGAAACGCCGGAGGCGCTGCATTTGAGCGAGGCACAGCAAAAGCGCAAAGTGGAATATGCGCAGGCGGCTTGCGAGATGTCGAACCGCTATATTCC
>CAMWSU010000117.1 GCA_947176965.1 uncultured Lachnospiraceae bacterium | reverse complement strand
AAGTCGCACGACTTCAGCGATTTTTCTTTAGGGCGAGTTTTTTTACAGCCCCTTTCGAAGAATTCGCCTTTGGCGAATTCTTCTAGGACTGTGGAATTTCCTATAAGATAAAAAAGACTCTCGCCATGGTATCTATCACCCATGCGAAAGTCTTTTTTCTCATAATAATCCTCCATGCTGTCAACATCAAAGCGAACAAGTTCGCTTTGTGAATTTGGGCGTAAGCACAAATTCGCCGAATGAAAAATCAAAGTTTTTTCATTCTATATCCTCTCAAGAAACCGGATCGTTTTCCATATGATCATGAATCTTCGATTCATGATCAACATTCGCCGCTCGCCGAATGAGTAAACTCATTCTTCTCGCTAACGCTCATTCTATCATAAATGCAGCTCAAACGCTCCGCACTTAAATCGGTCTTACTCAAAATCGTGTAGCGGTCCTTCCTCGTTGACTGCGCACGCTGCCATACGTCTATAAAAATCTCCTTGGTGATGCCGTAGTCTGACGGCTTAATGTCAAGCCCGTAAAGCGCGCATAACCGATAGAGCTTTGACACGTCGCGCTCCTGAAAAATGCCTGCACCGATGCTTCCCATCGCGACTGCCATTCCGTGGGAAATCTTGATCTGGGGATAAAATTCCTCCAACGCATGGCAGAACAGATGCTCCGCACCGCTGCACGGACGGGAGCTTCCTGCGATCTCCATCGCAAGCCCGCCGAATACTAACGCTTCCGTCAGAATATGAATAAAATTCTTACTCTTTAACGAGCGCTCCTCGCAGAACGCGACCGTATTGTACGCCATTTCGGAGATCATATAGGCAAAATCATCGACTCGGCCGCCCTTCTTTGCCGCGTCAAGCTTCCAATCATACAGGGCGGTGTATTTGCTGATCGTATCGCCGATCCCCGCTTTTAGCTGACTCTCCGGCGCCGCTCGGATGATCTCGGTGTCCACAATGATTCCGGTCGGAATCTTGCAGCCGAACGTCTTTCTGTTATGCCCGTCCGTCGCCATCACGGAAAACGGAGAAGCCAGGGAGTCGTTGCTTAAGGTCGTCGGCAGACAGATATACGGAATCTTGGCCACGAATGATGCATATTTCGCAACATCCAACACCTTTCCGCCGCCGAAGCCGATGCACACATCATAATCCTGCACACTTGCATATTTCGCAAGTGCGACCGCAATGTCAAAAGAAGCGTCCTCCACCAGATAAAGGTCACAGTGCTGGAGGTCCTTCTGAATCTCGGCGATCGTATCCGCAAACAGCTCCTTTAAGAACTGTTCCGTCACGAACAATATTTTTTTCTCCCGAATATCGGCAACGCACGCGGGCAGCATCTCATCCATATGCAGAAACGCGCCGTCCTCCACGATCAGACAATAGGGTAATCGAAAACTATGCATGTTGTGCTCCTTCCGGCAACAAATTTCTGTCCTTCCAAATCCGCCACGCAACAACGCCGAATGTGGCAAGCTGCGCGACAGAATATACGCAGAAAATCACGATCAGATCAAAAAACCACATCAGCGCCGCCACAGCGCCGCTCCCCGCACAGACCATCATGAGGATGACCGTCACATTGTTATAGCTGTGATTGGACGTGCTTTCCAGCTGTCCCGATACGGTATACATGGCGAGAAAGATTGTAACGATTTTTAAGAGCGCGGCCACAAAATAGAACACATAGCCCGCTCGAAAACGCAGCCCGCCATTTAAGTAAAACGGCATCATCTGCCAGTATATATATGCCGCCGTGGAAACCGCGCCCCAGAGAAAACATTTGCGAAAACGCCTGTCTTCCATGGAAAGCCATGCCGCCGCCACAAGCAGCATCAGATATCCCAGTAAATCGGAACAGATATCAACCCGCAGCCGATGACCGACCACATGATCGATGATCAATGACACCGTCACGGGTGCTTCTGTCCGAAATGCCTCATACGCCGGATACGCGATCGTCGGAATACGGACATCTATGATCAAAAGCACCAGTGCGGCAAACAGTACATAATATTTACGCATACCAATCTCTCTCGATTATTTCTTGATGAGCAGGGACTTTCCTGTCATTTCCTTAGGCTGCTCCATTCCCATGATCTCAATGAGTGTCGGAACAATATCCGCCAGACAGCCATTCTCGCGCAGCATATAGTCCTCGTCATAATTGACAAGGATGAACGGCACCTGATTCGTCGTATGCGCGGTAAACGGATCCCCCGTTTCATAGTCGATCAGCTGCTCGGCATTGCCGTGGTCTGCGCAGATAAACAGCGCGCCGTCCACTTCTTTGACTGCCTCGACTGCTTTTCCCACACACTCATCAACTGCCTCGACCGCCTTTCTTGCCGCCTCCAACACACCGGTATGGCCAACCATATCGGGATTGGCAAAATTGATGATCACAACGTCGTATTTGCCCGACTTGATCGCCTCGATCAAACGGTCGCAGACCTCGTATGCGCTCATCTGCGGCTTTAAGTCATAGGTCGCCACATCCTTCGGGGAATTGACCAGGATCCGGTCCTCTCCCTCATTCGGCTCCTCTACGCCGCCGTTAAAAAAGAACGTGACATGCGCATATTTTTCCGTCTCCGCAATACGCGCCTGCTTCATTCCGTTTGCGGCAAGCCACTCTCCGAACGTATTGATCACGGCGATCTTGTGGAATGCGACTTCCTTATTCGGAATCGTCGGGTCATAATCCGAGAAGCACACATAAGTGATGTCCAGTCTCTTTTCCCGCGCAAAGCCCTTAAAATCATCATCACAGAAGCAGCGTGTGATCTCCCGCGCCCGGTCCGGACGGAAATTAAAGAATACGACGGAATCCCCGTCTCCGATCGTAGCGACCGGCGCGCCGTTCTTCATCACGACAGTCGGCTTTACGAACTCATCCGTTTCCTCTTTATCATAGGAATTCTGAACCGCCTCCTGCGCGCTGTCCGCAGTCTGTCCCTCGCCCTTTGTCAATGCACGGTACGCGATCTCCACACGGTCATAATTGTTATCCCGATCCATCGCATAATAGCGTCCTGAAACGCTGGCAACCTCGCCGACACCAAGCTCTGCCATTTTTTCCTCAAGCTGCGCCACATAATCTTTTCCGCTCGTCGGCGGCGTATCACGTCCGTCAAGAAACGCATGCACATATACTTTTTCCAGTCCGTTTCTCTTTGCCAGTTCCAGCAGACCATATAAATGCGTAATATGGCTGTGCACACCGCCATCCGACAAAAGGCCGAACATATGCAGCGCGGACTGCTTCTCTTTGCAGTTCTTCACAGCATCCATCAGCGCCGGATTTTCAAAAAACGTTCCGTCCTGAATCTCTTTCGTAATTCTTGTCAGCTCCTGATATACGATCCTGCCGGCACCCATATTCAAATGTCCGACCTCAGAGTTGCCCATTTGTCCGTCCGGCAGTCCGACTGCCATTCCGCTTGCATTGCCGCGCACGAACGGGTATTCCGCCATTAACTTGTCCATGACCGGCGTGCCCGCCAATGCGACAGCATTTCCCTCCGTCTTTTCGTTCAATCCGTATCCATCGAGGATCATTAATACTACCGGTTTCTTGCTCATTTGATTACTCCCAATCCTTTCTTTTTTATATATAGTCCCAAAAGAAATGCGCTATGCGCAAATCTTTTTTATTCCACGCGAATCGAATCCAGCACGCGTTCAAACGCATCCATCCATCCGCTGCCCGCGGGCTGCGACATTGTGATCGTCGTCACTTTATCCTTTTCCGTCTCCACCGAGCACTGCACCTGCTCCAGCGCAATCCCCATCAGCTCATAGTTGATGCGGACGATCAATGCGTTGTAACCGTTGATCGTCGTTTTGGTAAACTCGGTACACTTCACGTCAACCTCAACGTCGTAATATTCACTGTAAAGACTTTCCAGCATGTAACAGAAAGTTTCTTCCGTATATTGAAATGTAACGGGATCGTTCTCCGACGTCATGATATTAATATTCGACGTGTCATTCGGATAATTCGGCGCCAAATAAAATCCTTCCGACTGCTCCACAAACCCTTCCGGAACCTCATAGCGAAGCCGTGGCCCCCCGGTCTGCTGCGGATCTCCGCCAAGGCTCTGCGACAATCCGTGCCCGCCGCTTTCCGGCTCACTGCCCTGCGCATTCTGTGTCAATCCGTTCGGCAGGGACAAGCCGCCCTGCAGCCCATTTTGATCTGCTCCGCCATCCTGTGAAAGCCCATTCCCGTCACTCGGATTTCCTCCTCCAAAAGGCGCTCCGCCGATATATGCTTCCCCGCCTGCCTGCTCTCCCGGCGACCATACCTCTTCTCCCCCGGAATCTCTCTGTCTTCCCGTGAATGCCACAATAATCGGCACAATGAAAAGAACTGCTGCTACTGCCAAAGCAGAGATGATCACAGCCCCACGGTTTCGTTTCTTTGCTCCTGCCTGCAATATATAGGAAGACTGCTCTGTCACCTGATATGCGGGATATTGCAGTCTGTTCTGCTGTGCGGCTCCTGCCTGCTGCGGCATTCCCTGTCCGGCGCTCCCCCACTGCGGCACGTTTCGTCCGTTCCCCATCTGCTGCGGACCGCTTACCTGAACAGGCTGCGCCACGGGAATCTCGTTGCAGTAAAAGCCCCGATAAAACTCGCCGATCGTCTTATAACGCATGCCCGCATCCACCGCCATTCCTTTTAACAGCGCCGCCTCCTGCACAGGTGCCAGCGCCACACCGTACTGCGACGGCGGAATCAACGTATCATGCTCTTTTCTTGACAGCGCATCAACGGGCGTATGACCCGTTAGGCATCGATAGATCGTCGCACACAGCGCATACACATCTGTCCATGATCCCTGCATGCCATAGATCCGATACTGTTCCTCAGGTGCATAGCCCGGCTTGAGCATCACCGAGGCGCTCCTCTCTGCACTGCCCGCCATATCTCGTGCCGAACCGAAATCCAGCAGTTTTAAGGTACCATCCTTCAAGATCATAATATTATCCGGGCTGATGTCGCGATGGATCAGTCCCTGACCGTGTACCTCGTTTAAGGATGCAAGCAATGGCTGTAACATCTGCATAACCTCACCACAGGAGAGCCTTCCGCCCCTCCGCGCAAGGTAGCTTTTCAACGTCTCTCCGTCAAGATACTCCATGATAATGTAGCACGTATTATTTTCTTCAAAATAATCGCGCACGGACACGATATTCCTAAGTCCCGCAAATCGCGCAAGCATTCTCGCTTCTTGAATATATTTCTTTTTCCCGTCCGAAAAAAATACGCCTTTGTCCCCGCCTTCGGAGATCACCGTATTGCTGCTGCCTGTATCCCTGCTGACAAACCCGACCGGATAATACTCTTTAATCGCAATCCGCAGTTCCAGATTCAGGTCATAGCCCAAATAAGTAATGCCGCAGCCGCCCGCACCCAGCATTCTGCCGATCATATATTTTCCTTCCAGAACCGTGTGCGGCTTTAATATATGCGGCGCAAGCTCGCCGGGCATCGGCAAACGATAGCCGCAGTGTGGACATCCGCTATGCATTTGTTCTTCCGTGATCCTGCTCATACAGCCCGGACACAGTTCATGAATCTCCATACTCATCCTCCCCAAACACTCCTTTGACCGCAATCAGTCCTATCATATCCAGTATAGCATATTTTTTCTACTTTTCTATGCTTTATCCGATAAAAAACAATAATTTCTTAAAAAAAGACTGCCGCAAAAGCAGCAGTCTCTTTTTTCTTTCCTTCATTTTCATTGCGATGTCTTCAACGATTCCGCACAGACTTATTTCACATATTCGATGCTCATGGAATCAATGCTGGCATTAAATGCATCCGTCCATGCTCCGCCAGCCTGCTGCGTATAAGTGATCGTTGTGACTTTGTTCTTTCCGACCTCAACCGCAAACTGAACCTGCTCGATCTCCATGCCAAGCAGCGTGTAGGACGCTCTGATCAGCAGCGTCTTGCAGCCGTTTAACTTAGACTTGGTAAACTCTGTACAATTGACATCGACCTCATAACCATAGGTCTGCTCATACAGATACTCTACCGCCTCACAGAAGCTTTCCTTCGTGTACTGGAACGTTACCTGATCTTCCTGAGATTCCATAATGTTGATGTTCGCAGTGTCATTCGGGAAATCCGGTGCATAATACATACCGTCAGACTCCTCCGTAAAGCCATCCGGAAGATCATAATGTAACACCGGCGTACCTTTGCTTCCGCACGCTGCAAGTGTGAGCAGCATTGCACATACGAGTAAAATAGAACACAATTTCTTTTTCATGATTTCATTCTCCCTTGATTTCATAAATATTAGTTACAAGAAGTAATCTTAATACTTCTTTCCCAAATTGTCAACCCCGCCTAAGTCACTCTTGTGATTCTTTCTCCCCCTATGCGTTTTTGCCCTTTATCTGCTCGAGCATGTATTCGGCATACTTTTTTGCATCTGCACTGTCAAACCGCATCGCATCCCCCGTGCGATACTCGTCCATTGCAGACACCAAAAGTTCCCTATATTGTTTGGGAATATTGGCAAGTCCCCACTCCCCGCCTTCTTTTTTTGATAAGATCAGCTGATCCCTTTTGTATGCCAGCACCCGGCACAGATTCAGGATCATATATACAGGCTGTTCCGTAATTTCCTCCGCCGCATTCTCTATATCAGACAGAATGCTGTCCAAATAATACGCCCTGTCAATCTCAGAGAAAACATCTTTGATTTCTTTTCCGCAAAGTGTCCTGCCTCTGTGATAAATAATCGTAAAATGTGCTGCTAAATCTTTGTCCGTTCCCTTCATTTTTCGAATATAGTCATCCGCATCCTGCCGATACCAGTTCAGATGAGCGATAGAAAAATGAAGTTCAAAAGGCGTCGGATAAACAAACGGTCTGCACACACTCTCTCGGACAATACTCACCTCAATTCCTTTTTCGGGAGCCTGCGTATTCAATTCTACCACCATATCCATAAACTTTCGCTTACACTCATCGGAAATCTCCTCTTTGATCACAACCATGAGATCGATGTCGCTCTTTTGCGCATGAAAACATCCCATTACGGCAGAACCGTGAAGATAGATACCGACAAGCTCATCTCTCATTATCTCCTTGCTTTCCCGTATGAATAAGTCCAGCAGCTCCTTATATTCGTCCACTCTAAACCTCCTCCCGCTTTGGCTCAAAAAAAGAAATGCAGCGGCAAAGTCCGCCTCTGCATTTCTTTTTCACAAAACTTATGTTACCCTATATCGATCATTCCTTCATAATTCCTGATAATTAATTTTCGACTATTCATTTGCGAAGCAAATTAATAGTTTACGATCTTGCCGAACTCAGCCTTTAAGGAAGCGCCGCCGACCAATCCGCCGTCAATATCCGGCTGTGCAAACAGCTCTGCAGCATTACCTGCATTCACGGAACCGCCGTACTGAATGCGGACAGCCTCCGCCGTAGCAGTATCATACATCTCTGCGATGCAGTCACGGACACCCTTACATACTTCCTGTGCCTGCTCTGTCGTCGCGGTCTTGCCCGTTCCGATCGCCCAGATCGGCTCATAAGCGATGACCATGCTCTTTACCTGATCTGCAGTAATGCCGACAAGATCAGATTTGATCTGCAGACGGATCCAGTCCATCGTTACGCCCATTTCTCTCTGCTCTAACGTCTCGCCACAGCAAAGGATCGGCGTCAGCCCTGCCTCAAATGCCTTCTTCACTTTCTTATTTAACAGTTCATCCGTCTCCTTAAAATAATCACGTCTCTCGGAGTGACCGATGATGACATACTTCACGCCTGCATCCACAAGCATCGCTGCAGAGATTTCTCCGGTGTAAGCGCCCTTTTCCTCAAAATACATATTCTCAGCGCCTACCGCTACATTTGTTCCCTTTACCGCCTCTACAACCGGTACGATGTCGATTGCAGGAACGCAGTATACGACGTCAACATCATCAGACTTTACCAGATCCTTTAACTCTGCGCACAATGCAACTGCCTGGCTCGGTGTCATGTTCATTTTCCAGTTGCCCGCTACAATTTTTCTTCTTGCCATGATCATTCTCCTTTTATTTACTTGTCATCTGCTGCCACAACACCCGGAAGCTCCTTGCCCTCAAGGAACTCAAGGGATGCGCCGCCGCCCGTGGAAATGTGGCTCATCTTGTCCGCAAATCCTAACTGGTTGACCGCTGCTGCGGAATCTCCGCCGCCGATGATCGTGGTCGCATCGGTAGCCGCCAATGCCTTTGCTACGGCAATTGTACCTGCTGCCAGCGTCGGGTTCTCAAATACGCCCATCGGTCCGTTCCATACAACGGTCTTTGCGCTCTTAACGGCATCTGCATACAGCTCAGCCGTCTTCGGTCCGATGTCCAGACCTTCTTTATCCGCCGGAATCTTGTCCGCATCGACATAGGATACCTCGATCGGTCCGTCGATCGGATCCGGGAAGGAATCCGCTACTGTCGTATCAACCGGAAGAAGCAGCTTCTTGCCAAGCTTCTCTGCTTTTTCTACCATTTCCTTACAGTAATCAAGCTTCTCGTTATCAACCAGAGACTTTCCGATCTCATAGCCCTTTGCCTTTAAGAAAGTAAATGCCATACCACCGCCAATGATCAGCGTATCGCACTTCTCTAACAGGTTATTGATCACGTTCAGCTTATCCGCAACTTTCGCACCGCCAAGGATCGCAACGAACGGTCTCACCGGATTCTCTACGGCATTGCCAAGGAAATTGATCTCCTTCTGCATCAGATAACCGACTGCACACTCACCGCCCTTTGCACGAACCACATCCGTCACACCGGCAACGGAAGCATGCGCTCTGTGGGAAGAACCGAATGCATCACATACATAAATATCACAAAGATCGGCAAGCTCTTTGCTGAACGCCTCGCCGTTCTTTGTCTCCTCAGAACCACGGAAACGGGTATTCTGTAAAAGAACCACATCGCCTTCCTTCATTGCCGCTACCGCTGCGGTCGCATCTGCTCCCGTCACATTGTAATCAGCAACAAAGTTTACTTCCTTGCCGAGCTTCTCGGATAATCTCTTTGCAACCGGCGCTAAGGACTCGCCCTCGTTCGGTCCGTTCTTTACTTTGCCGAGGTGGGAGCAAAGAATCACTTTTCCACCATCATTCACCAGCTTCTGGATCGTCGGCAGAGCTGCCACGATACGGGTCTCGTCGGTAATCTCACCGTTCTTTAACGGAACATTAAAGTCACATCTTACAAGCACGCGCTTTCCTGCTGCCTGAATATCATCTACGGATTTCTTATTTAATCCCATTTTCTCTCCTCCTGAACATTTTTTCAAAAGAAAGGTCCGGTCCCTAAAGACCGGACCTTTGCTAGGCCTACTTCATCATGAGAGCCGCACTTTGATTATGCTAACTCTGCAAAATACTTAATGGTACGAACCATCTGGCTTGTGTAGGAATTCTCATTGTCATACCAGGAAACAACCTGTACCAGATTGTCCTCGCCAACCATCGTCTGTGTTGCATCAAAGATGGAGCCGTAGGTGCTTCCTACGATATCAGAAGATACGATCTCATCCTCGTTGTAAGCAAAGGACTCGGTTGCTGCTGCCTTCATTGCTGCATTAATCTCTTCCTTCGTTACGGACTTCTCAACCGTTGCTACAAGGCTCGTGGTAGAACCGGTCGGGGTCGGTACACGCTGTGCGGACCCGATCAGCTTGCCGTTCCG
>CAMWSU010000116.1 GCA_947176965.1 uncultured Lachnospiraceae bacterium | reverse complement strand
CCCGTATTCATTAAAATGGACTTATCGGAGCTTCCGGCACTGATCGGTTCGTTTGCGTTAGGTCCCCTTGCGGGCGTGATGATCTGTCTTGTGAAAAATCTGCTGCATCTGATGAAGACATCGACGGGCGGTGTCGGCGAGCTTTCCAATTTTATCCTCGGCGCGTCGTTTGTGTTTACAGCAGGTATGATCTACCGGTATAAAAAGAGCAAGAAGATGGCGGTGATCGGTTCGATTGCCGGTGCGATTGTTATGGCGCTTGTCTCCGTACCGTCCAATTATTTTTTGGTTTATCCGGTTTACACGAAGTTCATGCCGCTTGAGCAGATCATTGGCGCGTACGAAGCGATCAATCCGAATGTGAACGGATTGCTGTCCTGCCTTGTTTTGTTCAATATGCCGTTTACGTTCGTGAAAGCGGCATTCTGCGTGATCATTACCATGCTCATTTATAAAAGAATCTCGCCGCTCATCAAAGGCGTGCATTAAGTGCGCAACGTTTTTGATGAGGAAAGCCTAGGTCAAAAGAGAAATCCCGAAGTCGTTATTGAGATTTCGGCTAGATTATGCTATCATGCAGTTTAACTGATTGTATTTGCTTTTGGCAATCAATATAGCTAAAAGGGAGTTAGAAAAAATGCCAAAGGAAAAAGCGGGGCGAAACAAAACGATTGATATTTCCGTTGAAGAAGGGCATCCATATCTTGACAAGTGTATATCGGTAAATCAACCGGTGGAAGGGAGCACTATACTTGATAAAACCATTTTGGGCGATTGTCTTATGGTCATGCCCCTATTGCCGAACGGCTTTGTTGATTTACTGATTGCAGACCCGCCCTATAATCTTGACAAGGATTTTAATGGGAGAAAGTTCAAAAAAACGTCAGACGAGCTATATGCTGCGTATACAGAAAATTGGGTACAAAAGGTAATTCCGTTATTAAAGCCTAACGCAACGATATACGTTTGCTGTGATTGGCAATCAAGCGCCGCTGTGGGCAATGTTCTAAAAAGACATTTTTTCATTCAAAATAGAATTACATGGCAAAGAGAAAAAGGTCGCGGGGCTTTAAGCAACTGGAAAAACGGCATGGAAGATATATGGTTTGCGACGAATTCCAAAACATATACGTTTCATGTCGAGGATGTGAAAGTTCGTCGTAAAGTGATCGCGCCATATAAAATAGATGGCGAGCCAAAGGATTGGGAAGAAACAGAAAGCGGGAATTTCAGAAATACATATCCTTCCAACTTTTGGGATGATATTTCTATTCCGTATTGGTCAATGCCGGAAAATACGGCCCATCCCACGCAAAAGCCGGAGAAGCTGCTTGCAAAGTTGATACTTGCCAGTTCAAGCGAGGGGGATATTGTATTTGACCCGTTTCTTGGATCAGGGTCAACCTCAGTAACGGCAAAGAAGTTGAATCGCCATTTTGTTGGAATTGAAATGAACGAACAATACTGCGTATGGGCAGAAAAACGGTTGGAAATGGCAGAGGTCAATCACTCCATTCAAGGTTATGCAGACGGCGTTTTTTGGGAAAGAAATACTGCCGCAATGCAGAAGAAATGGGATAATGCACGAATGATGCTGTAGGAGAGGAGAGAATATGTATCGTCGTGATGTGATTAACAAGCTGATTGCCTATGTTGAGAATTTGAACGGGATAGGCGATAAAGAAAAACTATCCTTAATGGTAAAGAAAGAATTTGATCTCGCGCAGGATAGAAAAGTGTTTCATTCGCATGATTTTGCAATTAGATTTAGCAAATCAAAAAGCAGGCGTATGAGTAATACGGTGCTGTCATTATCTGCCTTGCAAAAATATGATGACGAGCCGTTTATTGTCTGTGCGGTAACTCCCAATGAAAACCATATGATGTTAGCAAATTCTACGTTTTTGAAGAAAATCAGCCATTCATCACAAGAATTGCGAATAGATCATATTCGCGGAAGCTTTAACGGAAGCGATATCATGCTGAAATTTGATTCTATAGAAAATGAACCGCGAAACTTTCAGCAATTATACGCGTATCATGCCGGATTGTCCTTCCGGGATAATCTTGAACGTTTGGTGGAAAGCACCGATGAAATTGCAGGTAGAAATTCTAAATTTGCTGTTATGCCAAATAATGAGGAAAATATTCTTGCGTCAATTGATAGGACACAGCAATTTCTGGACTCAAATGAATATGATGATTTAAAAAATGACATAGAGAGAAGAATTTTAAGCGTTCAAGAGGAAATCGCTATAGCGGCATTGATTGACAATGTTAATATGCGTGGGAGGGTGATTGAATATCTTATTACAGATGACGGCTCAATATTAAAAGATAAAATCATCGATGCATTACATACCGGTTCTCCATTGCCGGAATTCAAAACAGAGGATAAACTTGGTGATTATTTGAAAAGGTATCCTTCGTATGTTGTAGAAACAGATATAAAGACAAAAGTATTGTCTTTAGACAGTAACCCCAAAGCGTATAATATTGACAAGCTTCTGGAATTTCTTTCTACTCAGAAATCAGTCTATATGATATGTTTACTAGGAATGAATGATAACGGGAAGATCATTGTCCGCCTTGTTTCGGTGTTTGATAATAGGTTGATAAGAGGGACAAATTTTCAGCGGCATTGGGCAGGTAGAAATTCAAGAGGAGTTGCCCAGTTCAATGGTAAAGCACTTGCATCTATTCTTGAGCAGGAAAGCGGATCCTATATCAATTGCGATGAAGCGAAAGGCTTTCTCAGGCAGTTAATAGATAGGTAAATCGAGCGGGCAATATTTTTTTCCCGAACTATGAGTTGCTTTTGAGTGGTACTTTTTGCGTTTTCACTTGCACTTTGCAGATGATTGTTTATAATTGTGCATGTATCTTTATGCATAAGCGGTTGTGGAGCCGAGGCTGATAGGCAGGCGTGAAATTCGTCTGATTCTGCAACGCGCTTTGAATAACACGAAAGGAGCGCCGCGCACGCGGCTGAACGTTATGGAAGTGGAATTTGACATTACGGTCACATGCGGCAGTCTGTATGATTATCTGTTGTACTATACCTATACGTCCCTGCAGGGGCTTGTCGGTACTGCGGCGGGAGCGTTGTTCTTGGTAGAATATGCTTACAGCCGCCAGATCATTTTTTTGATCTGCGGGGTGCTGATCCTCGGCTATCTGCCCGTCAGCCTTTATTTGCGGGCGAAGCAGCAGTCCTTAAATCCGGTGTTCAAAAAGCCGATCCACTATAAGCTGACAGACGAAGGTGTTGAGATTTCTCAGGGCGATGAGGTGCAGACGCAGGGCTGGGACGTTTTTTATAAAGCGGGCGCAACGATGGGTAGTCTGCTTCTTTATACGACGAAGCGGCACGCGACGATCTTTCCGAAGAGCCAGCTTCAAAAACAGAATGTGCAGGAAAAAGTGATGGAGATGATCTCAACGCACATGCCGCCGAAGAAGGTCAATATTCGTTAATGGGGAAATGATCATGAGATATGAGACATTTTGTGCAGAGGAGACCTTTGCGATCGGAAAGCGGCTTGGCGAGAGAGCGGCGGCAGGGCAGATTTATACGCTTACGGGGGATCTCGGCGTGGGAAAAACCGTGTTTACGCAGGGCTTTGCGGCGGGGCTTTCGGTCGCAGAGCCGGTGAACAGTCCGACGTTTACCGTTGTGCAGGTATATGATACGGGGCGGCTGCCGCTGTATCATTTTGACGCGTACCGGATCGGGGATGTTACCGAGATGGATGAGATCGGTTATGAGGATTATTTTTTTGGAGACGGCGTCTGTCTGATCGAATGGGCGGACTTGATCCGCGAGATCATCCCGGCAGGCGCGTCAGCCGTTACAATAGAAAAGGAACCGGCGCGCGGCGCGGATTACCGCAGGATCACGATTGAGGGGGCGGAATTATGAATTTCTGCCAGGAAAGGAACATGGTACAAACTTGAAAATAGCGGCACTTGAAAGCTCGGCTCTGGCAGCATCCGCTGCGATCATGCAGGATGAAACGCTGCTTGCCGAGTATACAGTGAATTATAAAAAAACACATTCCCAGACGCTGCTTCCGATGTTAGAGGAACTGAAACGGATGACGGAGCTTGAGCTTGGCACGCTGGATGCGATCGCAGTGTCGGCGGGACCGGGTTCGTTTACGGGGCTTCGCGTCGGTTCGGCGACAGCCAAGGGGCTTGCCATGGCTTTGGACATACCCATCATCGCCGTGCCGACATTGGATGCGCTTGCTTATAATTGCTGCGGAACGGACGCGTTAGTCTGTCCGATTATGGATGCGCGGCGCGGACAGGTATATACGGGCGTATACCGTTTTGAACGGGAGGGCGGTGAGTCCGGTTTGCCGCTGTGCGAGCGGCTTGTGATTCTGGAGGAGGCTTGCGCCCTTCCGATCGAAGAGCTTGCAAAGCGCGCGGAGGAGCTTGCCCTGCAGTATCGGACGAGCATTTTGTTTCTCGGAGACGGTGTCCCCGTGTTTCGGGCGCGCCTGGCGGAATTGCTCTCCGTGCCGTATGCATTTGCACCGCCGCATCGCTGTATGCAGAGCGCAGCGTCCGTTGCGGCGCTTGCCATGGTGCGGGCTGCCGGGGGCAGTATGCAGAGCGCCGAGGAGCATAAACCGTTTTATCTGCGCGTATCGCAGGCGGAGCGGGAGCGGAACGAGGCGGTTACGATCCGGCGGATGCGGGAGGAAGACTTGGAACAGGTCAGCCGGCTTGAGGAAGAGAACTTCTCCATGCCATGGTCCATATCGGCATTCCGCGAGATGGTAAACCATCCCGACGCGTACTATTTTGTGGCGGTAGACCGTGACAGAGTGTGCGGGACATGCGGCATCCGCAATCTTGCGGGCGAGGGAGAGCTGACAAATGTGGTGATCCGTGAGGAATACCGCGGCAGCGGACTCGGGCAGCGCCTGATCGCCGAGGCGATCGGGAAAGCGCAGGAGGCGGGGATGCAGGCGTTTACGCTTGAGGTGCGGAAAAGCAATGCGGCGGCGATCCATGTATATGAAAAGCTCGGCTTTGTATCCGAGGGCATCCGTCCGGGATTTTATGAAAAACCGGCGGAAGACGCTGTCATTATGTGGAAGCGTCCCTAAGATTTACCACTTGAAAAAAAGAATCGCATTGTTATAATTATTAAAAACACATGTTATTTAATGATTAGGAGGATTGCAATGCGTCAATATGAAAATGTTACGGAAAAGAAACTGATTCAAATCGTATGTAATTGCTGCGGGCGTGCGCTTCGGGTGGAGGGCGGCATGCTTCGGGAAGGGTGCTTTCACGCAAAGGATACGTTCGGCTATTTTTCGTCCAATGACGGAAGCTGTGAGGAATTTGATCTTTGCGAGGAGTGCTATCATAAAATAACATCCGAATTTCAATTTCCGGTCACGCGCACGGAGGCAACGGAACTGCTGTAAGGCTTCCGCTGCGCAGTGCAGTGCCGGCAGCACGGATGGAAAAACCACCGGGAGGAAGCATGTTAGAAGTATGTTTGTTAGGAACGGGCGGAATGATGCCATTGCCGTATCGGTGGCTGACCGCTCTGATGGCGAGATATAACGGAACGAGCATTCTGATAGACTGCGGAGAGGGAACGCAGATCGCATTGCGGGAGAAGGGCTGGAGTCCGAAGCCGATCGATGTGATCTGCTTCACGCACTATCATGCGGATCACATCAGCGGACTCCCGGGCATGCTCCTGACAATGGGAAATGCGGAGCGCACGGAGCCGCTGCTTCTCATCGGTCCGAAAGGGCTTGTGCGTACCGTCAATGCGCTTCGGGTCATTGCGCCCGAGCTGCCGTTTGAGATTCAGTGCATGGAGATCACACAGCCCGAACAAAGTTTTTCTTTTGAAGGATTCCGGATCGAAGCGTTCCGCGTCAATCACAGTGTTCCCTGTTACGGCTACACGATCGCGGTTGACCGGATCGGGAGATTCCAACCGGAAAAAGCCATGGAGCTGGGCGTGGAAAAGCGCGACTGGGGAAAACTGCAAAAGGGCGGCGAGGTCGTCACCGGGAGCGGAGTCGTTACTTCCGACATGGTACTCGGACCGCCGAGAAAGGGCATCAAGCTTACATATTGTACGGATACGCGTCCCACGGATAGTATTGTCAAAAATGCGGCGGGAGCGGATCTCTTTATCTGCGAGGGTATGTACGGCGAGCAGGAGAATCTGGATAAGGCAAAGGGCTATAAGCATATGACCTTTCAGGAGGCGGCGCATCTGGCAAAGGCCGCGGAGGTAACGGAGCTTTGGCTGACGCACTACAGTCCGGCACTTATGCGCGCCGAGGATTATATGAAGGATGTCAGAAAAATCTTTCCGGCGGCGTATGCAGGGAAGGACGGTAAGACGGTGGATCTGTGTTTTACGGAGGAAGAGTGAAGTCTAAGTCATTCCAAATGGAGGAAATCGGATGAGCGAAAAAAAGAAGAAACAAAACGGCATCAAGGCGATCATCATTTTTGTGGCGCTGGCTCTTTTGATCGGAATGTACTATTTTCATATATCCAACCGTGCAAGAAAAGCGGACGCGGAAAAAAATGTGCAGTCCACTGCCGTTCAGGAGGTGCTGCTGCGCGACTTAAGCTATAATTATCCTCCGACGCCGAAGGAAGTCATCAAATATTACAGTGAGATCAGCGAGTGCTTTTATAATGAGTCTTACACGGAAGAAGAATTGATTCTTCTTGCGGAGCAGGCGCAGAGGCTGTATGATGAGGAGCTGATCGCAAATAAGACGCAGGAACAGTATCTGAAAGATCTGAAAGCCGATATTTTGGAATTTCAGGATGCGGGTTATACGATCTCTTCTTATTCCACCTCGTCAAGCGTGGATGTTGAAAACTCCAAATTTAAGCAGGACGGCTATGAGTGGGCGCGTGTGTATTGCTACTACACGCTGAAGACAAAAAGCGGGACGGCGCGGACAACGGAAAGATTCTTATTAAGAAAAGACAGCGATGGTCATTGGAAAATTTATGGGTGGGAGCTCGTGGATGAATAGTAGGGATGATGAGGTCACAATACTGGCAATTGAAAGCTCGTGCGATGAAACGGCGGCAGCGGTCGTAAAAAACGGGCGGGAGGTCTGCTCGAATGTGATCTCCTCGCAGATTGCCCTGCACACGCTCTACGGAGGAGTCGTGCCGGAGATCGCTTCGCGCAAGCATATCGAAAAAATCAATCAGGTCGTGAAAGAAGCGCTTGCGCAGGCAGGCTGCACACTCTCACAGATGGATGCGGTTGCCGTGACGTGCGGACCCGGACTTGTCGGCGCGCTGCTTGTCGGCGTGTCCATGGCAAAGGCGCTCAGCTTTGCGGCGGATATTCCGTTGATCGGTGTGCATCATATTGAGGGGCATATCAGCGCGAATTATATAGAAAATAAGGAATTGGAACCGCCTTTTTTGTGCCTTGTCGTGTCGGGCGGGCATACGCATTTGGTCAGAGTCTGTGATTACGGGGAGTATGAGATTCTCGGAAGGACGCGGGATGATGCGGCAGGCGAGGCGTTTGACAAGGTTGCGCGGGCAATCGGCCTCGGTTATCCGGGAGGTCCGAAGATTGATAAAGTATCCAGGGAAGGAAATCCGGACGCGATTCATTTTCCGCGGGCAAAGGTGGATGAGGCGGACTTAGATTTCAGCTTCAGCGGCTTAAAATCCGCGGTATTAAATTATCTGAACGACTGTCACATGAAGGATATTCCCGTTTGTCAGGCGGATGTGGCAGCTTCCTTTCAAAAAGCGGTCATTGACGTGCTTGTGGAGCATTCCATGACTGCCGTGCAGCGTTATGGAGTGGAGCGCTTTGCAATCGCGGGCGGCGTGGCGTCCAACACGGGGTTACGTGCGGCGCTTGCGGCCGCGTGTGAGGAGCAGGGCGTTCGTTTTTACCATCCGTCGCCGATCCTTTGTACGGACAATGCCGCCATGATCGGCGCAGCGGCATATTATGAATACCGGCGCGGTGTCCGCCATGGCTATGACTTAAATGCGATCCCGAACCTGCGGCTGGGCGAGCGTGTCTGACGGCGTGTTTTTTGATGGGAAAAACGAAGTTTTTTCTATGGATAAGAAAGGGTGCGGGTATGTACTATACGGCGATTGTGCTTGCCGCGGGCCGCGGCAGCAGGATGAACAGCGGTGTCCGTAAGCAATATATGCAGATTGCGGGCAGACCGGTGCTTTTTTATGCGCTGCGGGCATTCGAGGAAAGTTTTGTTGACGAGATCATCCTTGTGACCGCTGAGGAGGAAATTGCATATTGTAAAAAAGAAATTGTCGAAGCATATGGTTTTAGGAAGGTATCCCGGATCGTGGCAGGGGGCAAGGAGCGGTATCATTCCGTGTACCGCGGGCTTTACGCTGCAAGAGCGGAGGGCTGCGTGCTCATTCATGACGGTGCGCGTCCTTTTTTAACGGAAGAGATCTTAGCGCGTGCGCGGGAGAACCTGCGCGGCCATGCCGCATGCGCGGCGGCGGTGCCGTCAAAAGACACGGTCAAGATCGCCGATCGCGACGGGTATGTGAAAGAAACGCCGGACCGTGCGAGTGTGTGGAACATGCAGACACCCCAATGCTTCACCTATGAGCTGGCGATGCAGGCATACCAAAAGCTGATGGACAGTGAGCAGGCGCTAAAGGAGCGGCAGATCGCAGTCACGGATGATGCGATGGTCGTTGAATATTTCAGTAAAGAGCGGGTAAAGCTGTTTGAGGGATCTTACTATAATATAAAGATCACAACGCCCGAGGATATGGAGCTGGCGGAAGTGTATCTGAAAGCCGTGCAAATGTGCGGATACCGGATCAAACCGATGGAGAGCGAGGAAGAAATCAAGGGCAAGGCATATGTGCATTACAAGTCCTGGCACGAAACCTATACGGAATTGGTCGATGCAGGGTACATGAAAAGCATCACGCTTGAAAACTGTACGAAAATAGCATACAAATGGCCTGATAATATCATCGTAGCCAAAGATGGCGATAAGGTCATTGGCTTTGTGGGCTGCGGTGCATACCGCGACGACACGCTTCCTGCCCATGGTGAAATATTTGCGATTTATGTTCTTGAAGAATATCATGGAAAAAAAGTTGGCTACGAATTGATGAACGCCGCCTTTGAAAAACTTGCTGATTATAAGAAAATCGCTGTTTGGGTGTTGAAAGGCAATGACAGAGCGATTCGTTTTTATGAAAGATACGGCTTTCATCGCGATGGTGAAGAAGCGGAAATTATTCTTGGGGTTCCGAATACGGAACTGAGAATGATTTACGAGCGGAAATAAGGCTTGGGCGGCAAATTCGAGCTTATCAGATATTTTTTTCAAAAAAACAAAAAATGGTGTTGACAGGATATGCGATATTTGCTAATATAAGTCTTGCGCTCGGTTTGAGCAAACGTTTGGAGAGGTATCGAAGTGGTCATAACGAGGCGGTCTTGAAAACCGTTTGTCCGCAAGGGCGCATGGGTTCGAATCCCATCCTCTCCGTTGGAGACGATTCTTCAAGGGAGATGTTTTGGAGGTTTGTCCCCAGACAATAAAATGCCGCATACGACGGCAATAGGAACAGAATGTTCCTAGCGGAAGAATTTCTGACGGAAATTCTTCGTGATTCAGGTAGATGGAGAAGTACCCAAGCTGGCTGAAGGGACACCCCTGGAAAGGGTGCAGGTCGTTAATAGCGGCGCGAGGGT
>CAMWSU010000115.1 GCA_947176965.1 uncultured Lachnospiraceae bacterium | reverse complement strand
ACCTCTCTGCTCCCACGGACTCATCAGCGTTCCGTGCTTAATGTATTATAGATCTTGATCTCAACACGCCTGTTCCGCGCGCGTCCTTCCTCCGTGCTGTTATCCGCAACCGGAACATATTCCCCCCTGCCGGAATGCTTCAGCTTAATGGGGTCTAGATTGGTTGTCTCCATAAAATAATGAAAAACCGATAACGCCCTTGCACTGGAAAGCTCATCATTATTTGCAAACGCCGCATTATGGATCGGCACGTTATCCGTATGCCCCTCGATCTCAATCAGACTGTCCGCATACACCATCAGAATCAGTCCCAGCCGATCAAGCGTCGGATAAATCTCCTTTTTCAGTTCAGCGCGTCCCGAGTCAAACAGGATGGCTCCCTTCATGGTAAGGAGTACATACTGGGAATTAAAATCCACATCAATCTCCTTATCCAAATTCAACTCTGCCAGCGCTTCCTCTATCTGTTCCGCCATCTCCTCGGATTCGGCAAGCCCCTCACGCTCCATCTCATTATACAGCGTATCGTCCGGTTCGTCCACTTCTTGCGCCTGCCCGCTGCTGTTCATGTATTCCGACAGTTCGTTCAGCTGACTGACACCGTTACTGATCAGAACGCCGTCACCGATTGCTTCCGCACCTCCGTCAAATACGCTTACCGTATTCTGGAAGGACTCTACAACTGCCAGCCACTTATCTTCTTCTATCTTAGACATGGAAAAAAGCAACACGAAAAAGCAGAGCAAGAGGTTCATCAAATCCGCAAAGGTTGACTGCCAGGCAGGGGCTCCTTTTGGTGGCTCCTCTTCTTTGCGTTTAGCCATTCTCCTCACCACCTTCATCCGCAGACACTCGATCCTTCGGTGCAAGGAACGATTTTAATTTTTCCTCGATGACACGCGGGTTCTCGCCTGCCTGAATAGAAAGAAGACCTTCGATTTCGATCTCCTTTAACATGATCTCCGCATCGTTATTCACTTTCAGCTTGCTGGCAACCGGTGCGCAGATCCAGTTTGCGATCATGGAACCGTACAATGTCGTCAAAAGAGCAACTGACATCGCAGGTCCGATGGAACTCGGGTCCGACATGTTCTGAAGCATGTTTACCAGTCCGACGAGCGTACCGATCATACCCCATGCAGGTCCCATGGAACCAATATCCTCCCATACTTTAATAACCTGCTTGTGACGTCCCTCTATACTGATGAGCTCCGTCTCCATAATGGAACGAACCAGATCAGGATCGGTACCATCGACGATCAGCAGGATGCCCTTTTTCATAAAGTCATCATTTAATTCAGATGCTGCCTCCTCCAGCTGGAGAAGACCTTCCTTGCGGGCAGTATTGGAAAGTTCAATGATTTTTTGAATGCTCTCCGACATATTAATGACCGGTACCTTGAAAATTTTAGCGAAACATTTCAGACCGTTTACATAGTCTTTCATCGTATTCATCGCCATAACGCTGAGGAAGGATCCTCCGATCGTGATCAGGACTGACTGAAGATCGATAAACGCCTTATATGCCGCCCCAAGACTTCCCGCGCCCTGAATAACGGCCCATAATACCAGCACAATACAAACAACCAAACCAATTAAAGATGCTAAATCCACGAAACTCACCACTCTCTGCTTTAATCAGCAAAAATTTCTTTCCTATACGATTTTACTAGATTTTTCACTTCTTGTCTACTTTCTTTTACAATAATTTTCCGTCCGGTCGTTAAAGCGACAACGGTATCCGGTGTTTCCTCGACATATTCGATCAGGTCGGGATTGATCAAAATCTTGATATCATTGAGTTTTGTTACTTCAATCATGCCGATCCTCCTTCCAAAATGTACCAGACACAACAGGCCATTTCCAAAAGCAGCCCGATTCCTGTTATAGTACCAAATACCTATTGTCCCCCAAACATACGGAAAGGGAACCGCCCTTTCGCGCGGTTCCCTGTTGCCCGACGTCAGTATGCACTTTACGCGCTTTCTGACGCTGTGATTTATACTGTGTCTCTGCGTCACGCGGCTTCGCCGGCTAAGACGCCGTCTAACTTATCTCTTTAAGTTGACAAGCTCCTCCAACAGACTGTCGGATGTCGTGATGATACGGGAGTTAGCCTGAAAACCTCTCTGTGTTGTGATCATTTCCGTAAACTCCGTGGAAAGATCAACGTTACTCATTTCAAGCTGACCACTGTTCATCGCGCCGCCGTTTACCTTAATGTCAACGCCGATGCCGTCAAAATCACCCGAGTTCAGCGTCTTATTGTAGAGATTGTCTCCGACCTTCTCCAAGCCCGACGGATTTGCAAACTCCGCAACTGCGATCTGACCGAGCAGTCTCGACATACCGTTATCGTATGCCGCCCAGATCTCGCCGTTATCGGAAATCTGAATACCCGACATATCGCCAAGCTTACGGCCCGCACCAAGCCCGTTTAAGTCACCGCTGTCCGCCGCTAACGATGCGGAACCTCCGTTATCGCTGCTCTTCATTCTTGTCATGTCGATCTCAATATCATGGAAGTTGCGGAGGCTCGTTACAACATTATTCGCATTCGTAAACTGCTCTGCAAAGTCAATTGTTAAGCCCGTCGGATTGCCGTTCGCGGAAATGAATGCACCCGTATCGGTATTAAAGCGGATCAGACCACCCTGTATCGTTTTATCCGTGACAGTCAGGGTACCGGTCAAAGGATCAAGCGTAGCTCCCTTAACCGCCTGATTAATGTCCTCACCGAAAATCACCTGTAAAGCTGCAAGATTACTCTGAATGGTCGTTGTATCAAGCCCTCTTACCGCGTCCGGATCTGCATCCGCACCCGTCGGATCCGCGGCAAAATTCGTCAACGGCACAAGATACGTTCCATCTGCCTGCGCAGCCCCAAGCGCATCCACATCAATACCCGCAGCTTTGATCGCATCCATGTAACCTGTAGGAGTCGTGTTGTTAATAATGGTACCCGTATCATCCATGAACGATACCTTATAGGACCTTGTGGCCTGATCATAGGTCACGGAGCGCGTAACCGGCGTCTCTACTCTATTGCCGCCATCATCCGTTACCGTAATATTGAACGTATCGGTCAACGGATTATAAGCATCCTGCACATTCACATCCGATTGTGCTCCAAGTCTTGCAATTTGATCAATGGGTACGCCATAATACTCGCTGATGGATTTCTGTTCAGAATCAAGAATATCATCCATCTCCAGGTAGAACTCTCCGTCGTTTGTGGCCTTATGCAGACTCAGCTTCACGGTATAGCTGTAACCCAAATTATCAAAGATCGGAAGGTTGATTGTCTTACCTGCTGTAGAATTAATGTCCGTATCCTTTTTATCCACGATACCGGTAATATTTCCGTTCGTCGTGTATTCTGCATCATAGGTCATATTCTCCTGGCTCATGATACGGAGCGCGGTCACGGTATCCTGTCTTACTTTGCCTGTCTCCGCATCAACCTGCCATCCCATAACATTATAGCCGGTAGACGTCATAGCGAGGTTTCCTGCCGCATCAACATAGAAAGAGCCGTCACGCGTAAACAGGTTGTCACTGCCGTTGCTGACAATAAAGAACGCATCACCCGAAATACGAATATCAAACGGATTGTTCGTCGTCTGTGCAGAACCCGCAGATGTAATTGCCGTGCTGATCGCACCCGATACAACACCGAGACCGATCTGCTTCGGATTCTTACCTGCAGTTCCGGTCGTGGCATTCGGTCCGGACGCATTTGCCGATGTCTGATACATCAGCTCGGAAAAATTGATCGACATCGACTTGTAGGATGTCGTATTTACGTTTGCAATGTTGTTACCGATTACGTCCATCTTTGTCTGATGCACCTTCAAGCCGGATACACCAGAAAACAATGATCTCATCATAGTGAAATGCCCTCCTTTAATAAGAGCCGCGTCGTTCCTTCTATCAGTCGGGAACGATAACCTCCAAAAAGGTCCGGTTACATGATAACGGCTCCGTCAATGTTTGTAAAAATCTGCTCATCCGTCCGATTGTTGTCCATTGCCGTGATGACGGTACTGCTTGATACATTCACGATAAACGCCAACTCATCGACCATGATCAGCGAGTCTTTGATTCCTTTCCTGTCTGCTTTCATCGTACCTTCATTCAGGCGGTCAAGCTGATCATCTGTCAGCCTGATATTACGCTCCACCAAACGGTTCATCGCATGTTTGGAAAAACGAAGCGTGCCCTCCGCGGTACCGGCGGTCTTTCCCTCCAGAATCTCCTGAAAGGAAAAACCGTCCCGCGTACGCGCCGTCTCCGGCTTTCTCGCCTGATTCAAATACTGATCTTTCAGCTGTTCGATGGAAAGGAATTGGTTCTGATTTACCTGCATTGTAATTCCTCCTCCTTGAGTACTACACGCGTTTCAATTCCATCTTTTTCTCATGACAACAGGACATGCGAAACGTCGCTATCCGTTGTCCGCGCATCCGTCCTCATGCATCTGCGCTCTCTTCACCGGTCACGGTACCTGCGTTCTCACCATCGTCCGTACCGTCTCCTGTGCCTTCCGTACCGGTCACACCGCCTGTGTTTTCGGTGTCATCCGCATCGTCCTTCTCAGCCGGCGGCTGTGCGCCTGCTTCCAAAAGCTTATCGAGGACATCGTTGATCTTATCCTTATCGATACCGCCCACCTTATCGAGGAGCGCACCCAGTTGATCTGAGATCAGCTGATCATAGTCAACTTCTTCTTTTCTCGGGCTTAACACATCCGCCCTCGGTATAAGGCTGTTCAGGAATGTAACCGCCTCGTCTGCGATAAAGGATCTACCATACTCGCTCATGTTCTTGTATTCGTCCTCTAACTCATGTACGGTCTCTGCGTCCTTCGCCGTCAGATTCTCAAGTGCCGGCAGTTTATATAGTTTGGAAATAAAGTTGCTTGCCTGCGTATATGCCGTTAAGTAATCGCCGTCGATCACCTGATAAACATCATCCAGTGAATACAGCGTTCCGCCTACGGACATCTTTGCCTTTCCGTTCTCATACTGTAAAAAGTCAACCTGTCCCGTATACTGCTTGCCGTCCACATCCAATACGACGGTCTTTCCGACAAGCCCCTGCATGCGCTGCTGCTCCGAAATTTCCTGCAGATTCTGCATGCTCTCAAGCTCCGAGAACGTTGCGAGCTGTGAGATATACTCCGTACTGTTATTGGATGCTGCCAGCGGATCCTGATATTTCATCTGTGCCACAAGCAACTGTAAAAATGCATCTTTGCCGAGTGAGCCTCCGCCCGTGGTTTTTTTCGGTTCGTTGCTTGCCGCTTTCTCGGCTGCGCTCACACCGTTATTGACGATCTTACCATCCACTACCCACGCTGTTGATGCCATACGATTCCTCCTCTCCGTATCACTAAGCTAAGTAGTCAAGCCGATTGCCGTGTATTCTCATCATATCACGTGCAATCTGTTCCGCATCGTCAAGTTCTTCCACATCCTCTTCGCCGAGCTCATCGAGATTCAACCTTCTTGTTGTCCGTCTCTTTGCTCCCGCCTCACCTCGCTCATTTGCGTCCTGATCGGCATTCTGCTCAAGGTTGCGTTCAAACTCATGACTGGAAACCGTAACTTCAATCGCTTCTACCTTCACGCCCTGTTCATCCAAACGACTCCGAAGCTCTGCCACCTGTCCCTCCAGAATGGTCTTTACCGCCTCGTCCTGCGCTGCGAACTGCGCCGTTACGATTCCGTTCTTGGCTGTCACCGAAATATTCAGCGTGCCAAGACTTGCAGGATGTAACTGTAATTCTACCGAAGATCCCTGCGCGTTTAAGTGGTTTCTCATAAAGTCCGTGATCTGCTTCATGATCTGCTCCGCGTCTAAATAGGAATCCGCTCCCTGTGTCTCCTGCGTCAGTGCTTCCACAAATTCATTCGCCCGGTTCATCAAATGCTCGGCAAAGCCCTGCCCGCCTTCCGCAAACGATTCCCCGTTCTCTTTTGTCTGTGCAGAATCTTCTTCCGCCCGATAGCCGGATGCAACCTGCGCCCCGTCCTGCTGCGTTTTGTCCTGCACATTGTCGGTCATGTGACTCTGATCTGTCTGCTGCGTGCCCGTCTGCTCTTTCATATCCGCCGTCATCAAACCGGAAGTTCTCTCATCCGTGTTTACGGCCGAAACCTGATCCTGCATGTCAGAAAGCGCTGAATCCGCTTCCCGTGCGCTGAGCTGCTTAAGCATCGCTCTAAAATCCTCCGGCGTCAGGGAAAGCTCTTTCATCAGCTCCTCTCCCGCCTCCTTCGTCAGCGCTGTCAGCTCCTGCAATGTGTTGTAGAGCATTTCGTCCGTTACAAGCGACATCTGATCTTCTCCGGTCAGCATCATCATCAGCTCCGTCATGCGATCCGGAACCAACAGATCCGTCAGTTCCATACCAAGCTCCTGCATCGCCTCTGTCACGGTCTCGGCGGATACCGAAAGGTTCTCCGCAACCTGCGTGAGTACTTCTGACGCTTTCTCAATGAACATGGATGCCATCTCGGAAGCAGCGGCTTCTTCGCCTGCCTCGTTTGGCTGATCGTCCGCAGCGGCAGTCTTGTCTGTCTGCTGTGTCTGTTCACTGACTGCATTCGTTTTTCCCTGCTGCGCATGATCCGTCCGGCGGGCTTCTTCCGTCGTCGGTCGTTTTTTGGCTTCAGGATTCCCGGTGTGCTCAGAAGCTTTGGCAGTATCTCTTTTTACTGCCGCATCGCTGGATGAATCTCCGCTCTTGTTAGCACTTACAGCCTTGTCCATGACCTGCGTAAATCCCGTGTCCGATGTGCCGGATTTTGTCGGCGCTGCCTGAACCGCAAGGTTCATGATCGTTCCACGTTCTGTTACTGCACTGGTCATTGTTTTTCCTCCTTTCTTTGATTATAAAGGTACATAATGATTATCGGTTTCCCGCTCATTATTGTGAAGATATAAGACTGAAAAAACTTTATTTCCTATTATGCATCCGGATCCATGATACGCGTCAGTCTTGCCGCAAATTCGGGCGTCATCGCAGCCAAAATCGCACCGCGTTCCTCCGCCCCCATCTGTCCTAAGATTTTTGCAGTCAGCTCCAAGTCATTCATTTCCTCAAAAATCGCCGCCGCATTCTTTGGCTTCATCCCCGAATAAGCGCTTGCATATTCGCTCAACTCCAAGTTCTGCGCCTCCTCCGCGATCACGCGGGCATAGATTGCCTCCGCCGTCGTCGGATCCATGGATTCATAATATTTGATATAGGCATCCACACCCGGTCCGTTCGCCGCATAGACGACTTCCTGATAAAATTCGTTTTTGATCTTCTCAAAGTCGATATAGCTGTCTTCAAAGCTCTGCAGACGCTGCACCTCCTCACGCAGGCGCTCAAGCTCCTCCGCATCCGCACTGTTGACCGTCTGAAGCTGCTCTATCTGCTGCTCTAACACTAAAATCTGATCGACCGCATCACGCAGGCTCGTATAGCCGCCGTACGCCTCCTCGTCCGTCGTTTCCGTCTCATGATCCTCCGGCAATATCCACGAAAGCACCGGCACATCCTTTAAGATCGGGCGCAAGACATTGGAACCGAATCCGCCCACGTCAAGCTTGATCAGCAGTCCTAAGATGGCGATCCATATGAGAATGATAAAAAACGTAACCAGAATCGCTGAACCGGTACCGCCGTCCGAATCCTCATCATCCAGCTCCGATTCCTGCTTGGCAAGCTCCTTTGCGCGCGCTTTCGCCTCTTTCTTCTGTGCACGGCTCTCCGCTTTGAGCTTCTTTCGTTCTTCTTTTAATTTCTTTTTTTCCGCGGTAACATCCACTACCGGTATTTCTTCAGGTGCTGTTGCTCTCGCCATGTCCCGTCTCCCTTAGTCTCTGCCCATATGTATAGCTGACCAGCTCATCGATTTCTTTGCTTTCATGCTGCTTTTCTTCCATCAGGAATTCATCAAACGCTTTCTCGCGCAGCCGCTCGTGCGTCTTACGATCCTGCATGACCTCCGTCATCTTCTGTCGTGCTTTTTCGACGGCTATTATCGCGATCTGCACTTCCTTTTGCTGCCGTGTGATAAAATCTTCCATGCGTAGGATTGCATCATTGTTCTGTGTGATTTCACGAACATTTAAGTCATCCGCAAGAAGCTGTCTGGCTGTCTGCTCATATTCGAATTTGCGCCTGAACAGAACGTTCAGTTTTTGTTCTTCTTCCCGCAGCTTTGCATTCGCTTCGGCATATTGCTGCTTTGCCTGCCGCTCCATGCTGAGTTTGATATTCAGCACATTCTGCATCCGGTATCGAAATTTTGCCACTGATCTTATCCTCATTTCCAAAATAAGATTATGCAAACAGCGCTTCCAGCGCCCCAACCGTCTCCTCAAACGTCACTTTTTCGTCCGTCGCCTGCATCAGGAACTCGTTGACCGCCCTGTTCTTATCGATCGCATAATCGATCTCGGGATTACTGCCCTTCTTATACGCGCCGATATTGATCAGATCCTCCGCGTCCTTATAGGTCGCCAACACATTTTTGAGCTTTCCTGCCGCTTGTTTGTGCTCTCTCGTGTCAATTGCGCTCATGCATCGCGAAATGCTCTGCAGCACGTCGATGGCAGGGTAATGGTTTTTATGCGCCAGCTTACGGTCTAAGATAATATGACCGTCCAAAATACTTCTCGCCGTATCTGTGATCGGCTCGTTGAAATCGTCACCGTCCACAAGCACTGTATACAGTCCCGTGATGGAACCCTTATCCGAACGCCCCGCCCGCTCCAAGAGCTTCGGCATCTCAGAATACACGCTGGGCGGATACCCCCTTGTCACCGGCGGTTCGCCGCTCGCAAGCCCGATCTCCCGCTGCGCCATGGAAAAACGCGTCAGAGAGTCCATCATCAGCAGGACATCCCTGCCCTGATCCCTGAAATATTCAGCGATCGACGTTGCCGCCATTGCCGCCTTTTTACGCTCCAGCGCAGGCTTATCCGACGTCGCCACTACCACGACCGAGCGCGCCATTCCTTCCTGCCCGAGATCATGCTCAATAAATTCCCGCACTTCCCTGCCGCGCTCACCGATCAATGCGATCACATTGATGTCTGCCTGCGTATTGCGTGCAAACATACCCATCAGCGTCGATTTTCCGACTCCGGAACCTGCAAAAATGCCGATACGCTGTCCTTTTCCGAGCGTGATGAGACCGTCCACCGCACGCACACCAAGCGGCAGCACCTCGTCGATGATCTCTCTGTCCATCGGGTCTGGGGGCGCTGCTTCTACGGGATAACGCTTACTCTCTTTCGGGATTCCGGTTGGATCGATCGGTTCGCCCAGTCCATTGAGCGTCTTGCCGAGCAGATAATCTCCCACCGCAACGCTTAGCGGATACCCTTGGTTTTCCACGATGCAGCCAAGTCCGACGCCCTCCGTCGCTTCATAGGGCATCAGAAGCGTCTTTTTATCCCGAAATCCCACGACTTCCGCCCGGATCGGTTTACTTTCTCCACCCGGATAAATGCAGCAGAGATCGCCGAGCTTTGCGTCCGGTCCTGCTGATTCGATCGTCAGCCCGACAATGTTGACGACCTTTCCCATTTTCTTATAAAAAGATTGATTTTCCAATGAATTGTATTTATCAAAATTGATCGCATTCATATGTTTCCTGTGCTATTCTCCCGAATATGCCAACAGTAAAAGCTGCTTTTTTAATTCCGCAAGCTGTGTACCCAAACCGCAGTCAAAAATGCCGCCATCCGTCTCGATCATGCACCTGTGTCTTCTACACGTCTCCGAGCCCACGAGACTAGGCATGATCTCGTATGCCGTCTTC
>CAMWSU010000114.1 GCA_947176965.1 uncultured Lachnospiraceae bacterium | reverse complement strand
CTCCCGTACTGCTCTTTTTTCTGATCAACTCCATTTCTTTTTCCTCCGCTGTCTGACTGATGTTGTAAGGATTCTCCGCGCTGCCAACAGTCGATTGAAAATCTCTGATTTTCAATCTAGTTTCCCTGATGATCAAAGGCATTCTGAATCCACCGTATCTGCTCACCGAGTATCGCGATCACATCATAACGGATTCCGCGCGGTGCCTGCTCCCACATCTGCTCATGCGTGTACAGATACCACTCCGCCACCTTACAGATCGTCCGCTGCTTTGCGCCCGTCACCGCCTCCTCCGGAAAACCGCAGCCCGCGCCCGAACGATATTTGACCTCTGCAAAAAGTAAATACCCTTCATGCAGACCGATCAGATCGATCTCGCCGCAGCGCGTCCGGTAATTGCGTTCCACGATGGCAACACCCCGCTGTTCCAAATAACAGCAGGCGATACGCTCCTGCTTTGTCCCTGTTTGTCTTTTGTTCAAAGTATTCCGCTTTTTTCCATTTTTGCCTTGATTTTATCCATTGCTTCCACAAACACATGAATCTCCGCTACAACTTCATAAAGCTCGGGCGGGATCATTTCTCCGATCTCCAATTTGGACAGGGTATCCGCAAGCTTGGAATCCTCATGAATCGGCACATCGGCCTCTTTCGCCGTCTCTATGATCTTTTCCGCGACTCTGCCCTTACCTGTCGCTATGATCTTAGGCGCTTCCTCCTCAGGATTATACTCTAAGGCAATCGCGGTTTTCTGCTTTTTTTTCTCCATATTAATAACCATGCCCTTTCCATAACCTGCAAACTTGAATGCGCATGAAATGCGCAATGCCGAAGGCACAAATTCCCATCCTCCAGGCTGCCGGTCTGACCGAAAAGCCCCTTAAGCCGGACAGATAAGTCCGCCATAAGAGGCTTTTGTAAGTTACAGTGAAGCAGGCGGCTGGACTGTTGGTTTTTTAGGATGTTATTTCATCACGATATTAACGATCCTGCCCGGCACATAGATTTCTTTTACCACCGTGCCTGTCAGCTTATCCGCAAGCGCCTCGCGCGCTTTTGCAAGGACGTTCTCCTTGGACTCATCCTTAACGATCGCAAGCGTCGCCTTTGTCTTTCCATTGATCTGAAGCGCGATCTCGACCGTGGATTCTTCCGTCTTTTTCTCGTCGTATTCGGGCCATGACGCCTGATACAGCTTTCCGCCGTATCCCTTCATTTCCCAAAGCTCCTCGGTGATATGCGGTGCCACCGGATTTAAGAGGGTAAGAAGTGTCTTAAATTCGTCCTTTGTCACCGAACCCTTTTTATAAAAATCATTGATGAGTGCCATCATTGCGGCGATCGCCGTATTGTATTTCAAACTCTCAAAATCTGTGCTGACCTTTTTGATCGTCTGGTGCAATTTTGTCTCAAGATCCTTGGAAAAGCCTTCCTCGTCATTCACAATATCCTGAAGTTTCCACACTCTCTCAAGGAAGCGTCGGCAGCCCTTCACGCCGTCCTCCGACCAGCAGGCGCTTAATTCAAACGCACCGATGAACATTTCATAGGTTCTCAGCGTATCCGCGCCGTAATCGCGCACAATATCATCGGGATTGACGACATTGCCGCGGGACTTGCTCATTTTTTCCCCGTTCTCGCCGAGAATCATGCCGTGCGAGGTTCTCTTTTGATAAGGCTCCTTGCAGGAAACAACCTTTTCATCATATAAGAAACGATGCCAAAACCGGGAATAAAGCAGATGCAGCGTCGTGTGCTCCATGCCGCCGTTATACCAATCGACCGGAAGCCAGTATTCCATCGCCTCCTTGCTCGCAAGCGCCTTTTCGTTCTTCGGATCGGTATAGCGGATAAAATACCATGAAGACCCCGCCCACTGCGGCATTGTATCTGTCTCCCGCTTTGCAGGGCCTTTACAGCACGGGCAGCTTGTATTGACCCAATCAGTCATTGCCGCCAGCGGTGATTCCCCGTTATCGGTCGGCATATAGCTTTCCACTTCCGGTAAAAGCAGCGGCAGTTCGCTTTCGTCAAGCGGCACATAGCCGCACTTCTCACAGTAAACGATCGGGATCGGCTCGCCCCAGTAACGCTGTCTGGAAAATACCCAGTCGCGCAGCTTAAAGTTCACTTTTGCGTTTCCGATTCCCTTTTCCTCCAAAAAGGCGATCATTTTTTCTTTTGCCTGGGCAACCTCCAGCCCGTCAAGGAAACCGGAATTGACAAGCCGCCCCGTGGCAACGTCGGTGAATACTTCCTCCTGCACATTCTTTCCGCCTGCAACGACCTCAATGATCGGGAGCCCGAATTTCTTCGCAAACTCCCAGTCACGCTCGTCATGCGCCGGTACCGCCATGATCGCTCCCGTTCCGTAGCTCATCAGGACGTAATCGGAAATCCAGATCGGAATCTCCACGCCATTTACCGGATTGATTGCCCGCAGACCCTGTATCTCGACACCCGTCTTTTCCTTTGCAAGCTCTGCGCGCTCAAAATCGGATTTTCTTGCCGCCGCCTCACGATATGCAGCAATTTCATCCCAATTGGAAAGTTCGTCCTTATATTTATCAATGAGCGGATGCTCGGGTGAAAGAACCATGTAGGTCGCGCCGAACAGCGTGTCGCAGCGCGTCGTATAAATGCGCAGCTTATCCTCTTTTCCCTGAATGGAAAAATCAACCTCCGCTCCCATGGACTTGCCGATCCAATTCTTCTGGGAAACCTTCACGCGCTCAATATAGTCCACATCATCCAGTCCGTCTAAAAGCTTCTGCGCATAATCCGTGATCTTTAACATCCACTGACTCTGCGCCTTACGGATAACCGGAGCGCCGCAGCGTTCGCAGACGCCGTTTACGACCTCCTCGTTGGCAAGACCGACCTTACAGGAAGTACACCAGTTGATCGGCATTTCCGTCTTATAGGCAAGCCCTTTCTTAAAGAGCTGTAAAAAGATCCACTGTGTCCAATGATAATATTCCGGATCGGTCGTATTAACCTCCCGATTCCAGTCAAAGGAATAACCGATTGCATGAAGCTGGCTCTTAAACCGGTCTACGTTATTCTTTGTCACAATCTTCGGATGAATCTGGTTTTTGATCGCATAATTCTCCGTTGGCAAGCCAAACGCATCCCAGCCCATCGGGAATAATACGTTATAGCCCTGCATTCTTCTTTTGCGGGCAACAATGTCCATCGCCGTATACGGGCGCGGATGTCCGACGTGCAGCCCCTGTCCCGACGGATACGGAAATTCGACAAGCGCATAGTACTTCGGCTTGGAGTAATCCTCCGTTGCCGCAAACGCCTGCTCCTCATCCCAGATCTTCTGCCATTTCTTTTCCACTACTTTGTGATTATATAATTCTGCCATACTTGCCTCCGACTCCGCGTAAGTTCCCGCGCGTATTCCATAAAAATGATACCGCTGCGCCGTGAAACGCGCTCATATGTCCGTCCCGTTTTCCCGTACGCGCAGATACCTGTCAACATTTTATCATCACCATGCAATTTGTCAACTGCTCTGAAAACAGTTTTCTGCCCCGACATTTTTCAGGCGATTCTATAGCGTAAATCTCTGCGTCTTTTCATTCTGCTGATCGCTGAGTTTCACTAACGCCTGCGTATCTTCATAACACTCCTTGATTGAAGCCGCTACCAGCTGCATGCCCGCGCTCGTTTCTTCTGCGGAAGCAGAGCTTTCTTCCACTACACTTCCGAGATTACATACGGAATCTGCCACAACGGTTTTTAACTCATTCAGGATATCCGTCTGCTTACCGATCGTCATTGCAACATCCTCCACAGAATTGATCTCTTTGTATAAATGATCAAATGTCTCCTGTGTCTCCTGAAGCTGGCTTTGCTGTTCTGACACACTTGTCATAACCTCCTGCATTCTATTCGTAGAAATCGCAACATTCGTGGTCAGTTCTTTTACGATCGCCTCTATCCCGGCAGCGCTTTCAGCTGATTTCTCTGCCAGATTTCGAATTTCTCCCGCAACAACCGCAAATCCTCTCCCGGCTTCTCCCGCACGTGCCGACTCGATGCTGGCGTTCAAAGAAAGCAGATTGGTCTGGGATGTCATGCTCTTAATGACTTCCACCATCTGGTTAATGTGAATGGCTGATTCGCTTGTCTGCTTCGTCTGTTCTGCTACTTCCTGAATCACATGAATGGTATTCTCCGTTATCTCATATAACTTTTTGATACTTTCGGAAGCACTGTCGGAGAACTTCATCATTGTCCCTACCGATGTGCCCAGCTTATCCATTTCATCCTTTTCTACATCGATAACACCGCCAAGTCTCTGAACCTTCTCATTTACCACTTCTGTCTCTTGTGCCAGACTTGCTGTGCCATTCGCCATCTCCTCAACTGCCCGATTGGTATTATGTATGCTGTCCGTAATATCTCCAAACTTATTGCTGAAATCTTCACTGCTCTTTTTCAGCTGTACGCTGACATTTCCCACATCACCGATCATGCCCGCAAGAGAAAGTTTTACCTGATTTAATGATTGTGCGATCTTTCCGATTTCATCGGAACGGCTCATTAATCTGGCATCAATCTCAAAGGAAAGGTCCCCTTCTTCGATTTTCCGAAGGTTGGACTCCACTCTCTTGATCCCGCCCGCCAGACGCCTGCCACAGACAATTGCAATCACAATCACAACGATCAGGATTCCGGCAATGCTTGCCGCATATGTGAAAAGCATCTGAAGGAACTGCGCCTTGATCTCCTTCTCTTTGATTTCAATCTCTACCGTCATATCGTCGATATAATTTCCTGTCGTGATCACCCAGTTCCAAGGCGAAAACTTCTCGGAATAAGCCAGTTTCGGTGCAACCGTCACACCGTCCGCTTTCGTAAAGTAAAACTCATTATATCCCCCGCCCGATTCCGCGGTTTTCATAATATTCTGAATGATCTTCACACCGTTTTGATCTGTCAGATCATAGCGGTTGTTTCCCTCCTGCTCCGGCAGGATCGGATGCATGACCAGAATATAGTCCGTATCATCAATCCACATGTAGCCCGAACCATCATCCCGATATCGCATACCGCGGATTACTTCTTTTGCCATTTCTTTCGCTTCTTCCTCGGTCAATTCTCCTGACTGGCTGCGATCATAAAATTTCTGAACGATCGTAACCGCCGCCTGAATTTCCGATTTGATCTCAAGCTCGTATCCCTGATACATTGTTTCCTCATACGTTGCCAGCTCCTGATCCATGGACTTTTTTAGAAATGAAATCCCCAGCGCGCCAAGAATTATCACGGTTGCGACAATCATGCCCAATATGATCAATACCAGAACTGTTGCGATACTCCTAGAGCTCTTTCCCCTGCTTTTTTCATTCATTTTACATTTACCTTCCCTATCTTTTTATCACTGTTAAGAATATGATTTATCAGCCACTCTGTCAGAAAATCCATCAGTTCTTCGAGTGTTTCCTGCTGGTGTTCATCCACATGTTCCAAATCCATGCCTTCCAGTCTCGCGATAAACGCGTCATGCGCTCTTTTCTGCGCCGCCAGCCCCTCATATTGAATGCTTTCCATATATTTTTCCTCATCTGAAAAATGGAATATGGTATATCGCTTCATTTCTCCCAGCAGAAAAACAATCTCATCATATTTATCAGGGATAAATTCATCCGTGATCACACGATGCACTTCTCCGATAATCCTGAAGAGCTCCCTGTGCTCATTGTCGATCAGCGCAATACCGGTCAGATATTTATCCGAAAATGTCGTGATTCCCTCCGCCTCATCCGCCGGCTTCATCTTGCCGATCATCAGATCTGAGCCGATGATATGCCGGTAAAGCCAGGTTACGAGATATTTTAGTAAATCGTCTAAAAATATCTGCTGCGCACTGCTCTCGGACGGCATTGCAACATCCGCCGCGTATATCCTCTCACGAAACGCTGCATGCTGTTTTCTTTGCAATTCCAGCTCCGGATGGCGGATCTTTTCCATATATTCCTCTTCATGCTGAAAATGTACCTCCGCATACCGCTTCAGCATCTCCAGCATTTCCCGGATGCGCTCATACTTATCCGCCGGCATATCATTCTCAAGTATCTCCCTGATTTCCCGGAGCATTCGGAAAAGTTCCCTATGCTCATCATCTATCATCTCTACCCCGATTAAACAGTCATCCGTAAAATAATACATTCCATCCCCTCCTGCCCATGTGCCGCTGTCCGCCAAATGAATGACCTCATTCTACTTAATCATGTTTATTATAACATAGCATTTGACAGAGTGCAGTAATTATTTGTCTAATAAAATTCACCGATCGTTTCATTTCCCGGCTCAATCTACCAAAATAGATCAGGTTCACAATGCTGCTTCCTATCGGCGTCTTATCATGACCGTAAACGCCGCCATACAGATGAGCACGGATAAAAGCGACCCTGCCGGAGCCGCAAGCCCCATCGGAAATAAGGTGTCCGCAAAATATTTTGATGCGAAATAAGCCACCGGAATGCGCGCGCAGACAATGGATAGGGCATTATGCAGAAAAGAAATCGCAGACCATCCGTACGCACAGAAATACCCGCTGAAACTAAAATGCACCCCTGCAAAAATACAGTCCCAAATATAACCGCGAAGATACTGCCCGCCCAGCAAAATAACTGCCTCATCATCCGCAAACAGGCCGACTACCGGTTCACATATCCATTGCATCGCCGCCGACACCACCACTCCGTAAATGACCACGATGCAAGTCGCCGCTTTCAATGTCCGCGCCGCTCTGTCATGCTTTCCCGCTCCTATATTCTGTGCGGAAAGCGCCGATACCGTTGAAAGCATGGTGGATGGCACCAAGAATACGATCCCGATGATTTTTTCCACGATTCCCACTGCCGCAGCGTCATTTAACCCTCTGCGGTTCGCAATGACCGTGATCACCATAAATGCGATCTGAATAAATCCGTCCTGCAGCGCGACCGGAATCCCGATTTTCAAGATCCGATTCATCATATCCTTCCGTGTCCTAAGATGCTCTTTTCGGATCGTGAGTCCGGTCTTCCGGTTTCGGATCACCACAAGCGCCGTCACAACGCTGATCGTCTGGGCAAGCGTCGTTCCAAGCGCCGCTCCCGCCGCACCCAGTCCGAAAACACCAATAAACAGATAATCCAGCCCGATATTCACCGCACAGGCAACCGTTATAAAATACATGGGACTTTTGGAGTCTCCCAGTCCCCGAAAAATAGAACTGATGATATTATACGCCGTTATAAACGGAATTCCGATAAAGCAAATTGTCAGATAGGAAGTGGTATCTGCCACTGCCTCCGCAGGCGTGGACAGCACCGCCACGATCGGTTTCACAAGGATCAACAGCAGCACCGTGATCACCGCGGACAAACCCATAAACAATGTCACGGTATTGCCGATTGCGTGTGACACCTGCCGGGCATCCTTAGCCCCGACCGCCTTCCCTATCGTTACGGTCGATCCCATGGCAAGACCTACGATCATGACCGTCAACATATGCATTGCCTGACTGCCCACGGATACCGCAGTGATACTGTCAACCCCGTTAAACTGTCCGACAATGAATAAATCCGCCAATCCGTAAAGTGTCTGCAAAAAATAAGATAACAGATACGGCAGAGAAAAATATGCAATATTTTTAAGTATGCTGCCCGATGTCAGATCTTTTTCCATAACTGCTCCTTCAAAAATCATCCCAGCTATTATAACATAAAAACAGCTTGCCCGGCAGATATTTTTGTCGTTTTCTTCCTGCATACAAAACAGACCGCAGCAAAAAGAACCGTTCCGCCCCTTGACATTCCCGCCTAACGTGCTACACTCGCTATGGAACAAAGGAGACGACATACAATGGAAAATCTTATTTTTTGTCTGAATGCAACCATACCCGTTTTTCTGCTGATGCTGCTCGGCCTTTTTTTCCGGGCCATCGGCATGTTCAAGGAAAATTTTGTCGGTGTCATGAACGCTTTTGTTTTTAAGATCGCCCTGCCCGTACTTTTATTTCAGGAGCTTTCCACACAAAATTTCGGTGAGGTGTGGGACGGCCGTTTTGTCCTGTTCTGCTTTGTCGTGACGGTCATCTGTGTCCTGTTCAGCGCCGCCTGCTCTCTTTTATTAAAAAACAAAGAAGCCCGCGGTGAATTTACGCAGGCTTCATTTCGTTCCAGTGCCGCACTTCTCGGCATCAGCTTTATTCAGAATATTTATGGCAGCGCAGGCATGGCGCCCATGATGATTATCGGCTCTGTACCGCTCTACAATATGATGGCGGTCCTTCTTTTAGAATGTACGCGCAGCGACCGTTCCGACCATAACGGACGCGCAGAACTCATCCGGCAGACCTGCCGCGGCATTGTGACAAATCCGATCATTCTCGGCATTCTTGTCGGACTCATCTGGTCGGCATGCCGTATCCCGCAGCCCGTGATTTTCTCAAAGACCGTCCGCTATGTCGCAAATCTTGCTACGCCGCTCGGTTTGATGGCAATGGGCGCAAGCTTTCATCTCAAACAGGCGGTCTCCATGTTAAAGCCGACAATCGCCGCTTCGTTTTTTAAGCTCGTATTGTTTTGCGCAATCTTTCTGCCCGTCGCCGTTCATCTTGGCTACCGCAATGACAGTCTCATCTCCATCCTCATCATGCTCGGCTCGCCGACAACGGTGAGCTGCTTTATCATGGCAAAAAACATGGGACACGACGGCACTCTCTCCTCAGGCGTCGTCATGATGACCACGCTGCTCTCGGCTTTTACGCTCACGGGATGGCTGTATCTGCTGAAGGTGCTGGGGTTGTTTTAATGAAGTTCCGGCATATTGCAGCTCTCTCCTGCGATTCCTTTTCTTTGCATAAAGACCAATCGTTTACCTGAGATCCTGCTGTCTTTTTTTCGCGAACAAAAACACGGACACCATAAACACCACAATCGTATATGCCATAACGATCAGCATATGCGAGGCAATCCTGCTCAGATCACCGCGCACGGCTTCCCTTGCTGCTTCCACTATATGATAAAACGGAAGCGCTTCGCAGACGTGCTGAAAGCCGCCGCTTAAACTCCCTACGTCCATCCAGATACCGCCCAGTATCGCCGATACGGATATGATCACAGAACATAACCCCGGCGCCGCCTTTTCGCTGAAAACCGTTCCGAACAGCAGTCCGAAGCCGATAAAAAGGAAATCCGCCGGGAGCAGCACCAGCATCGCCAAGAACATTCTGCCGATCACAAACGAATACCCCGTTACCGCACCGATGATCACGGAGACCGCATAAGTGATCACGCTTTGCAAAACAGCGATCACCAGAATCGGTAAAATATAACCGATGATAAACTCAGCCGCCGTCATCGGCGATGCATACAGGCGCAGCAAAAACGCACTGCTCCTGTCCTTCGCAATCTGCAAACAGGTAAACAGCATCACAAAGGTCAGTCCGAACACGGCAATCCCGCTTGATAAATAATCAATCCGAAAGATTACCATATTCGCCTCAGGCGGAATATTTTCATTCAAAACCGTCATAATGGCAAGCATTACAAGCGGAAATCCCAGACAAAAAATATAACTGATCGGGTCCCGCAATAATTCTTTCGCATTTCTTCCCGCAAAAACAACTGCCCTCATTCCATGCCCTCCTCATATCCGATCGTTTGGATACCTCTTTCCCGATCTGCGATCGCAATAAACGCTTCTTCCAACGTGTCCTTCCCTGTCTCCGCCTTCAATTCCTCCACGGTACCATAAGCCTTGACCGCACCGGTCATCATAACCGCCACATGATCGGAAAGCGCCTCGACTTCCTCCATATAATGTGTGGTAAGTACGATCGTCACACTGCCTTTTAAGCTTTTGATCACATTCCAAAGCTCCCGCCTTGCAAGCACATCCAAGCCAAGCGTCGGCTCGTCCAGATAAAGAATTTTAGGC
>CAMWSU010000113.1 GCA_947176965.1 uncultured Lachnospiraceae bacterium | reverse complement strand
CTTATATTCCTCCCATGAATCATAATATCGGTACATTTTGAATTGGCTTTTTGTAAAAATAATCTGAATATCTTCTTTTATAATGTCGTGCTTAGTGCCGTATATATCGGCAATGACGGGAGAGCAGTGATGGACCTCCACAAAACGCCGGAAATCAAATACGCCCAACAGTCCCTTAATCCAAGGCGCGCGGAACATGAAGTTTTTTTCGGACACAGAGGGCAGGATCATTCCGGCGCCGTCCGTATGAGGAATGGGGATCCTGTCTGTTTTCCGCGTGATCGAATAGTCCGTCTCATCCACGAAGTCAAAGGTGCCATACACATTGGTCTCAAAGTCGTCGATTACGATCGAACGGTCAATATCAAAGTCCTTCCATTCGTCGGTTGCGGAGTTGGAGAGTGCCATGTAAGCCAAATATTTATTTACGTTATTTCCGCCCTTTGCGTTAATCTTTTCAATCGTAAGTCCGCACATCATGGTCTTTTCAATCCGTTTCCAGACAGATTCCTTGAGGAACAGTGCTTTTTTCTTGCGGATCTGTCCGGCTGACGAAGTAAAATAGCGATAGGATTCACCTCGGTAGGTAAATCCGAAAAAAGAAAGATCCTTAAATATGTCAAAATAGTAAACCTGAACTAGGATACAGGCATCTGTCAATTCATCCTGACCGATTCCGATCGTTCTGCTGAGTGCGGACTCAAATGCCGATATGACATTGGTGTCATTTAAGCAGTCCTCCTTGAGTGTGCGGACATGATCTTTGCCGTGTGTCAATTCGTTCTGTTTTACTTTATTGGCTAAAAGAGTTTGGAGCTGTTCCTTTGATTCTTTCGCTTTTTTTCTTTTATGCGCGAACAGCTGCAGCAAATGCTGATATTGGGAAACGGCAGAAGCAGAGGAAGCGGTCAGTTCCGCATGCGTTGTCTTTCCTTTTTTTAATTTTTTTATGTCGTCTGCCGTATAGCCAAGCTGTTTCAGATGCTTTTCCAGTTCTGCCAGCCTGTTTTGTAAATCATTCCGTTCCATGCGGTATTTACAATTCATATCATGGTAGTATTTTTCATGATTACTGTAAAAATGTCCGGTATCAACAGCGTAGAAATGATATTGTTTATTCAGCAATGAGGATGCCTCCTTTTTATGAGATATTTACAGGTGGTTTCGAAACGCATACGTGCGGCTATGCGGGATTTGTTTTTGCGGCGTCAACATGAATCTGCTGCATTTCACAGCGTACCGCCTGTCTGGATTCAATGTTTCGTCTGCACTGTTCATCAAATTTCAGGTCCTGTATGATCCGATTGGCGATGGAAGAACCGTAAATCGGATGCCGTTTCCTGTGATCCGTGTTGAAATCCGCCGGATAAATGATTCCGCCGAAGGTGGAATGATCTGTGTTTTGGTTTCTTGTTTTGTCCCATGTTTTTGTCATTATTTTTTCGTCCTTTCGTCTGTGATGATTGCCGTCTGATTCCTACTTCTCTGTTTTGCAGAATGATTTTGGCAAAATCGTAACGAAGGAGTTTTTTCGCATCTTGGAACGCTGATTTTGTCTGTCCTGTTTAATGGACATAAAAAAAGATAGGATAGAAGTACTGATATGGGGCGCTGGCTTGCCCGGATTCCGTTTGCCGTATCGGAACTTCATAAAAATGTTCGAAAGTGATATTGACAAAATCGAACGTATGTTCTATACTTGGCATTGCAGGATGATTCACAAGGAAGAAAAATTCGGATGAAGATTCTGCGGATCACAGATTGATAAATATAGAAAATACGTAAGAGGAATGGGAAAATGGAAGAGATACTGACGGCTTATTATGCGGATAACGCAAGAAAACTTCATAAGATCGTGGATCAGATTTTAGTAAGATTCGGCGGTCTCTCAGATAAGGATAAGGATGATTTTTATTCACTGGCGAACGAGGTGTTTGTAGACGTTATGAGACGATATGATCATACCCAGCCGTTTGAAGCATTTTTGTATGCCTGCCTGGGCAATCGGATCAAGACGGAAATGACGAGAAGAAACCGAAAAAGGCGGGGCGCAGACAGCGTGACCGTTCCGATCGACACACCGATCAATGAAGAAGGAACGGTCACGTTGGGTGATGTGATCGCAGATGATGTTACGATTGAATGGGAAGTCTTTGAGAAAAATGAAGAAGGATACAGCAGGAGAGTGCGCGCGTATCTGAGCAGATTATCGAAGCTTCAAAAGGAAATACTGAGACTTCATATAGATGGTTTCCTTCCAAATGAGATTAAGGAAGAACTGCATATCAATGAAAAGCAATATGCGGACTGTTATGCGGCGATTCATTCGTACAGAAATGTTTCGGTATTATTGTAGGGAATCGCTGATTTGAGCAGCGCTTCCTTAGATACCGAACATACAGGAATGAGGCGGTATTCGGTCAGATGGGAAAGCAGAGTTTGGGGGCAGTCAATGGATGGGAGGGATTTCGTATGGCAAGACCAAGAAAACAGACGTATACGATGGACATGTATTTGAAGAAAAACAAGAAAGGCGATATTGACAACAATGCCGATGTTCAGAGAAATTTTGTGTGGAATAACGAGCAGATCAACGAGTTGATCGTTACGGTGCTTACGGATGATTATATTCCGCCTATCATTCTTGGAGAAGAAGAGAATTCCAAATTGCATATTGTGGACGGCGGATGCAGGACGGCAGCATTAAGAAAATTCCGTGAAGGCAACTATAAGATCACGTCATCCATCGAGAATTCCATGATTCCTTATAAGAAGAAGGTGACAGATCAAAGCGGCTGTGTCACGCATGAGGACGCCGTCTGCGATATCAAAGGCAAAACCTATGAGAAGCTGCCGGAGGAACTCAAAGAAAAGTTCGACGAATATCAGATTGAGACGGTAATTCATGAATATTGCGACAGTCATAAGATTTCGAGGTATATCAAACGCTATAATAATCATGTGCCGATGAACACCGATCAGAAGGCATTTACTTATCTTGAACGTTTTGCAAGCCGTATTCACAAGATCTTAGAGAGCAGATTTTTTGTGGAATGTACCGCTTATTCCGAGAATGACAGGACCAAAGGAGGCGTTGAGAGAATTGTTGTCGAGACGATCATGTGCATGAATCATTTTGACAAATGGAATAAACAGCCGAGAATTCTTTGTCAATATTTAAATGAGCATGCGTCGGATGAGGAATTTGACCGCCTGGAGGAACACCTGCACAGACTGGAGCATGTGATCACGGACGATATCAGGGATTTGTTTGATAAAAAGGACTCTTTTATCTTTTTAACGTTATTTGACAGGTTTACGAAGCTGGGAATAGAGGATGTGAAGTTTGCAGATTTTTTGAGAGAGTTTAAGACCAAGCTCAGAGGTACAAAAAGAAATGCGAACGGACTTTTGTTTGACGAGATCAAAAAGAATAACAGTACCAAGGACAGACCGGTCATCGCTGAGAAATTAGCAATGCTGGAAAGCTTCATGCGAAAGTTTTTGCGAAACGGTGCCGGTAAGAAGAAAATCGGAGTGGATAAACCGCCCATAACGGCAAAAGAGATCATCAGAGAAGATGTTGACAGCGGTGTGGACGATCAGGATATGGAGCTGTACGAAATAATGGCAAATGATATTTCGGAGGTGATCGAGGATATTGATTCGGTTTTTTTGGCAGACCGGAACAGACCGTCGTTTGTTGCGTTGGTCGGTTATGCAGTGCAACAGGATACGGACGGATTCTTAAAGAAATGGCTGCCGGAATTTGAGAGAACAAAAAATTTGATTCCGGACCAAAAACAGAATTATCTTTCGATGAAAAAGGAATTTAACCGATTTGTTGCCAATATCAATAGGAAGAGTGCATAGGCAGAGAAAAACCAAGAATGATGGGTTGTTTTTGACAAAATGATGTGATAGTATTAATGATGATACATAATACCGATAGGAATACTAGGAAAAGATGAGGAAACGATATATGCCAGAGAGAAATCTTGATTTTGACCGCATCATTGACAGAAAGGGTACGAGATCACTGAAATATGATTTTGCCGTAAGACGCGGCATGCCGGAGGATATTCTGCCGCTGTGGGTGGCGGATATGGATTTTCGGACGTCCTCTTATATTGAAGATGCGCTGGCAGAGCGTGTACAGCACGGAATCTTTGGTTACAGCGATGTCCAGACGCCCTATTTTGAGATTGTAAGGGATTGGATGAAAAAACACCACAACTGGGAGATACAGGAGCAATGGCTTGTAAAAACGCCCGGAGTTGTCTTCGCGATCGCCATGGCGGTCAAAGCCTATACCGAACCGGGAGACTGCGTACTTCTTCAGCCGCCCGTATATTATCCGTTTTCCGAAGTGATTAAAGACAATGGGAGAACCGTGGTAAATAGTGTCTTATATTTAGGCGATGACAACCGCTACCATATTGATTTTGACGATTTTGAAAAGAAGATCGTGGAGAACCGGGTGAAGCTGTTTTTCCTGTGTAATCCCCATAATCCGGTCGGAAGAGTATGGAGCAGAGAAGAACTGACAAGACTGGGCGATCTCTGCGTGAAGCATCATGTGATCGTGATCAGTGATGAGATTCATCATGATTTTATCTTTCAGGGAGAGCATGTTGTTTTTGCAGGGTTGAAAAAGGAATATGAAGAGATCAGCATAACCTGTACTTCGCCAAGCAAAACGTTTAATCTTGCGGGCATGGTACTGTCAAACATTTTTATCCCGAACCATGGGCTAAGGCATCAGTTTTACAGACAGATGGATGCGGCGGGCATCAGTCAGCTCGGCGTGATGGGACTGGTGGCGTGCGAGGCGGCATATAGAGACGGCGAGGAATGGTATCAGGCAATGCGGTCCTATGTGGCGGATAACATTGCTTTTACCAAAAAGTATGTGGAAGAAAACCTGCATGGCGTCCGCATGATTGAACACGAGGGTACCTATCTTGTCTGGCTGGACTGCAGGGAAACCGGATTGAGTGCGGAAGAACTGGATGCGCGCATCATTCATCAGGCAAAACTGTGGCTTGACAGCGGAAAAATATTCGGAGAGTGCGGGAGAGGATTTCAAAGGGTAAATGTCGCATGTCCGCGCAGTGTGCTGGCAGATGCGTTGGAGCGGCTAAAGAATGCGCTGATATAGGTAATCCAAAAGAATCCAATCTGACATAAGATACAAAAATTGCAATGTATGGAAAAGAAATGTATTTCAACTCTAAAAGTTGCGGTTTCGGAGTCGGGAGATTCCTGTTATAATGCAAATATGAGACTGTTTTATTTGAGGAGGAGCATATGAGCAAAGGGACATGGAAGAGAAGAACATTATGTCTGTTCGGCGTCATGCTGCTTGGCATAGGAATGCTTGCGGGCTGCGGCGGCGAAAAGACAAAAAAAGGCGAGATGCGAACGGAGCTGACGTCTTTGGAATTCGTTGAACTGTTGGGAAATGGGATTAACCTTGGCAATACGATGGAGGCGTACGGACATACAACGCTTGGAACGAATGCGGAGGTTTCCGCTTACGAGACGTGCTGGGGTGTGCCGGAGACGACGCAGGAAATGGTCACGGGCATGCATGAGGCGGGATTTGACACGCTCCGTGTTCCGGTGGCATGGACCAATATGATGGATTATGAGAACGGGGACTACACCATCAATGAGGCGTATTTAGACCGCGTCGAGGAAATCATTAATTACGCGCTTGCGGCGGATATGTATGTCATTGTCAACGACCATTGGGACGGAGGCTGGTGGGGCATGTTCGGTTCCGCGACGCAGGAGACAAGAGATCAGGCGATGGAGATGTATATATCCATGTGGACGCAGATTGCGGAGCGTTACAAGAATTTCTCTGATCATTTGATCTTTGAATCGGCAAACGAAGAGCTGGGAAACCGCTTAAACGATACGGACGTAGCAAAGGATTCGGGAGCGCTTTCTCCCGACGAATGCTATGAGACGACAAACCGGATCAATCAGAACTTTGTGGATACGGTCCGTTCGACGGGCGGGAATAACGAGCATCGGTTTCTGCTGATCGCGGGATACAATACGGACATTGCTATGACCTGTGACAGCCGCTTTACCATGCCGACGGATGAGATGAACATGGATAATCCGAAGCTGTTATTGTCAGTTCATTATTATGATCCGTCCGGCTACTGCATCAATACGAGCTTGCCGACATGGGGCAGCACGCAGGATTATGAGGAGCAGAACGAGAAGCTGTCCATGCTGGAGAAATTTACTTCTCAGGGCTACGGTGTGATCATCGGTGAGTACGGCGTACTGATCGAGCAGACAAACCAATTAAAAGATAATACCCTGGACTATTTGACCAATTTCCTTTCGAACTGCGACTATTACGGTTACTGTCCGGTATTGTGGGATTGCAGTAATATGTATAACCGGAATACCTGCGTTATCATTGACAGCGAGGTTGCGGCGCTGTATACAACCCACAGCTATGCAGCGCAGGAATCCATGAGTAAGGATGAGATCCGGCAGAATGCACAGACTGTCATGGCGGAAGCGCTTGCTGCGTCCGAGCCGGCAGCAGGGCTTGCCGATGATGAGGCGATGGCCTGGATCATGTATAACAGCAGTGACTGGTCGCTGATGTACAGCGTCGGCGATGTTTATAAGCCGGATGATAAGACCGAAGGGATTGTTGCAACGGATGTAGAAATCACAGGAGAGGGGACGTATACGGTCGGTCTGGACTTTACGGGAACGGCGGCAGGCTATGCGGACAGCGTTGTATTTGCAGCGCTTGCGATCGGAAACGGAGAGACCTTATATCCGGGATATATTATCAATATCCGGGAAATCCTCATAAACGGTGAGCCGTATCAGATGAAGGGCAAGCCATACACTGCAAGTGATGACGGAACCTGTACGCGTACGAATCTCTATAATGCATGGGTGACATCGGTGCCGGAGGAGGCGCGCACGATTGACGGAAGTCTGAATGCGGCAACGCCATGCCTGTTGGATGCAGAAACACTGGGACATGTTGAGACGATTGAAGTAACGTTCTCCTATAAAGCGGGGAACTGATCGGATAAGGAATATGTAAGGATAGCAGGAGCACCACAGCATAACGAAATAGGTTATGCCATGATGCTCCTGTTTTATGCAGAGATAGGAATTGAAATCGTATCAAGTGATCAGCGTTTCCTTAAGGGATTGGATCAATGGTATTGCTGATCGTGTATCGATCATATTGATTATATGCGGCAATCGTGATCGTGTCGCTTGCGCGTTGAAGCGGAAGCGTGACAATGATGGGACCGCCGCCGTACGGGATCAGCGCAGACCACGTTTTTCCCTGATTGAGCGAATACGAAAAATATTTGATGCTGCTGTTACTGTCTAAGGCATTGATCACAACGGTTGCCGTCTTTGCGGATGCATCCGCGGAGACGGGCGCAACGATGGCATAGTCAGGCGGGGTAGTGTCCGGATCATGGCGTACCGGCGTTTCGCAGGGCACGCGCTCATAATCGGAGAAGTCTAACCCGAGCGTTTTGGAGGAAAGACCGAAATACATCGCAATGGAGATTGCATCCTGATAGGCCATTTGTTGTAATATCTCGGGAGAAATATAGTTATCATAATCATAGCCGTTGTCAATATGGCAGTGCTCGATGATGCAGCTTGGGATGCCGTAGGAGGTACACAGGCGGATCACGCCGTAGTAATCGGTGCCTTTGGAGTTCAAGCGGGTTTTACAGCCGCGGCTGTAGATGCCGAGCTGCGAACTCATATTGGAAAGAAGAATATTGGCGAACTGATAGCCCTCCGTATAATATTCGCCGAATGCGGAGACCCAGACCTCGCTGCCGTAAAGCGCATGCGAATCCGATGCATTAAAATGAATACTATAAAAGAAGTCAGCGTTCACGTCGAGGGCAAGCTTCGGTCTGTCCTCAAGAGGAACTTCGACGTCGTCCGTCCGCGTGAGATAAACAGTGATCCCCTCAAACTGGGATAAATAATAACCGGCCATCAGCGCGACGGAGAGATTAATATCTTTTTCAAAAATACCGTTGTAGGCAGCGCCCTCCGATTCGCCGCCGTGTCCCGGATCCAATACCACGACGACAGGTTCCTTCGCGTCTGCACAGATGGGCGTGGCAAGAACGCTCATGCACAGGATAGCGCACAGCATGATGGATACGGACTGAAAAAAGTGCCGTTTCATGGAAAAAACAATCATTTGTATGGTTTGCATAGACAAAATCCTTTCTGCTTTGGTAAAATGGGGTTAGCATGTTTGTGACAGATAGAAAAACAGCGTCATATGTTTTCTGCTGCCGATAATATAAGTATAACGAAAAGAAGACGGCATGACAATGGAAAATGGAGGAATTTGCGAATGGGAGAGCGGGCGATCAGACCGGAGTATCGGAAAAAAGCAGAGGAGTTCAGAACCGGTTTCGGCAAGAGCGACGCCGTGCGGGATGCGGGACTGAAACGGCCGCAGAGCGTGGCGTGGGAAAATGATCTAAGTTACGGAGAGCACGGGACATGGAGCCTGATGGATATTTATTATCCCAAAGGAACGGAAGGTCTTTTACCGACGATCATTTCCGTGCATGGCGGCGGCTGGGTATACGGGACGAAAGAAGTTTATCAGTTTTATTGCTGCAGCCTTGCCGAGCGCGGCTTTACCGTTGTGAATTTTAATTACAGACTCGCGCCCGAGCATCCGTTTCCGGCGGCGCTGGAGGATGTCAATGCCGTGTTTTCCTGGATCAAAGAACACGGGGAAGCGCATCATATTCGGACGGACTGCCTGTTTGCGGTGGGGGATTCCGCAGGCGCGCAGCTTTTAAGTCAATATGCAGCGATGCTGACAAACGCTTCGTTTGCGGAAATGTATCGTAAGGAGTACGGCTTTTCCTTACCCGACGTTCATCTGCGCGCTGTCGCTCTAAACTGCGGGCGTTACGACATGGATGCGAAGGGGGATGCAGAGATGGAGCTTGTGATCAGCACGTATTTTTGCGATGATCCGTCCGCGTATGCAGCGATCACCGATACGAAAAAATATCTGACCGGGCAGTATCCGCCGGCATTTGTTATGACGGCATATCATGATTATCTGCTGGGAGAAGCGGAGCCGATGACGGAAGCGCTGCATCGTGCGGGCGTGGAGGCGGAATGCCATATATACGGCAGCAGGGATGACGAGCGCATCGGACATGTGTTCCATTGCGATATGAATTTGGATGAGGCGAAGCGGTGCAACGATGAGGAGTGTGAATTTTTCAAGAGGCATTCCGTTTGAGATCACTCTTGCGCAGGAATTGAAAAACGCTTCAAAAATTCCGATGTTTCCTATTGACTTTTTCACGGCGGTCACGTTATAATAACACTCGCAGGTTTCCTATCGGAACCACAATATAAAACGGGGTGTGGCTCAGTTTGGCTAGAGCGCTATCTTAGGGAGGTAGAGGCCGCGTGTTCGAATCACGTCACTCCGATCACAAATCGGCAGGTTTCGATAAGAAGCCTGTCGATTTTATGTATCATCAGGGAACCCAATCTTATCAAAGACTGTGGTTGTGTAACACGGACAAATTTGTTACAATAAGTCTGCATAAGATAAATGAGCATTCGTTCAAAAGGATATGAGCAGCATGGAAGAAAAACGAAATATGTGGATAACAGTATACGAACACGGCAGAAAACGGGCGCTTTGCCTGTTGCTTTGCTTTTTTATTTTCTTATCGAATTTTACGACGGCAAGTGCGGGGCAGTCAGAAAATAACAGGACTGTGAAAGCGGGCATTTTTTATTTTGATGGCTATCATATGGAGGACGAGGACGGTAACCTGACCGGGTACGGCATGGAATTCCTAAATCTTGTCTCCCAATACTCCCATCTGAATTTTTCGTTCGTCGGATATGACCGGTCCTGGGAGGATATGCTCACCATGCTGGACAACGGTGAAATCGATGTGGTGACGTCCGCACGGAAAACGCCGGAACGGGAAGAGAAATACGCCTTCTCCGTCCCAATCGGAAGAAACAGCACGATTCTGTCCATTCGGGCGGATAACACCAGCCGGCAGACCGGCGACTACGCCACCGATGACGGCATAGTAGTGGG
>CAMWSU010000112.1 GCA_947176965.1 uncultured Lachnospiraceae bacterium | reverse complement strand
TGCTTCGCATTTCCCATCTGCCTGCGATAAGCAGACACGAAATGCTTCGCATTTCCCATCTGCCTGCGATAAGCAGACACGAAATGCTTCGCATTTCGCGCTCGCGTTGCTCGCCGCAAAGGATTTTTTCCCCGCCTACCCGTGCAAGCACGGTAGGCGCTTAAAAAATCCTTTGCTCCTCTGCTTATCGCGCAAAAAAAGAGAACATCTCTTTTGATGTTCTCTTTTGTGTCTTTCTGTTCTTATGATCGCAGTCACGGCTTTCTGTCTGTGTTTATCGCTGCTGCTCGATCGCATTTAAGCGTTTCCGTGCGTTGACCGCCGAGTTACGACCCGGAAACAGTTCTATGACGCGGTTATAATAATATGCCGCATTCTCCAGATCGTCGCTGCGGTAATATGCCTCCGCCAATTGGTAGAGCGCCGCGGAATCCGCCTCGTTAAAGGAAACTGCCATCAGGAAATAATTGACCGCTTCCGAGTAGTTCTGCACATTGTATTCCGCCATTCCTGTCTGATAATAGGATGCGGATACATCGGGACCGATCAGGATAAGCAGTTCATGATACACGCTTGCAAAATAGTCTGGCGCTTCTTCCTCCACATAATTCTCATCAATCTTACCGAGGCTGTCGGCAACCGCCATCACGTCCGGTTCTTCCTGCATGTAAAGGCTGACCGCCTCTAAGAGCTGCTCGTATGCGGCGATCGTGCCGTCCGTTCCTGTATATGCGTCAAGCGCCTCCTGCGTCCTCGCAATCTCCTGCCTTAAGTCCTCGATCTGAGCCTCCCGCTCCTGTATATCCGCCTCCCTGCGGGTCAGCAGTTCACTGTATTCCTTCACCTGCTCATTGACCTTCGATACCTCGGTCTGAATCTGTGCGGGCAGGATCAGGAAAATCGCAACTGCCAGACCGACCAGTATGCCGATGATGATATTGAAGATTGTGGAAAGCCCTCTGGAATCTTTATTATTGATCGGCTGGATCACCGTATCATTGCCGCTCTTATATTTCTTTGCGTTCTTCTGTTCCTTGTTTTTTTTCTTGGACTGGTTCCTTCCCTCTTCCTGACTGATCGCCAAGTCAGTCTCTTTCATATACCGCATCGTCAGCGTATTGCTTGTGTCGATGCGCAGCGCTTTCTCGATCTCCTTCTCCGCCTTGTCCCACTCTTCCTGACTCATATAGATCAATGCAAGAAGCTGATGCGCCTGTAAATATTTCGGATTCATGGACAGCACCTTTTTGAGCTGAATGACCGCTAAGTCCACACTGTCCTGCATACAATAATTCAACGCCTGATTATATTTTTTGACCGCCTGCGTCAGTGTATCAAGCTGCGTCGGGTTCGATCGAATATCCTCAATGTAATCGTCCGCAATATTTTTGAGCGGCTTGATGTTCTTACTCATCACCCACTCGTTTAATGCAGAAACGACCTCTCCCGTCTCATAGTAAATCAAGCCGAGAAGATTTCTCGCCTCCACATGGTTTTTATTCAATTTCAGACACTGTCTGAGGCTTTCCACCGCACCCGACAGATCTCTGACACCTGCTCTCTCCAATCCGATATTGTAATAGCGGTTGGACGCCGAAATGATTTTTTTGTAAACCCGTACATCCGCTCCGCAGTTCGTACAAAATTCGTTTTCCGTCAGGAGACAGCCGCAATTAAAACACTCCATAGCGTCGCTCCTATTCTTCTTCCTTTGCCTCTTTGATCACATCGACCAATACGTCGGCCAAATCCGTCGTATCCTGACTGTATAACACATCCTCCGCTTCTTCTATCTCAACGCTGGGATGAAACTTCTTGAGTTCTTCCTCAAAGTTAATCATCAGAATTCCTCCCTAAATATGCCTTTATCCGTCCGATCAGGTACAGCGAACCGGCAACAAAAACACGTTCGTCATCTTCGCGCTCAGAAATACAGCGCGAAAATGCCTGTTCCGGCTGTTCCTGTACCATACAATTTTTCTGTCCATAGCTTACTAACGCCCCGGCAAGCGCCTCCGGTGCAAGCGCTCTCTCCCCTCCCGCCGACGTTACATATACCCGCAAAAATAATCCGGAACGCGCAATGAAGTCCGCCATCCGCTCATAGCGTTTATCCGCTACGATGGCAAGCACAAGCACATTTTTCCTGTCCGGTCCGGTTTGCTCCACCGTAGCAAGCAGCGCCCGGATTCCGTCCTCGTTGTGCGCTCCGTCCAAATATACTTCCGGTAATACTTCTTCCATCCGCCCTTCCCAATGCGCCGCCGCAAGACCTTCGCGCAGCTCGTCCACTGTGGGATATACCCGAAGCGCCTCCATCGCCCGAAGCGCAAGCGCCGCATTCTCTGCCTGATAGCACGCTGTTGTGGAAAGTGAAAAGCTGATAGAATTATAATATACAGATTGAAAAGAAAAAGCAATGGTTTTATTGGCAATTCTTTCTATTTTGAAATCGCGCGAATCGACAAATTTGAGCGGGGCCTTACATTTTCTTGCGCACGCTTCGATTTCTTCCGCGCTCTCCTTATCGGAATGAAGGCTGACGATCGGCGTCGAATCCCGAAAGATCCCAGCCTTCTCCCGCGCGATCTGCCCCACCGTCTCTCCGAGATATTCCGTATGGTCTAAGGCGATCCTCGTGATCACGCACAATGCTTTTTTCGACATGCAGTTCGTCGCGTCCAGCCTGCCCCCGAGTCCCGTCTCCAAGATCACATAATCCGCGTCGCTTGTTTTTTTGCACTGTAAAAACATAAAAAACAACATTTCAAAAAAGGACGGATGATAGGGAAGCTCCCTCAGCGTCTCTGGCAAAACGGGTTCTTTTTTTCCGTGATAGGCAAAAAGCAGTTTTGCAACTGCCATAAACGACTCACAAAACGTCTCCTCTAAGACAGGGACGCCGTCAAACAAAAAACGCTCCCGCATGGTCACCAAATGCGGCGACACGAACAGCGCCGTATGATGACCGCACTGCTCCAACATGCTCCGCAGATACGTACACGTCGAGCCTTTTCCGTTTGTTCCGGCAACATGGATGATCTTTGCATCCGCGCACGGACTTCCCATATATTGATAAAACGCACACGTATCCTCCATCGTATGCTTTACCGTAAATTTGGGTACCGATAATAGATACGATGTCACTTCCTGATAAGTAATCTCTTCCATATGCCTGTTATATTCTGATGACAGTTCCCTGTATGATGCCTGAAATACTCTTATACTGCATGAAGCAGGTATTGGCAGTGATCGCCTGCTGCGCGTTATTCACACAGATGACGGATCCGGCAAAGAGCTTATCTTCCACGCGGATCGCGGACTGCCGCCCTTCCTCCATCTGCTTTTGAAGCTTCTGTTTTTCCGCCTGCAATTGCTTCGCGCGCTCCGTCAGCTTTTCCCGCTCATGAAGCAGCTCGTTACACTCGCGTATGAGCGTTTGATCCTTGGAGCGGATTGAGAGCTGTTTGCGCAACATCTCCGCGCGATCCTCCATCTCTTCCAGCTGCTGCATGATCTCCGCCTCTTCCCGGCGGTTCTCGACATTCTGATCGTAAACCTTCTGTACGCAGCCCGCATGGAGAATCGTTTTGATCTCCTTGTCGCTTCCGACACACATCGCTTTTATGCCCTGAAAACCGTGGACATAGCCGCCGAGTATCATACCGCGCTTTCCGGTTGCCGTCACTTCACCATCCGCAGCAACATCAGAATTGAGGATATAATTGGCCATGACGTTGCCTCTGGCCTCCACCGTACAGTGCTCCAAAAAGTCGGCGTACACATTTCCTCTGGAACGGATCCGCCCCTTTTCATTGCCCTGTACGCCTCGGCGCAGAATAATATCGCCGCCCGCATAAATATCCGCAGACTCGACCGTGCCGCTGATCGTCAGACTCTTTCCCGCACGGATGATCGTTCCTGCCGCAACATTGCCGTCGATCACAACATCACCGAAAAACTCCACCTTACCGATCAGAATATCCACATCGCCCTTGATCTCATGGACATTGCAGATCTCGATCTGATCGTCACGAAAGATCAGCTTTCCCTCCGTCTGTGCAATGTAGGTCGGTTTCTCGGTATCTTCTTTCAGCACGATGCCCCTTCCTCTCAATGCAGGAAGCTCCCTGCACGGATCCGCACGCAGCCGTCTTCCCCGCACATCCTCTCCGTCCGTTCCCTGCACGGCGGCATGATATACGGCAAGCACCTGACCCTCCTGCACATTCTGCAGAAGATTCATGCTTTGGTAATCCACCGAACCGTCCTCACGGATACGCGGATGCTTTGTAAAATCCTCCGTCTCGATCTCATAGGCATAATGACCGGGCGTTCCCTGTACGGGCAGCACGCCTTCCGCCACAAGCACTTCCCTATTATAAACTTTCTTTTTTGCCATTGCCGCCAAATTAGATTCATGAAAGCCGCTGACAACGCCCTCGGCGCGAAGATGCGCCTTCAGCTCCTCCCGGTCATAACGCTCCCCATTCAGCTTTGGCTGTAAAAAGAGAAATGCCTGCATGGAATCTTCGGAAATTGAGATATAATTCCCGGCAAGCGCCCAATCGTCCTGTACGGTCTCCTGCACCTCTGATTGTGTTTCATAATCCATTTCCATACAGCGTTCCCCCTTTTTTCCTTCAAAAAATGATTGTTATTTTTCAAGCTGGCCCAAACGCTCTTTCACCTGCGCCATCATCTGCTCATACTTCTCAAGCTTCGCGCGTTCCTCGGCAATTTTTGCCGCAGGTGCTTTTCCCATAAAGCGTTCATTGGAGAGCATGCCGTTCACACGCGCAAGCTCGCCCGCAAGCCGCTCCTCCTCTTTTTTCAGACGCTCGATCTCCTTACCGATGTCCACAAGCTCCGCGAACGGTATATACAGCGTCGCATTCGGGATCACAACGGATACGGCATCATCGGCAATGCCGCTCTTATCGTTCTGCAATAACACGTCTGACGCGTATGCGAGCGACTGGAAAAACAGTTTTCCCTCCTCGAAGATCTGAAGCAGTTCCCCGCTTTCGGAGACCACATATACAAGTGCCTTGCGGCTCGGCACCACATTCATCTGCGCGCGCACATTGCGGATGCCGCGTACTGCTTCCTTGATCGTCTCGATCGCCTGCTCCTGCTTTTTGTACGCTTTCGCCTCATCATAGAGCGGCCATGCGCTGACCATGATGGATTCCTCCTCGGACTGAAGCGTACAGAAAATTTCCTCGGTGATAAACGGCATGTACGGATGCAGCAGTTTTAACGCGTCGATCAGCACCATCTTTAAGGTATAGAGCGCCGCATTCTGACTCTCTTTGTCGTCTGTATTATACAAGCGCGGTTTTACCATCTCGATATACCAGTCGCAGAATTCGTCCCAGATAAAATCGTAAATCTTCTGCACGGCAATTCCGAGCTCATAATGCTCCATATTGTCAGTGACTTCGCGTACCACATCATTGAGCTTGGAGATGATCCATTCATCCACAGGCTGCAATGCACCGGTGGCGGGCTTTACGACCTCCTTGCCCTCCATATTCATCATAATGAAACGCGACGCGTTCCAGATCTTATTACAGAAATTGCGGTTTGCCTCCACGCGCTCGTAGTAAAAACGCATGTCATTGCCGGGCGCATTGCCTGTAATGAGCGTTAATCGCAGCGCATCCGCGCCGTACTTATCGATCACCTCAAGAGGATCAATGCCGTTGCCGAGCGACTTGGACATCTTGCGCCCCTCGGAATCCCGCACCAATCCGTGAAACAGCACGGTATGGAACGGGCGCTCCCCCATCTGCTCATAACCAGAAAAGATCATGCGGATGACCCAGAAAAAGATGATGTCATATCCGGTCACAAGCACATCCGTCGGGTAAAAATAGGAAAGCTCCTTTGTTTTTTCCGGCCAGCCGAGCGTGGAAAACGGCCAAAGCGCCGACGAAAACCATGTGTCGAGCGTGTCCTCGTCCTGTGTCAAATGCGTACAGCCGCATTTCGGGCACTTCTGCGGCGCTTCCTTTGCAACGACCGTCTCGCCGCATTCATCACAGTAGTATGCCGGGATTCGGTGACCCCACCAGAGCTGCCTGGAAATACACCAGTCGCGGATGTTGTCGGTCCAGTTAAAGTAAGTCTTTTTCATGCTCTCGGGAATGAGCTTTACCTCGCCGTCCTTTACCGCTTTCACGGCGGGTTTGATCAGCTCATCCATCTTTACAAACCACTGCTCTTTTACCATCGGCTCGATGGTCGTGCCGCAGCGGTCGTGCGTGCCGACATTGTGGGAATAATCCTCAATGCGCACTAAGAGTCCGAGGGAATCCAGTTCTTCCACAATCCGCTTTCTTGCCTCATAGCGGTCCATTCCCTGATAATGCCCACCGCTCTCATTGATAGTCGCATCATCATTTAGGATATTCACGATAGCAAGTCCGTGCCTCTTTCCAACCTCAAAGTCGTTCGGATCGTGCGCCGGTGTGATCTTGACAACGCCGGTTCCGAACTCCATATCCACATAATCATCCTCCACAACGGGGATTGCCTTATTCACGATCGGCAGCCACACAAAGCGCCCGTGCAGATACGTATAGCGTTCGTCCTGCGGATTGACGGCAACCGCCGTATCGCCGAGCATTGTTTCGGGACGTGTTGTCGCAAATTCCAAGAACTCTGTCTTACTCGGCTGTCCGTTCTCATCCACAAGCGGATATTTGATATGCCAAAAGCATCCCTTCTGCTCCTCATACTCCACCTCTGCATCAGAGATGGATGTATTGCAGACAGGGCACCAGTTGATCATACGGGCCCCCTTATAGATCCAGCCTTTTTCGTGCATCTTGACAAAGACTTCGGTCACCGCCTTGTTGCAGCCCTCGTCCATCGTAAAGCGCTCCCTGTCCCAATCGCAGGAGGAGCCGAGTTTTTTGAGCTGGTTGATAATGCGTCCGCCGTATTCTTTTTTCCACTCCCATGCGCGCTCTAAAAATTTTTCTCTGCCGAGATCGTTCTTGTCGATCCCCTGTTCCTTTAAGGTCTCAATGATCTTGACTTCCGTCGCGATGCTCGCGTGATCCGTTCCCGGCTGCCAGAGGGTATTATAGCCCTGCATCCGCTTAAAACGGACCAGAATGTCCTGCATCGTCTCATCCAGCGCATGCCCCATATGGAGCTGTCCGGTGATATTGGGAGGCGGTATCACAATGGTAAAGGGCTTTTTGGTCTCATCCACCTCCGCATGAAAATACTTGTTATCCATCCATTTTTGATAGATTCGCTCCTCCAAGCCGTGAGGCTCATAGGTCTTTGCCAGTTCCTTACTCATTGTAGACACTCCTTTTTCTGGTTTGTAGCAAAAAACACCCTTCGCAGATCGTCTGCAAAGGGCGCTATTACGCGGTACCACCTTTGATTGTACTCTTTAACCTAACGCGGTGACACGGGAGAAACTACGCAACCCAAACGGCATGCCGCCCTTTCCCGCACTGCAGGAATCATACCGCTGTCTTTGTCTTCATCTCTCCGGCTCAGAAGCTACCTTCCCGTTCCCTGATCCCCAAGCTGCCTTTCAGCCGATGAGCAGCTCTCTCTTTTGGGCGGTAAACGGTACTCCTCTTCCTCTCAGCCCTTGATTTCTATTTCTGCTCCGCGGTCCGCCGTCAACCGACAATTCGCCACGGAATATCGTTCTTTACAGAGGCCTTATGCGACCATTCCCATCGTCATGGAATACGCATCCAATGCATGACGCATCTTATATGAAATCGCGTTATCCTGCGTTTCGTTCATGGGAGCCCCCGTCGCGCCGCTCTCCTCGTCCCCGATCGTAAGCGCCTGATCCGCAGCCTTTTTCTGTGCATCCTGACCGATCACGATATCAGACACTGTCTGCGAAGCATCCTTACCGGTCGTCTCGTCCTTCTGCACAGCACTTGCCATAGCATCCTCTTCATCAGAAGCCGCCGGCTTTAACTGCATTGCCTTCTTCGTCTGGCTCATCGCCATCTGCGAGGACAAAATATCCATGAAATTCGCGCTCTGCCCTCTGCCAAGCGGATTGACGTTTTCCTGCTCCTTCGTCAGACCCTCAAAATCGGTGCGCCCCGCTGTCGCGTCGTTGGGAATCGCGCCGATCCGGTTCATGCTTGCCGCACTGACCGTATTCGTATTATACACATACGGCTGATATGCAATTGCTCCGATCCGCATACCATATCTCCTTTCGAGCTCTTAACCGAACTGTCATTTCGGTACTTTTGATACATATTACAACTCTTATCTGTATTCTAACACGGTTCCCGGAATTTGTGTAGCCTCATTTTGCATTTTTTACAAATAAATGCTTCCTTATCTATTACGGGCAGACTGCTTTGACATAAGAGAAGATCATATCCGCCGTCTGCTCCACGCCGATCGAGCTGTCGAGGCAGAGCTCATAACTGTGGGAATCCCCCCATCTCTTACCGGTGATGCTTTCATAATATGCCTTTCTCGCCGCATCGGAGCGTTCAATGCTTTTTTTCGCCTGTTCCCTGCTGTCCCCGTACATCTCCATGACCTTTTCGGTGCGATATTCCTTCGGCGCGGTTATAAAGATCCTTATGATATTGTTGTAATTTCTAAGTACATGATCCGCCGACCGTCCTACGATCACACAGGAGCCTGCGTCGGCAATGCTGCGGATTGCTTTGTCCTGCGCCGTGATCGCATCCTGTACCGCGTTCGTGCTCAAATACAGCTCGCGCATGACCGCATTTTCGTCGGAATTGAGGTTGGAAATAAATTGTTCCGTCAGTCCGCTCTCGCGGGCGGCGATTGCGATCATTTCCTTATAATAACATGGAATTCCCAGTTTTTCTGCTACCAGCTGACCGATCCGTTTTCCTGCGGAGCCATGCTCACGCGATATGGTAAGAACAACACCCTTCTTTGTGGGATACTCCGGCAGAACCGTTTCGGCTGCCCTTTCCGCGTCCGCCTCATGCAGCTGCTTCCAAAGTTTTACCATGACAACCGCCGTGATCGCGACCGCAAGAATATCTGCCGCCGGCGCCGCCCAGAAAATACCGGTGACACCGAGGAACATCGGCACGATCAGGGAAAGCACGATCAGAAACACATCGCGCAGCACCGAAAGGGGCGCTGCAGCCTTGGCGTGACCGATGGACTGCAAAAAGATCGCGCACACCTTCTGTACACAGGTGAATACGATCAACGAAAGATAAATCCGCAGGCAGCCGACTGCAAACTGCGTATACAGCTCCCCATCCGCACCAAACATTAAAATGAATGCCTTGGGGATTGCCTCAAAGAGTACCGTACAAACCAGACAGACCGCGGTCGTCCAACCGATAATCAGCTTTAACAGCTCCCTCACGCGTCCGTATTTTCCTGCTCCGTAATTGTATCCCACGATGGGCTGCGCGCCGGCTGCGATGCCGATCGCAATATTCAGCACGATCTGAAACAGCTTCATGATCACGACAAACGCGGCAAGCGGAATATCAGCCCCGTAGACAGACTCTGCTCCGTAGCGCACCAACAAGATATTATTAATGACCGTGATAACAACGATGGATAACTGGGTCAGAAGGCTGGAGGTTCCCAGCGCCATGATCCGCTTTAACAGCCCAAAGTCCAAATGAAAACTGCCGGCGCAGATGCGGAAGGTTTTGCTTTTTCGAAGATACGCCGCACAGATCAAAAAGCTCACAAACTGTCCTAAGATCGTTGCATAGGCAGCGCCCTTGATCCCCAGATCCAGAACGAAAATAGCGACCGGGTCGCCGATGATATTGATCACGGCGCCCACCAGCATCGCCCCCATCGCATAGCGCGGGCTTCCGTCCGCACGGATGATGGATGCCAGCGTATTCTGCACCAGCGCAAGCGGCATCATCGCATAGATAATGTATCCATAGTCATGCGCCATGGACAGATTCGCGTCCGTCGCACCGATCAGCCGCAATAAGCCGTTGCCGCCAAGATAGCTGATGATAATGATCACCACGCCGGAGAAAAAGGAACACAGGATGGCGTTCCCCACGCCCTTTTGAATTGACTCCGTCTCACTGCGTCCCAATGCCACGCTTAAATGCGCCGCCGCTCCGTCACCGAAAAAGAGCGACATGCCCCACCCCACGACCGTGATTGGGAAAATGACGCCCGTGGCCGCATTGCCGAGATAGCCGATGCCATTGCCGACAAAGATCTGATCGACAATGTTGTAAAGACATGAAATGATGAGGGAAAAGATACAGGGAATGGCGAATTTCCGCAGGAGTTTCCCGAGTTTTTCGGTGCCAAGATAGGTTGCGTCTTGCATTTTAAAAGATACCTCCCATAGTTTGCCCCGGACAAAAAAAGAGCGCACACGGTCCCGTGTGC
>CAMWSU010000111.1 GCA_947176965.1 uncultured Lachnospiraceae bacterium | reverse complement strand
TCTTGGGGGTGTCTTTTTTTGCGCGCACTAAATTGTTTCATAGTATTGACATAATCGAAAGAATTGTTATAATAGCTTGTAACAAATGAAATAATTTTGTAACATTTAACATTTGCGTAACAAATGAAAATATTTTGTAATAAATGGAGTGCGTATGAAAAAGAAAATTCAAAGAATCTGTACGGGTGCATTGGTGTTCTGCATGCTTTTTGTGTCGGACGTGATGCCCGCGGAGGCGGCTAATTTTGAGGTGGCTGCCGTTATGGGCATCGAGGGCGTACTTGAGAACACATTTGATGATGAGGAAATTGATGAGGCGGATCCCGACGAGTTTGTAACAGGTGCGGGTGTAGAGCTGATCATCGGCAGCATCGACAGCATGACAAAACAGGATTTTGAGGACTTGATGGAGAATCTCGTGATCATTGAGACGGAGGAGCCGAAGGAAAACTGGGGTTATGAGAACCTTGGTGTTGCCGACGTATCCGAAAGCCTGAATGTGCGCAAGAACGCCGGCACGGATGCGGAGAAGATTGGTGAACTGCCTGCGGGCGCGGGCTGCGAGATTCTTGATACGGCGGACGGATGGGCACATATTCGTTCCGGCTCGGTCGAGGGCTATGTGAGCCTGGATTATCTTGCAACGGGCGAACGCGCGGAAGAACTGGCGGAGCAGAATCAGACGCTGACCGCGACGGTGCTGGCACAGGCGTTAAAGGTCAGAAAGCAGCCGGACACCGAGCATGGTACATGGGGGCTGATCGCAAACGGCAGGGAGCTGGAGGTCGTTGAGGTTTTAGATAACGGATGGGTATCGGTCGTGTACGGCGATGGCAGGGATGCCGCTTATGTGAGCGGGGAGTACGTGGATGTTGCGTACAGACTGGACACGGCGCTCACCATGACGGAAGTGCAATATGGCAAAGGCGTGACGGATGCAGGGATCGATCTTGCAAATCGTGCGATTCAATATGTCGGCTGTCCCTATGTTTATGGCGGCAACAGTTTATCAAACGGAACGGACTGCTCCGGATTTACGATGCTCTTATATGCGAAGTACGGCATCAGCCTTGCCCATTCCGCCAGAGCGCAGGCGCGCTGCGGTTCTGATGTGCCGATTTCACAGCTTCGCCCGGGCGATTTGGTATTTTATTCTCAGGGCGGCAGCATTGACCATGTGGCAATCTATATCGGAGGCGGAAAAGTATGCCATGCGAGCAATCCGACAAACGGCATTATTATTACCGGGGTGAATTATCGTACGCCTGTCTGTGCAAGACGGCTTCTGTAATGTTTTTATGATTATTTACATCATGGGTTAGGAATCTGGAATCATGGATATCGCTATTGTGGAAGACGATCCGGTACACAGCAGACTGCTGCAGCAGTATATTTTGGTTTGGGCCAAAGCGCAGAATAGAACCGTTCATATTTCAAATTATACAAATGCCGCAGGCTTCCTGTTCAGTCTGGAAGACAGGGCACCGGATGCTGTGTTTGCGGATATCCAAATGCCCGGAATGAGCGGGATGGAGATGATACGGAGGCTGCGCGAAAAAGACGACAAAATGCCGGTGGTTTTTACATCGGGTCTGTCCGAATATCTGAGAGAGGGCTATGAGGTGCAGGCGCTGCACTATCTGATAAAGCCGATATCAGAACAAAAAGTTTTTGAATGTATGGACAGGATATGCAGCCGGATCCATACGCAGGAGCTGTTTGCCGCCAGAACGGAGGACGGCATAGTCAGGCTGGATCTTTTGGAAGCCAACTACTGTGAGGCGGAGGGGCATTATACAAAGTTTGTGATGACGGACAGATCAGAAGTCCGGGTGATGGAAAGCATTTCTGATCTGGTAGAGGAATTGTCGGGGAAGAACTTTGTGAAGTGCCACCGCTCCTATTTATGTAATCTGGACAATGTAAAACAAATCGTCCGGGATCATGTCATCTTTGATAACGGAGACGTCGTTCCGATCAGCAGGAGGATGTACCGTGACATTAACCGGAAATTCATAGAGTTCTACAGGGGATATCAGAAGAAATGATGGTTATTTGGATAGCGGCGGGCGCTTTTGTTCTTTTGGGACTGCTGCTTGGGGCAAGGGTCTGGCTTGCGAGGCTGGTGGATCGTCGGATCAGTCATTATCAGAGTGACCTGCTGCAAAAGCACTGTGAAGAAGTGGAGAATATGTACCGGCAGACCAGAGGCTGGCGGCATGATTACCACAATCATATTCAATCCATGAAGGCCTATCTCGCCATGGGAGAGACGGATAAACTCGGAGAATATCTTGATCGGTTAGATGAGGATCTCACAACGGTTGACACGGTGGTCAAAACGGGAAATATCATGATCGATGCGGTATTAAACAGTAAGATGTCTCTGGCGAAGGCAAAGCATATCGCTGTGGAGGCAAAGGCTATCGTCCCTTCTAAGCTGGACATTTCGGAGATAGACCTGTCGCTGATCATCGGAAACCTGATGGACAACGCCATGGAAGCGTGTCTGCGGATCGAGGATGAGGAGGCAAGGTTTATCAGAGTCTATATGGATATTCTGAAAGGACAGCTATATATCTATGTCATGAATGCGGTGAACGGGCGTCCCGACAAAAGGCACGGGGAAAATCATGAGATCAGGTATCCGTCCGCCAAAGAAGGAAGATCCCACGGATTCGGGCTGATGCGGATAGACAAGGTTGTTGCGAGATGTAAGGGATATATTGACAGGCAGGATGAGGAAAATGTATTTGCTACAGAAATCCTTCTGCCGTTGGTGCACGAATGAAACCATTCGTGCATTTTTTCTTTTTGCAGGAAAAGCTTATGCTATACTGATCGAAATGCGATAAGTTGGATAAAAAATGCGTATTCAACCGGTAAAGAATCAGCGTGCGCGTCGCAGCGCGCAGAGGGGATCAGATTGAAACAAACAAAATCACAGTATGAAAAGCAATACAATCTTTTACAGAACATCGGCTATTATTTCAAGTACTACAGACAAAGCATTCCTGTTTTTCTGTGGATGTGTTTTGCGGAAGTGCTGTTTGGCGCGGTGCAGCCTCTCTTTGGTATTTATCTGCCAAAGCTGACATTGGATCTGGTGACGCGGGGCGTCACGCTGAAACGGCTGTGGCTGACGCTTGCAGTCTTCGGATTCTTGTGCATGAGTGTTCATGTGGCATCTGCTGCCAGCCAAGGGAAATATTTTCTTTACAATACCAGAAGGAATGAACTGCTTGCAAACATATTTCTAAAAACCCTGCGGGTTCCCTATCGATATGTGGAGGAAGGACGTGCCAAAGAGCTGTATTGGAAAGCCATGGGAATCGTTAACAACGGGGATTGGTGCGCACTCCACAAAGTGACCTATGCAGCCATTGACATCGTCAAAAATGTCATCAGCTTTGTGCTGTACAGCACGGTGCTCAGTTTCTTAAGTCCATGGATTGCAGGTCTGCTTTTGGTGATCGCGCTGATCCAATATGCCATCAGTCTGTCCAAGATTAAATATATGGAGAAATTCCGCGGCGAGGAGGCGGATCTGAATAAAAAGAAATCCTATCTTTTCTACAATGCCATGGGAAGTCCGGCTGCGGCAAAGGATGTGAGAATCTTTGGCATGACAGGATGGCTGAACAAAGAAAAGGAGCTTCTGCTGGGAAAAAGCAGAAATCTGGCGAAACGGAAGGGGAGGGTCGATTATATATACTGGCAGATCGATAATCTGCTGTTCGTGGGGCGGGATATCTTTGCCTATGGATATCTGCTGAAAAAGGTATTTGACGGTGCGGTGAGCGCCGGAGATTTCGTGTTGTACTTCGGCGCGATCACCGGTTTCTCCGGCTTCGTTGGAAGCATTATGAACAGTCTGGCTGAGCTGCGCAGCGGCTCGAAGGATACCAATTTTTACAGAGCATATATGGAATTGCCGGAAGAGGATCTGCGGACAGGAAAAAGGCACATTTCGGAACTGAAACAGCCGGTATCCATTGAGTTTCGTGATGTATCGTTTTCTTATGGCGGCAAGGCGGAGAAAAAAATATTGGATCATTTCAACCTGAAAATAAGCGCAGGGGAAAAGCTTGCGCTGGTGGGCGTCAACGGGGCGGGGAAGACGACTTTCGTCAAGCTTCTCTGCGGCATGTACGAACCGGATGAGGGCCGCATTCTGATCGGCGGCATTGATCGAACGGAATTTCCGAAAGAGGAGCTTTACGAATTGTTTTCCGCCGTCTTTCAGGAACCGTTTATTCTTCCGGTCACAGTAGCGGAAAATTTGACTTTTGAGAGTGATTATGACAGCGAGAGAGCATGGAAAGCGCTTGAGCGGGCGGGACTTTATGAAAAGTTTCATGAAAAAGGCGTGACTATGGATACGTTCTTTGATAAGGACCTTGATGAGGATGGATTGGAGCTGTCCGGAGGCGAGGAGCAGCGGTTCCTGTTAGCCAGAGCGCTGTATAAAGATGCACCGATTCTGGTACTTGACGAGCCGACGGCAGCCTTAGATCCCATTGCGGAATCGGAGATTTATGATCATTATTCCCGGTATTCCGAAGGGAAAACGGCCATTTTTATTTCTCACCGACTTGCCAGCACAAGGTTTTCGGACCGGATCATACTGCTTGGGGAGGGCGGCATTCTGGAGGAAGGAAGCCATCAGGAACTGATGGACTTAAAGGGCGCCTATGCGAACATGTTTGAGGTGCAGAGCCGCTATTATGCCAAAACCAAACTTGAGAAGGAGGTGTTTTAAGGATGCTTGAGGAATCAAAGCTTTTGGAGAAGCTGTCATTTCGGCAGAATCTTGACAATATCCGGCGGGTCATGAAGCTGATCGTGAGTCTGGACGGCAGGTATATTCCGTTACAGATGATTTTAATCCTTCTGTCTGTAGGTTTGGGTTACGGAGGAATGGTGTTGTCCGCCTATGTGCTCAATCAGATTGCAATCGAATTTCAATTTTCACAAGTTTACGGGCGCATCATCTTTTTTGTCATACTCCTGAGTCTGGGATGGTCGGTGGAAAATATCATGAGCAGACGGATCAATATCCGAAATGAAATGATGGCCGACAAATATCAGGCACTGCAGCAAGAGAAGCTCATGAATCTGGATTTTTCTTTGATTGACAGTCCCAGACTAAAAGAGATGCAGGAGAGAATCCGCATGGATAACAACTGGGGAGCCGGAATTTTTAGTGTGTTCTGGCAGGTGACAAACGTGTTAAAAGGATTAACGGAGGTGATCGGAGCGATCGTCATCGGAGTGCCCATGTTCTCCTATTTTCACGGGAAGGATATCAGCCGGACGGCAGTGGTGCTGCTCCTGCTGGGTCTTTGTCTGTGCGTATGTTATTCCGTGAATTACAAAATCAATATAAAGAGCTGCTATTTGATGTTTCACATCCCAACCCGGGAAGAGAAAAAGTCTCTGTGGAATTATGTGTGGGATTTTGCCAATGGTTCTTGGCATTATCACTATGGAAACGGCAAGGATGTTCGGATCTATGACGGCTATGAGGTGATGAAGCACTGGTCTTACGACAAGCTTCAGACCAAAGAATGGAAAGACTATACCACAAAGCGTCCGGCGCTTTGTGATATGGGCGAAAGAAGCATCCGGACAGTCATGTATGTGCTGTCCCTGATGGGAGCGTACGGTATTGTGGCGATGGCGGCCTTAAACGGCAGTATGCCGATCGGTTCCATGATCTTATATGCCGGCTGTCTCACTAATATTTTTTATAAGACCGTGGAGGTTGTGATCGGTTGCTGTGATGTCAGTATGACGGCGAGAAAGCAGGTTGGCATTTTGGAACTGTTGGAGCTTTCGGATGAAATGTACAAGGGATCTCTTCCTATGGAGAAGCGGAGCGATCATGAATACCATATTGCATTTCGGAATGTCTCCTTCAAATATCCCGGAAGCAAAGAATATGCGTTGAAAAATTTTTCGTTGGAGCTGCGCGTGGGGGAGAGGCTTGCCATTGTGGGAAGAAACGGGTCGGGAAAGACCACGATGATCAAATTGCTCTGCAGGCTTTATGATCCGGAGGAAGGGGAGATTTTAGTAAACGGTGTGGACATTAAAAAATTCCGTCATGATGAGTATGCCAAACTTTTTTCTGTCGTCTTTCAGGACTATGTGCTCTTTGCACTGATGCTTGCGGAGAATATCGCCGTGGACAAAGAGTATGACAGCGAGAAAGTACGTCGCTGCCTTAACGATGCAGGATTCGGGGAGCGGCTTGCGGAAATGGGGGCAAAAGGAATTGACAGCTTTTTGTATAAAGATTACACTGATGAAGGGATCGAGATCAGCGGCGGGGAAGCACAAAAACTGGCGATAGCCAGAGCGCTCTACAAAGAAGCGCCTTTTGTGCTGCTCGACGAGCCAACGGCGGCCTTAGATCCGATTGCGGAAGCCGAGATTTATCAAAATTTCGACAAGATTACCAAAGAAAAAACAGCCATCTACATCAGTCACAGGCTCTCATCCTGCCGGTTCTGTGACAAGATTGCCGTGTTTGACCACGGGGAGCTGGTGCAGACGGGAAGCCATGAGGAGCTGCTTAAGGATGCGGACGGTGTCTATGCGTCTCTCTGGCATGCACAGGCGAAATATTACGAGGCGGAAGGATAAAGGGAATGAAGAATCGGGCTTTACAGATGATTTGGATTGTGCTACAATATAGCGGTGTGAATTTGCCATACTCAGATACGGGACACTCCAACCTGTTTCTTAGTATCGGCAGTAACAGGCGTTTCGCCTAGTAAAAATCAGGAGGAAAGAGACATGATTTCTAAGGAAAAGAAGCAGGCAATCATGAAGGAGTACGCGTTATCGGAAGGCGATACGGGTTCACCTGAGGTACAGGTTGCAGTTCTCACAGCGAGAATTCAGGAGCTGACGGAGCACTTAAAAACGCATCAGAAGGATCATCATTCAAGAAGAGGTCTTTTGAAGATGGTAGGTCAGAGAAGAGGCTTACTTGATTATCTGAAGAAAACCGACATTGAAAGATACCGTGCTTTGATCGAGAAACTTGGAATCAGAAAGTAAACATGGAACGCCGTGTTCTTTCACGGAACAGGCGGTGTTCCCGAAATGAGGACGGGCCTCCCGTCCTCATTTTTATGAGAAACCGCTTTGCTGCAATGCGGGCGGTTTTGACTGTCACTATTCACATTCAGGGCGGGAGCGGATTCCGAGACCACTGATATGCGTATGTCGATGTAGGCATATATATGATATACATTCGTATATATGATATGCATACGCATATATGATATACATTCGCATATCAGTAGTTTCGGCTTCTTCCGTCCGACTTTAGAACAGGAAGGAGAAACATATGTACAAAACTTATTCGATGGAGCTTGGCGGACGTACGCTGAGCGTGGACATCAACAGAGTCGGTAAACAGGCAAACGGCTGTGCATTCATGCATTACGGGGAAACGACCGTTCTATGTACGGCGACAGCATCCGAAAAGCCGAGGGACGGAATCGATTTCTTCCCTTTAAGCGTGGAATATGAGGAGAAATTATATGCCGCAGGCAAGATTCCCGGCGGCTTTAACAAGAGAGAGGGCAAGGCGTCTGAAAACGCCGTGCTGACGAGCCGTGTCATCGACCGTCCGATGCGTCCTCTTTTCCCGAAGGACTACCGCAACGACGTCACGCTTGACTGTCTTGTCATGTCGGTGGATCCCGAGTGCCGTCCGGAGCTGACAGCAATGCTCGGCGCTTCGATCGCGACAAGTATTTCCGACATTCCGTTTGACGGTCCGTGCGCGATGACGCAGATCGGTATGATAAATGGGGAATTTATCGTCAATCCGTCTCAGGAGGAATGGAAAAACGGCGACTTAAAGCTGACCGTTGCATCCACAGAGCAAAAGGTCATGATGATCGAGGCAGGCGCTAATGAGATTCCTGAGCAGACCATGATCGAAGCAATCTACAAGGCGGACGCGATCAATAAGCAGATCATCGACTTCATCAACGGAATTGTTGCAGAGGTCGGAAAGCCGAAGCACACCTATACAAGCTGTGCGATTCCTGAGGAAATGTTTGCAAAGATGAAAGAGCTTGTTCCCGCAGAAGAGATGGAAAAAGCCGTCTTCACTGATGAGAAGCAGGTTCGTGAGGAGAATATCCGTCAGATCACCGCAAAGCTCGAGGAGGCGTTTGCCGATAACGAGGAGTGGCTTGCTATTTTAGGCGAGGCAATTTATCAGTATGAAAAGAAAACAGTCCGCAAGATGATCTTAAAAGATCAGAAGCGTCCGGACGGAAGAAAGATCACCGAGATCAGACCGCTTGCAGCGGAGGTTGATATTATTCCGCGCGTGCATGGTTCCGCCATGTTTACCCGCGGGCAGACACAGATCTGCAATGTCTGTACACTTGCGCCGCTCTCCGAAATGCAGAGAGTGGACGGGCTGGATGAAAACACGACGGCAAAACGCTATATGCATCATTATAATTTCCCGTCTTATTCCGTTGGCGAGACCAAGGTGAGCCGCGGACCGGGACGCCGTGAAATCGGACACGGTGCGCTTGCGGAGAGAGCACTTCTTCCGGTACTTCCTTCCGAGGAGGAGTTCCCGTATGCGATCCGTACGGTATCCGAGACGTTTGAATCTAACGGTTCAACCTCCATGGCATCCACCTGTGCATCCTGCATGTCCTTAATGGCGGCGGGTGTGCCGATCAAGAAAATGGTTGCCGGCATTTCCTGCGGTCTTGTGACCGGTGAGACGGATGACGAGTTTATTCTTTTGACGGATATTCAGGGATTGGAAGATTTCTTCGGCGATATGGACTTTAAGGTGACAGGTACGGATGCCGGTATCACCGCGATACAGATGGATATTAAGATTCACGGTCTGACAAAAGCGATCGTGGAAGGCGCGATCGCACGCTGCCGCGAAGCACGCATGTATATCATGGAGAATTGCATGAAGACGGCAATTGCCGCTCCGCGTGAGTCCGTTGGCAAGTATGCGCCGAAGATCATTCAGATCAAGATCGACCCGGAGAAGATTGGTGATGTGGTCGGACAGAGAGGCAAGACGATCAATGAGATCATTGCCAGAACCGGCGTAAAAATTGATATTACGGACGACGGCGCAGTCAGCGTATGCGGAACCGAGAAGGAAATGATGGACAAGGCAATCGAGATGATCAAGACGATCGTAACTGATTTTCAGGAAGGTCAGATCTTCAAGGGCAAGGTTGTCAGCATCAAGGAGTTCGGCGCGTTCATCGAGTTTGCACCGGGCAAAGAGGGCATGGTTCATATTTCCAAGATTGCAAAACAGCGTATCGAGCATGTGGAAGATGTGCTGACGCTCGGCGATATGGTAACGGTTGTGTGCCTTGGCAAGGATAAGATGGGACGCATCAGCTTCTCCATGAAGGACGTCGCACAGCAATAAAAAAGATTTGCGCTTTGCGCAAATCTTTCAAAGAAATGCCTTCGGCATTTCTTTCAGGCTTGAAAGATTCCATATACACCATCTAGTGATTTTAGTGCAAAATCAACTAGATGGTGTATTTTTATCTTTTCTTATTCAAAGGGACATGCTATAATATATATAATATGCGCAGTTTACAGATTTTGGAAAATCAGCGGGTCTGGGCTGCAGATTTCCTATAAGAGGTACGATATGGCAAGTGAAGTAAAATATGACGCATCCAGTATTACCGTGCTGGAGGGACTTGAGGCGGTCAGGGTCAGACCAGGCATGTATATCGGAAGTGTGTCCACGAAAGGCTTAAATCACCTGATCTATGAGATCGTGGATAATGCGGTGGACGAGCATCTTGCCGGTTTTTGCGACCGTATCACGGTAACCTTAAATGCGGACGGCTCGGCAACGGTATCCGACAACGGGCGCGGTATCCCTGTCGGCATGCATGAAAAGGGGATGAGTGCGGAGCGTCTTGTGTTCACGACATTGCATGCGGGAGGCAAATTTGACGATTCTGTTTATAAGACGAGCGGCGGACTGCACGGCGTCGGTTCTTCCGTTGTCAACGCGCTTTCCACATATCTGCATGTAACCGTCAAACAGGGTGGTCATATTTACGAAGATCACTATGAGCGCGGCATTCCGACCATGGAATTGGAAAACGGGCTTCTGCCGATCGTCGGGAAAACAAAAGAGACCGGGACGACCGTCAATTTCCTGCCGGACGATACGATCTTTGACCGCACGCGCTTTAAGGAGGAAGACGTCAAATCCAGGCTTCATGAAACGGCATATTTGAATCCGGCGCTGACGATCGTGTTCGAGGATAACCGCGGAGAGGAGCCGGATCATGTCGAATACCATGAACCGGAAGGAATTGTCGGCTTTATCAAGGATATGAACCAGTCGAGAGAGACGCTTCATGACGTGATTTATTTCCAGGGCGAGAGCGATGGCATTGCGGTCGAAGCGGCGCTGCAGTTCGTCAATGAGTTTCATGAAAATGTACTTGGTTTTTGCAATAACATCTAC
>CAMWSU010000110.1 GCA_947176965.1 uncultured Lachnospiraceae bacterium | reverse complement strand
ACGATAAAGCAATTGAGCTGGATCCCAATCATGCAGATGCATATAATAACCGTGGTATTGTATATGAAAACTTAAAAAAATATGCAAAGGCTATCGAAGACTATGCACGTGCAATTCAACTGAATCCTAAGTATAAAAAAGCCTATCTGAATCGCGCAAGAGTATACTCAGTCATCGGCGAGAAAGCCCTTGCGGAAGCGGATCGGAAGAAAGCGGAAGAGTTGTGACATCTTTATACTGGGTCAAACATCGTTAAGGAGAGTGAATAACATGATTGTTGCTGAAAGAAAAGAAAAAACTGTTAAAGATAAATTCGACAGGTTTGGCGAAGCTATGCCGGATGGGAGATTGACAATGCCTTCTGAGGGAAAAGTATATCGATTGAGGGAAGCCATTCTTTTATCAAAGAAATTAGGAAGACCGTTGTCTCAGGAAGAAATGAAACAGTTTGAAGTATCATAAAAATGGTTGGAAGATAGGTGCTCAAGGCGAATAAAAACAATACAAAGAAAGCTGTCAAGAAAAAATACTTGACAGCTCTTTTTTTATCCTGTATGATAGCAAAGTGTGATGATAGGAGAGGGGCTGACCGTATGGAAAAAATCGTGGAACACGGCTTGTTGTATGATTTTTACGGAGAACTGCTGACCGCGCATCAGAGGCAGATTTATGAGGATGCGGTCTATCACGATATGTCCCTTACGGAAATCGCGGATATTCAGGGAATCAGCAGGCAGGGCGTACATGATCTGATCCGCCGCTGTGACAAAATTCTGGAACAGTATGAGTTGAAACTCGGACTGGTAAAGAAATTCGCATTGGTCAAAGAAAAGGTGCAGCGCATCGACGCACTTGCAAAGGAGTTGTCAGAGCAGGATAAGGGCGATGCGGTGAAAACGAAACTGCCGGAGCAGTATGAAAAATCGGCAGCAGAACAGGAGATGCAGGGCGCACAGTCAGCATCGAAGGAAGCATCGGGTAGAAAAACAATAGCGGAACGGCTTGCCGCGATCCGGACGCTTTCCGGTGAGATCATTGAAGAATTGTAGCAGGGGAGACGGTAAATGGCATTTGAGAGTTTAACCGATAAACTGAGTAATATATTTAAGAACCTGAGAGGCAAGGGGCGTCTGACCGAGGAGGACGTCAAAACGGCGTTGAAGGAAGTCAAAATGGCACTGCTCGAGGCCGATGTCAATTTTAAGGTTGTCAAGCAGTTCATATCCACGGTACAGGAACGCGCCGTCGGCAGCGACGTCCTAAACGGCTTAAATCCGGGGCAGACGGTCATTAAGATCGTGAATGAGGAAATGATCGCGCTCATGGGTTCTGAGACGACGCAGATCGCCTATCAGCCCGGAAAAGCGATCACGGTCATTATGATGAGCGGCTTGCAGGGTGCAGGAAAAACGACGGCAACGGCAAAGCTGGCGGGTAAGATGAAGCTGAAAGGCAAGAAGCCGCTGCTTGTTGCGTGTGACATCTACCGTCCTGCAGCGATCAAACAGCTGCAGGTCAACGGAGAAAAGGTCCAGGTGGATGTGTTTTCCATGGGGGAGAATCATTCCCCTGTCAATATTGCGAAAGCGGCGATCGAACATGCGCAGAAAAACGGTCATGATGTGGTGATCTTAGATACCGCCGGACGGCTGCACATAGACGAAGACATGATGAAAGAACTCCAGGAGATCAAGTCAAACGTGACGGTGCATCAGACCCTGCTTGTTGTGGATGCGATGACAGGTCAGGATGCGGTCAATGTTGCGAAAGAATTTGATGAAAAGGTCGGCGTGGACGGTATTATTTTAAGTAAGCTTGACGGCGACACCAGAGGCGGTGCGGCGCTGTCCGTAAAGGCGGTTACGGGAAAGCCGATTCTCTATGTCGGAATGGGAGAGAAGCTGTCGGATCTTGAGCAGTTTTATCCCGACCGCATGGCGAGCCGGATCCTTGGTATGGGCGATGTGCTTTCCCTGATTGAGAAGGCGCAGAACGAGATTGAGATTGACGAAGATAAATCAAAGAAAATGGCTTCTAATATGAAAAAAGGGAAGTTTGACTTTGAGGATTATCTGGAAAGCATGAAGCAGATGAAGAATATGGGCGGACTGTCCAGTATTCTTTCCATGCTGCCCGGCATGGGTGCGAAAATGGGAGACATCAGCTCCATGATCGACGATAAGCAGTTAAGTCAGTTTGAAGCGATCGTCCTTTCCATGACGCCGGAGGAGCGGCGCAGTCCCAAGCTGTTAAATCCGAGCAGAAAGCACAGGATCGCGCGGGGCGCGGGTGTGGATATTGCGATCGTCAACCGATTTATCAAGCAGTTTGAGCAGGGACAAAAAATGATGAAGCAGATGGGCGGCTTTTCGAAAAAGCGGCACGGCGGCTTCGGCGGATTAGGTGGTATGAGATTTCCGTTTTAACAAAATAAGCGGAGTCCATCCTATAAATCGCGGCTGCGGACGGGATGATGCAGCCTCGGAAACAAAAAACAAACAGATACTTTGGAGGAAAAGAACATGGCAGTAAAGATCAGATTAAGAAGAATCGGACAGAAGAAGAGACCGCTTTACAGAATCGTGGTAGCTGATTCGAGAGTATCCAGAAACGGTAAGTGCATTGAGGAGATCGGCACCTATGATCCGAACACGGAGACGGCAACCGTAAAGGTGAACGAGGAGCTTGCAAAGAAATGGCTCGCAAGCGGCGCGCAGCCGACCGAGACCGTTGCAAGACTGTTAAAGAATGCCGGCATCGAGAAGTAAGAATGCTTCAAGAAAACCCATTGTTTAACGGCGTGTGTCGTTTCGGAGGTGGATGATGAAAGAATTAGTAGAGGTAATTGCAAAAGCACTTGTTGATTATCCCGATGAGGTTGTTGTCACGGAAAAGGAGAACGGCAGAAATGTGACCGTTGAACTCCATGTTGCGCCTGCCGATATGGGTAAAGTTATCGGTAAACAGGGAAGAATCGCAAAGGCGATCCGGTCTGTGGTAAAAGCGGCATCTTCAAAAGATAATAAACGTGTGGACGTAGAAATTGTATGAAAAAGAGTTCCGTCAGGGAACTTTATGGAAAAATTCGCTTAGCGGATTCTTCCGGACTTGAGGAGTATGATTTTAAGATGAAAACAGCGGTCTTATCGAAACGACCGCTGTTTTATCGTAAAATGCAGTAATAATGAAAAAGATGTGAGGGAGCGGCAGGATGGAAGACGCAAGGGAGGAGTTATTCAGAGTGGGCTGCGTTGCAACGACGCACGGGATAGGCGGGGAAGTGAAAGTGTATCCGACGACGGATGAGCCGCAGCGCTATAAGAAATACAAGGAAGTTCTGCTGAAAGATCCGCAGGAACGCCGGGAAGACCGGTGCATGCACATTGAGGGCGTGAAATTTTTCAAGCAGATGGTCATTGTGAAATTCAAAGAATGCGAAACGATAGAGGACGCGGAGCTGTTGCGCGGCGCGGAACTGTATGTATCGAGAGAAAAAGCGGTTCCGCTTCAGGAGAACGAATATTATATTTCCGATCTGATCGGTATGCAGGTGGAAAGCGACGAAGGCATCTTGCTCGGCGTGCTGGATGATGTGATGCAGACCGGCGCCAATGATGTGTATGTTGTAAAACAGGCAGACGGTAAAGAAATTCTTCTCCCGGCGATCAAAGAGTGCGTGAAACTTGTGGATGTCAAAGCGCGGCATATGACTGTGCATTTGATGCCGGGGCTTGTGGAATAAAAAAGAATGGCGCTTTGCGCCATTCTTTCGAAATTTTTAGATACATGAAAAGGACAAATAAATGGACTTCCATATCATGACATTGTTTCCCGATATGGTGCGCGACGGACTGAACACCAGTATTTTGGCGCGCGCGGCGCAGCGGGAGCTGATTTCGATCAATACCTATAATATCCGTGATTACACGACGGACAAGCATAAAAAGGTGGACGATTACACCTATGGAGGCGGTGCGGGCATGCTGATGCAGGCACAGCCTGTTTTTGATTGCTATGCGGCGATCACAGCGGCGCAAAGGACCAGACAGCGCATTCGCACGATTTATGTGACGCCGCAGGGCAAATGCTTTCATCAGGAGATGGCAAGGGAGCTTGCGAGCGAGGAACAGCTTATTTTTTTATGCGGGCATTATGAGGGCGTGGATGAGCGCGTGCTGGAGGAAATCGTTACCGATTATATTTCGATCGGCGATTATGTGCTGACGGGCGGCGAGCTGGCGGCGATGGTGATGGTGGATGCGATCGCGCGTCTGGTGCCGGGTGTGTTAAACAATCATGATTCTGCGGAAACGGAATCGTTTACCGATCATCTTTTAGAATATCCGCAGTATTCCCGGCCGGAGGTATGGCATGACAGACGCGTGCCGGAAATCCTGTTAAGCGGCGATCATGCGAAGGTGGACGCATGGCGATTAGAGCAGTCTATCGCCCGGACAAAGGAGCGAAGACCGGATCTGTACGAGCGCTACATGGCAGAGCATCCCGGGAAGAGAAAATGAAAGTGCATGCTGCGTTGTATGAAAATGAGTGGATGCAACAGAAAATCACGACTGAGAGCGGCAGGAGAACTGTTATGACATTTGAAGAAGAATATATGAGCTTTTGGACGGAATTTGGTAAAAGCAAAAAGATGGTTTTATCAACTTCTTATCATGATGTTGTCACATCAAGAACAATGAGTGTTGTTTCTTTGGGTGGAATGCTGTATTTCCAGACAGACAAAACATTTCGGAAGTATGAACAGCTTACCAATAATCATAATGTTGCACTTTGTATTGATAATCTTCAAATAGAGGGACAATGCACAGAGATCGGGAATCCGATTGATCATGAGGATTTTTGTATCGCATATAAAGCAGCTTTTGCGGATTCTTTTCATAGATATACCATGTTGAAAAATGAACGGTTATTTGCAGTGACGCCGACTTTTATTGAGCGATGGATTTACTTGAATGGTGCTCCCTATATGCAGATCTTTGATGTGAAAAATAAGAGATATCTGTTGAAGCAATATTCGGGGGAATAACGAAGAGGATACTCAAAAAGCATATGAGATTAATTATTTTTTGACATTGAAATGATTAGCATGGAGGAGATCACGATGCTTACGAGGGAACAGAATCTGTTTTTGGCCAAGAAGACGTTTGTCGAATTAGTCTATAACACAGCGTATATAGAGGGCTGTAATGTAACATTTACGCAGACGCAGACAATTATAGACGGTGCGGTGGTAAACGGAGTGGCGGTCGATGATATTCAGACCGTTCTTAATCTGCGGGATGCATGGAAATATTGTATAGAAAATGTAGACATGACAATAGATTTGGATTATATATGCAAAATAAATGAATTTGTTTCAAGAAATGAAAGCCTGCAATGGGGAGTTTTAAGAAATGGGAAAGTCGGAGTGGGAGATTTTATTCCGACCATTCCGGTTAAGGAGGAAGTATTAAAGCAAATTGACAGGATCAATGAAATAGAAGATTCAGAGGAAAGAGCTTTCGAATTTTTTTCATACATTTGTAAGCAACAGCTTTTTTGGGATGGAAATAAAAGAACAGCGACAATCGTTGCGAGCAAGATCCTGATTGAATCCGGAAACGGCGTTTTAACGATTGGCAAAGACCATGCGGAAGAATTTAATATCACATTAAATAATTGGTATTTGAAAGATGAATTAAAGCTGCTTAAAGATTGTTTAAGAAAATGCATAAAAACATTGGAAATAGAAACGAATGGGCAGTAACCGAAAGAGCACCCTGAATAAGCTGAATAGGAACTGAATAAGCACGATTGAATAAGCACGATGCAAAAAACACTTGCATTCGCATCCATGTTATGGTAAACTATGCACGTTGCAATAAAAAGATGGTCCTCTGTTACGCATAAGTATTAAGAACATCCAGTATATCGTAAGGAGAATAGAGAAATGAACAACATGATCAAGGAAATCGAAGACGAGCAGTTAAAGAAAGAGGTTCCGCAGTTCAATGTCGGCGATACTGTACGTGTATACGGCAAGATCAAAGAGGGTAACCGCGAGAGAATCCAGATTTTTGAGGGAACGGTATTAAAGAAGCAGGGCGGAAGCAACCGCGCAACCTTTACCGTACGCAAGAACTCCAACGGAATCGGCGTAGAGAAAACATGGCCGCTGCATTCCCCGAATGTGGAGAAGGTAGAAGTGGTCCGCACCGGTAAGGTAAGAAGAGCGAAACTGAATTACTTAAGAAACCGTGTCGGCAAGAAGGCAAAGGTAAAAGAGCTTGTAAAATAAGAAGCGGTGGATCAGGAGGGACAGATACATTGGTATCCGTCCCTTTTTCACATATAGGTGTAAGAAAAAAGAGCATGGCAAGAAAAAAAGGATTGCATTTTTATCAGAAAAAGAAAAAATTAAATAGATCCGTACTGCGGGAATGCGCCACTGTGCTTTTCTGCATGGCAGTTGCCGTTTTCCTTGCGTTTGTGATCATTTACTGTATCGGTATTAAAACGAGCGTGATCGGGGATTCCATGAGTCCGACGTTGACAAACGGACAGGAGATCCTGATCAATCAACTGGTATATACAGTATCTTCGCCCAAGCGCGGCGATGTGATTGTTTTTTTGCCAAACGGAAACCAAAACGCGCATTACTATGTGAAGCGGGTGGTCGGGCTTCCGGGAGAGACCGTCCAAATACGAAACGGGCAGGTATACATTAACGGGGAACGCTACCGGGGCATGGAGTACGACAAAATCTCCGATGCGGGAATTGCGGAATATCCCGTCACACTTGAAAAAAACGAGTATTTTGTGCTGGGTGACAATGTGAACAGCAGCGAGGACAGCCGATCAGCCAATATCGGTGTCGTGCATGCCGATGACATTATCGGAAAGGCATGGTTTCACATGAAGGGCGCCTATGAGGGCATGGGATTTATCGAATAGAGGTGTAGGAAGATGAACGTACAATGGTATCCCGGTCATATGACGAAGGCAAAGCGTATGATGCAGGAGGATATGAAGCTGATCGATCTGGTGATCGAACTGGTTGACGCGCGCATCCCGTACAGCAGCCGGAATCCTGACATCGATTCGCTTGCAGGCAATAAATCGCGCGTACTTCTGCTGAATAAGGCGGATCTTGCCGATGATAAAAAAAATAAGCTGTGGGCGCAGTATTACCGTGAAAAAGGATGCTTTGTGTTGGAGATCAACAGCAAAACAAGGAGCGGCATGAAGCAGCTTTCCCAGCTTGTCAGGGAAGCCTGCCGGGAGAAGATCGAACGCGACCGGCGCAGGGGAATCAAAAACCGTCCGATCCGCGCAATGGTAGCCGGTATCCCGAATGTCGGAAAGTCCACCTTTATTAATACGTTTGTCGGTCAAAGCTGTACGAAGACGGGCAATCGTCCGGGTGTGACGAAGGGAAAACAGTGGATCAGAGTCAATAAGGAGCTGGAGCTTTTGGATACGCCGGGTATTTTGTGGCCGAAATTTGAAGATCCGCTCGTGGGACAGCATCTTGCCTTTATCGGCTCGATCAATGATGAGATCTTACAGACGGAGGAGCTTGCGCTTTCTCTGATTTCGCTGTTACAAAAAATATATCCGCAGGCATTACAGGATCGTTATCAGCTTGCAGGAGAGCAGGAGGCGCCCGTCATACTGGAAGAGATCTGTAAACGGCGGGGATGCTATAAAAAGGGAATGGAGCCGGATTATTATAAAGCGGCAGGTTTGCTGCTGGATGAGTTCAGAAATGGGCAGCTGGGAAAAATGACACTTGAAATTCCTATGGAATCATTTTAATATAGGAATAAGGGCAATTGCTATTTTGATAAGGGGTAAAGCAGAGCAGTCTGTGAAAAAAGATATGGGAATTGACAACAGAGAAATGGCAAGGAGAAGGAAAGAAAGGAAAAAGCGGCAGGCGGAGGAAGACGAAAAGCGTATGACGCTCGGACAGGAAATCCTGCAAATGAGCATTTATTTGCTGATCGTTCTATGCGTGACGTTTCTGTTGATCCATTATGTCGGACAGCGTACCCGCGTACAGGGAGACAGCATGCGTCCGACGCTGCATGACGGTGATAATCTGATCGTGGATAAGCTGTCTTATCGCTTCGTTGAGCCACAGCGGTTTGACATCATTGTTTTTCCTTATGAACATCGGGACAAAACGTATTATATCAAACGGATCATCGGTCTGCCGGGCGAACGTGTGCGCATCGATCAGGAGGGGACGATCTACATTAACGGAGAGGTTCTGCAGGAGGATTATGGCGCGGAGGTGATGGTGAGCCCGGGACGTGCAGTAACGGAGATCACACTTGGCAAGGATGAATATTTTGTGCTTGGGGATAACCGCAATAACAGCTCTGACAGCAGGGATCCGTCCGTTGGCAATATTCATCGTGACCGGATCATCGGTAAGGCATGGATCCGTATCTGGCCTCTTTCTGATTTCGGATTTTTGAAGCATCAATAGACTCGCTTTCTTTTGAATTTCGGAGGGAAGGGCATGGATACGATCGGAGAGATAAAAGCGCGGTTACAGACATCTGCAATCGCAGAACTGCCTGCTTTTATCAAGGAACATGAGGGTGATACAAGAAAAAGCGTACAGGATCTTGTCAGAAAAGCACGCAGAGAGATGGAGGCGTATGAAAAGGAATGTGCCCGCATGGAAGCAATGTTTTCCTATGAACGGAAGTATGCGGAATACGCCTATATTTGCGGGATTGATGAGGTGGGGCGCGGACCGCTTGCAGGACCGGTCGTGGCGGGAGCAGTCATTCTGCCGAAGAATTGCGGCTTGTTATATCTCAATGATTCCAAGCAGCTGTCAGCGAAAAAGCGGGAAGAGCTGTATCCGCAGATCATGGAACAGGCAGTCGCAGTCGGAATCGGGCTTGTTGCGCCTGAACGGATCGACGAGATTAATATTTTGCAGGCAACTTATGAGGCGATGCGAGGGGCTATTGAAAAACTAAGCGTAAAACCCGATATATTATTAAATGATGCTGTGACGATTCCAAAGGTAACGATCCGCCAGGTGCCGATCATCAAGGGAGACGCCAAGAGCGCTTCCATCGCGGCGGCGAGTATTGTTGCGAAGGTGACGAGAGACCGCCTGATGGTGCAGTATGACGAACAGTATCCCCAATACGGATTTGCGTCAAACATGGGTTACGGCGCTGCAGCGCATATTGAGGCGCTGAAAAAATACGGCGCAACGCCGATCCATCGGAGAACTTTTATCAAAAACTTTGTGGGGTAAGGTGCAGGGGAAAGAAATCCGAGACCAAGGGTTCAAAGCATGCATGGTAGGGAAATGAAAGATAGAAAATAAGAAAAAACAGAGAATAAAACACAGAAATCATCAAACAGGAAGGAGGGGATGGATGTATGGGCGTGAATCTGTCCGATTATGTGGGCGGTAAGAACACCGTCAGTCAGACAGCCGGCGTGCGCGGCAGTACGGACGTATCCGGCTTATCGAATCGGAACGTGCCGGAGCTGAGCCTAAAGGTGGGAGAACAGCTTCGCGGCACCGTGGTCGAGGCGGACGCGGGAAAGGTCACGATCGAGACAAAGGATCATGGTGTGTTCACGGCGCGTTTGGAAAACGGAATGCAGGTAAATAAGGGTGACGTGCTGGATTTTGAGGTGCGCGGCATGCAGGGAAGGCAGATCACACTCACCCCTCTTTATTCCAATATGAGCGTGGATTCCAGTGCGCTGAAGGCATTACAGGCGGCGGCTCTGCCTGTAACGGATGCGCATGTGCGGATGGTAAACGAAATGATGAGTCAGGGCATGGGGATTGACAGACAATCCCTTCATGGCATGGCGGGGCTGGTCGGACAATATCAGACAGCATCCCCGGAACTGCTCGTACAGATGAAACAACTCGGCATCCCGATTTCCGGCGACAGCGTCATGCAGATGGAGAGTTATCGGAATAATACGGCACAGATCGTAAACGGCTTTGGAGAAGTCGGAGAGCAGGTGTACGGACTGATGCAGGAGATGGCGGCTAACGGAGAATATGAAGCGCTTGGCAGGCTTTTTACGGAAGCAGCGAAGCTGTTTGCGGAGGGAGAACTTGCGGAGGAGCTGACCGGACACATGCATGACGGTGCAGTTGGTCAAACGGCGGACGGCATGCAGGACGGAGTGGTACGCCTTGTCACGGACGGCAGTGTGAACGGGGAGAACGGAATGCAGCCGGACGGAGAAGCCGGTCCGGGGAACAGCTTACATACACCGGCAGCTGACAGCATGCAGGATGGAATCGTGCGCCTTGTTTCGGGTGGCGGTATCCCGAAGGAAAACGGAATGCAGCCCGCGGGCATGGTCGCCGCGGAGGAGGAAAACGGTGCGCAGAGAACCGCGGACAATCTGAAAGAAGGCATGTCGCGTCTGATGGCGGACGACAGCATGGTGGGAAGTGGCGGGGCGCGCCCGGATGGTGTGAACGGAACGGAAACGGGAGATCACGTGCAGAAGTCGGCCGCGGGGAGCATGAATCAGGACGGCAGCATATCCGGGGAGGGCGGCGTACGCA
>CAMWSU010000109.1 GCA_947176965.1 uncultured Lachnospiraceae bacterium | reverse complement strand
AAATCTCCTTTGTATGCTTGAGGGAAGATGGCTGTCTTGAACTTCCTGCCACCGTGGAAACAGCCTGCCGGACAGCGGCAAGGAAAGTACCGGAATTAGAAGGATTCCACTTCCACACATTAAGACACACCTACACAACAAACCTGTTATCAAACGGGGCACAGCCAAAAGATGTGCAGGAGCTTTTAGGACATTCAGACGTAAGCACCACCATGAATGTCTATGCACACGCCACAAGGGAGGCGAAGCGGGATTCCGCAAAGCTCTTGGATAAGGTTGTGGGAATGAACTAAAACTGGATAAGAAAAACTTTCCCTTGTAACCTGCCCATAAGGGCAAAAACAAGGGAAAAGGATACATATATTAAGGTTAAACATACCGCAAAGCCTTGAAAATCAAGGAAAGTTAATACAGTTAGTAGATAAATTAGAATTTGTAGAATTGTTCAATGCCATTATCTTACCACAAAGACATACACAATTTCATTAAATCTTGCTTAATCTCCCTTTGCCTTATTATTAGCAATCATCATCTGCCTTGCCCGTTACCTCTGCTCGGTACTGACCTCCCCCGGCTTACGGTAGCTGACATATGATTTCGGAAAGGAATAGGTCTTAGATACCTCGTCCTGCCCTGTCAGCTTGTATATGTCGGTCTTGAAAGTTTCATAAAGTCATATCCCCCTTTCCTTTGCTATGGGTTTTGTGCTGTTTTCCCTCCGCACTGTCCAACATCTTACTCCAACACGATCTCCTCTCCCAACGCAAAAGAATAAAGGAGCTTCTGCTTTATTCTTTTATGAGTAAGACGCATAAGCGCCTCCCCGTAATAATCAAGCTGAACCTGATAACGCGCGCGCAGTTCCTCGGCGGTCTGCACGCGATCCGTTTTATAGTCCGCGATCACCAGCCCGTCTTCCTCCTCAAAAAACACGTCGATGATTCCCTGAATGAGCACCATCTCCGTCTCCGGAAACGCCGCATTTAAGCGGTTTGCGGGAAGTCCCAGCACAAACGGCTGCTCCCGATAGAGCTTTCCTTTTTTCTCCGCCGCCAGCATGCGCGCCGCCAGCCCGCTTTTCTTAAACCGCAGCAGCTTGTTCAGATTGAGCAGTTCATAATAGCCGTTCGGCAGCGCCCCCGAACGTTCACGCGCCCGCAGATCCGCCGCAAGCGCCGCAAGCGTATTCTCCGCAGAAAGATCCATCAGTTCCAACGCCTTATGGTACGCGGTTCCCCTTGCCGTGCCGAGCGTCTGCTCCTCCCTCTCAAACCGCGGGATATACGTCCTTGCATGGGTCTCGGGAAACAACGTATCCGCACTTTCCCGCTCCTCGCCCGCCTCCTCCAGCGCCGCAATCTTTAACTCGGAAACGGTCGTCTTGGTATACAGCCCGCGAAGCGCTGCATACGGATAGGAAAAAGAAAAACGCTCCCGGCACTGATGCTCCCACGTTTCCTCCGCATCCGCCTCGCAGGAAAGCAGCAGTCTTCGCAGTTCTTCCGCCGTATCCGCCTTAAACTCCGCCGCTGCAAGCCGCTCTGTGTCCTGCACGCAGACCGTTACGGTCTTTCCGCACAAATCACCCGCATAGACTGCCGCCATCACCCAGTCAAGCATGCAGGAAGCGTCCCGGATCATACCGACAGGCAGGGGCGTAATAAAAGCCATCGCATGATCCTCCCGTGCATCATTTCCGTTGACGGACTGCGGCGCGCCATCCGCCGCGATCCCATACAGTGAAAGATGTTCGCGCAGTTCTTCCTCATATGCCCCCGCATCCTTCACTGTCCCCGTCATGATGAGCTTTTCCTTCGCGCGGGTCAGCGCCACATACAGTACGCGCAGTTCTTCGCCCAGCCGCTCTTTCTTCTCTTTTCTGTTCATCACGGATTTTAGAAGATTGCGCGTCCTTGTCCGCGCGATTGGGTTTACATAATCTATTCCTATGCCAAGCTCCGCGTCATGCACAATGGATTTTTTCTCATCCTGCGCGTTGAACTGCTTGGCGAGTCCCCCCACAAAACAAATCGGAAATTCCAAGCCTTTGCTCGCATGAATTGTCATGATCCGCACCAGATCGGCGCGCTCGTCCGCAATATCCGCCTCCCCGTAATCCACCTCATATTTTCTCAGATTTTCTATATAGCGCATGAAATGAAACAGCCCGTGAAAGCTCGTCCGCTCATAGGCCGCCGCTTTCTCGATCAGCGCGTCTAAGTTCGCCCTCCTCTTTGCGCCGCCCGGCAGCGCCTCCATCAGCAGATCATAGCCGGTATCGCGGATCAACATGCGGAGCAGTTCATGAATCGGGGTGTAAAGCATCCTTTGGCGGAACTCTGCATACTGTGCCAAAAAAGCATCCGCCTTCCCGCGAAGCTCCGGCGCTTCCTGTGCTGCCTCATCTTCCATGCCTGCTACCCGCTTCAAGCTCTCATACAGGCAATTTTCATTCCCGCTCGTACGAAGCGCTGCGATCTCCTCCTCCGTAAAGCCGCCAAACGCGGATAGCAGCACGCCGAACATCGGAATATCCTGTCTGGGATTATCCAGAATTTTCAAATAATGAAAAATCGTCTGTATTTCGGATGCCGCAAAATAACCTGTCCGCGTTGCCACATAGACAGGAATCCCCTCCCGCTCAAGCACCCTGCGGTAACAATCAAACCAATCGCCGCTTGTCCGCAGTAAGATCACAATATCCCGATAAGACGCGGGGCGCAAGTAGGACTCCGTTTCCCCCCGCGCATTCACGCGCCGCTCCGTCACCATCGTGTTTCCGACCATCTCGCGGATGCGGATCGCCGTCATCCGCGCCTCCTGCTCGATGCGCTGCTCCCGCTTTAAGTCCGGCACGGCGTCTGACAGCAGGATTTCTGCACGGTAATTCGTACCGGCATCTTCTATCTTCTCTCGGCTGTCCGCTCCGGCAGCCCGCGTATCCTCCCGGAATCCGGCTTCGCCGGTCTCCGTCTGCGTGCCATCTTCTGCATCGTAAGGAAACTGCGCCCCCACATAGAGCGCCGCCGCATCATCATACACAATATGTCCGATCTCGCTTCGCATCAACCGCCCGCAAATCGCATTGACGCAGGTAAGCACCTCTTTCCTGCTTCGGAAATTTTTATGCAGGTCAATCCGCTGATAAGCGCCGTCTTCCGTGCCGTACCGCTCATATTTCTCCAAAAAAATCTCCGGCTTTGCAAGCCTGAACCGATAAATGCTCTGCTTGACGTCCCCCACCATAAACCGGTTCGGGCGTCCTTCATCCTCCCCCGAAATACTGCGCAGCAAAAGCTCCTGCACCATATTGCTGTCCTGATACTCGTCAATCAGAATCTCCGCAAATTCCTCCCGATAAGCAAGCGCGGTCTGCGTCGGCACAAGCGTCCCGTCATCCTTTTTTTCTAAAAAAAGATGCAGCGTCTCGTGCTCTAAATCCGAAAAATCAACGATATTGAGCTCCTGCTTTTTTTCCTGAAAACGGGTCGTAAATTCCCGCACAAGACAAACCAGCATTTGAACGGCGGGGCGGCATGCAGTAAGCAGATCGCAAAGCTCATTCGCTGACAGCACAACATCCTGCTTTGTCAGTTTCTCCAGCTCCGCATACACCTTCTTTCGGATGTTCATGACGCGCTGTTTTTTTCCGTCGTCACAACTGCCGCTCTTGATGCGTGCAAGCGCTTCCTTTTTCCATTCATGAAGAACTTTATGTAAACCATTATAGGTATTCTCTTTCAGCAGTTCCACAAAGGCATCCGCATCCGATAAAAGCGCTTTTTCATAGGCAAGAGGACCCTCCGGCTCCCGACAGATTGCCAGCGCCGCATCCACATAATCGGCAAGCTCTTTTGCTCTTTCCTGTATCTCACTTAACAGCTCCTTCATCCACGGCGCATCCGTAAGCTGTTCCGGCGATTCCATCTCGTAACCCGCAACGCATAATGTCAGATAATCCTCCGGCCACGGAAAGCCGGACGCATACTCATACAATTCCAAAATGCTGTTCTCTAATCTGCTGCCCCTGCCCTGATAGGCGTCCGCAAAAAACAAAAATTTCTCCCCGCCTTCGGCAAACTTTTCCTCCAGCAATTCCTCCAAAATATCCTCGCGAATCAAGCGGATCTCGTTCTCATCCGCCACGCGGAACGCGGGGTCTAATCCCGCAAGCTCAAAGTGATTGCGCAGCACAGACTGACAAAAGCTGTCAATGGTCATAATTTTTGCATTGTGCAGGAGCGCCGACTGTTTTTGCAGATGCTCGTTTTCCGGCATTTCCCTTAATTTTTTCTCCAGTAACATGCCGATACGCTCCCGCATCTCGGACGCCGCCGCTTTCGTGAATGTCACAACAAGCAGTCGGTCAATGTCCACCGGACGGGCCTCATCCATCACCATGTGCAGGATACGCTCGACAAGCACTGCGGTCTTACCGGAGCCTGCCGCAGCCGCCACAAGAAGATTTCTGTTATGAAGTTCGATGACCTTGCGCTGCTCCTTTGTATATTGCATTGCCTATTTCTCCTGCCTTTCACTGCTGTCCGGACACTTTTGCTGATCCTTCCGCAGCCTTTACTTCCAATTCCCATTCTTATTTTCTATGACGTCCTCCAATGAGGAAATGATTGCCGCAAGGGTTGTAAGAGCCATTTCCGGATCCGTAAACAAATTTTGAAATAAGCAGTCAAGATTTTCCTCAAAGTCAGCCGGAAGCGTTTCTGCCTGCTCTTTTGCATACTGTATCATTCGCTTTTCTCCCGGATGCGTCAGTTTATTTAACGCAAATATAATATCAAAATAAGATTCCAAAAACGCTGCGGTCCGATGATTGACACTGACGCGGTCTTTACGGGCTGCCGCTTTTTTGATCTGCATATCATAGGATGGGAGATTCCCTCTTAACAGCCGCAGATTCCGCTGAATAATATGATCCTTTAGCTCGTCCGGGTAGGGAATCTGATATTGACGCTTCAGCGCTGCCAGTTTCCCGTTTTTATCATAGAGAATCCTGCTGTGCAGCAGATTGTGCCACATACAGGTGGTATAGCCGTTATGTGCAAGATGTTTCTCAACCACAGAGCAGATTTCCTGCGCAAAATCTTCGATATTTCTATATAAAATATCAATATCCACCCCGTCTTTCAGGGTGCAGTCGTCCTCAAGCTCCCAGAAGGAATTCCCGATCTCCATATACTGACAGTGCTTGCTTAAAATCTGTTTTCGCACCGCCTCCTCAGGCGTCCGGCTGCAATAAATATATAAATCATAATCCGATTTTTCATCATAGTGTGCACCCGCTCTGGACCCGCCCAATGCGATCGCTTCTACCTCAGGAAGCAATGCAAATTCATTCCATAATGATTCAAAAAACATATCGTTCTCCCTCCTTATCTTTCAGGCCTTAGACGCCGTATCTACCCAAATGAGAAATCGTTCCGCTGTCTGTCCGGTGATCACTCCGCCATTCGCAAGCGCGACCGCCTTTGATGCGGCATTGTCTAAATGAACGGTAACAAGTGCTTTATCCATTCCATCATCAATTGATAATTTCCTCAGCTCTGTCATTTTCTGTTGTCTCCTTCAGATCGGAAGTTATACCGCAAAACAGAAGTGTATTATGCATCCCGATAACAATGCTACTACGAATCCTAAACCAATTCCAATACAGGCACCTCTCACATGGAACATATAGTCTTTATATTCTTTTTCCATATCTTCTGTGCCAGATATTCTTAGCTTCTTACTATGGCAGAAAATCCCCCAATCTAAGACAATCAAATCATAGATATTCACAACGAAAAATAATATAATTACATGAATAAAGGTTGTGCTAAAACTCCTGCATCCGGACAAATAAGCAATGCCGGATAAAACAATCACAAAAAATATCACCCCAAATATTTTTTTGACTACATGAACTTTTTCTCTTTGCTTAATCGTTCCTTTGTATTGTGGTAATTCTTCCACTCTTTGTCTGATCTTAGGCGGATAAGACATAATCATATTAGTAGGATCTTTATATTGTGCCGGTAGAATTGCTAATGTAAAAAGCAAACAACACACCACACACTGAATAAATAAAATCATTTCTTTTACCTCACACATAATTGAACTTCAATTTTTCGGTCTGCTTCACTACTCTGCAAATGAGAATTGCACTATTCATGCTCTTTACAGCTCATTTTTGTGACCTCCAACTTAAATACCGTAACTGCATTCACCTTTTTCTCATCAAAATTCCAATCCTGTTTCCCTGTATGATGTTCCATGATCAAGGAAAGCCCTGACTTCTTTTCCTCGATTTCTGATACGATGCTGATAACACCACTGCCAATGATACTCTGAAAGCGTGCAGAATAACCGCAGGCAAGGTCTGCTTCGTTTAGCGCATAATTCGTATCCATTTCAAATCCTACCACGGGATTTTTTTTGATCAGATCGATCTTTCGCCCCTCTTTTGCGCCATGAAAATAAAAAATATACGTATCACCCTTTGCCGCATATCCAAAGCTCAGCGGGACAATATATACTTCTCCTTCATCATGAAAGCCAATTCTGCAACAGGTGCATCGACTTATGATGTTTTCAATTTTCATCAAATCCGTTACTTCCCGATCGTTTCTTCTCATCGCGATCTCCTTACATTCCGATTTTGCCCTATCGCCTGTCCCTCCACTCGGCCGGAAGCCTTCAAATAGCGCCATATATCACCCATATCGTTCTATTCTGCAAAAATGGTTTTTCTATAGCTTGCTTGCAACAAAGAAAAGTCTTCTGAATTTGAATATGATTTCCCCGTTTTTCTGTTTATGACAAACCTTTGCCGTGCGCATGGTAATCTCTTTTATCAAACTCTCGGCTTTTATTTGATCGAGCGCCTGAAGGTAGGGTCTTAATCTCGTCCCTTTTACCCATTCGACCATTGCTTCAACCGAAGGCATATTGTGATAATATACTGTTTCCCACAGATCAAAATGATCGGTGCAGGAAGAAAGAATATCAAAATATTCCTCCGGTAACAGAATTTTGTTTGTTTCTATGTTCATGGAAGAAAAATCCCACTTCGGCTCAGATAGAATTTCATCCATGATCCTAAATAATGGTTCCTGATCATTCATCGGTATTTGTACTGCCAATATCCCATTTTGATTCAGTTTGTGAAATAGCATCGGTATCAATTTTGCATGATTTGGAATCCATTGCAAACAGGCGTTGGAAAAAATAACATCATACGTATCAAGTTCATCTAATTCGGTTGTTACGTCACAAATCCGAAAATCGATATCAGGATAGGATTCTTTCGCCGCTTTCATCATATTCTCCGAATTATCCACGCCCAACAAATATGCTTGCGGAAATTCCTTCTTTAACACAAATGTACTGTTACCCGGACCACACCCGATATCAAGTATCTTTCCGGGCTGCTCAATCGTAATTCTTTTTACCAAATCAATCGCAGGCTGTGTTCTCTGCTTCTTAAATTTCAGATATTGTTCTGAATCCCATTGCGATATCATGTGAATTCTCCCTTGTAATCTCTATTGTTGTTATCGTGTGCCGCTCCTTCTTTATATTTCCAGAAATTGAAATCCATGCTCATTTTGAAATTCTCCTCATATGATCTGATTACGGGTCATAGCCTTTTTCTCTATCAAAATTTCACTCTCCTCAACAATTCCACCTTCATAACAGCCATCACTACCCCGTATATCAGAAGAAGAATCAAACCTCTCATCACTTCTCCCATATTAAAATAGCCTTTATTGGTAAACCAACTTACCACGTCTGAAATTGGCGGTATTACCCAGAGGATATACTTCATAGCGGCAAATTCCGCAATCACACCGTTTCGGCAAACTGCTAACAAGGCAATCAGAAATGTCAATCCAATTCCCACTGTTCTGTTTTTCATGATCCGTATATGAAACAATTCTCCTGCCATCCCGCCAACAAACGAACATGTAAACATGAGCAGTCCGCCCCCAACCAAATCCGACCAAATGAATTGACGCGTAAATAGCACATTTCCACTCCATATATGTATCAAAACCGGAACTAAAATAGATATTCCAGTAAACACGGCACAAATACACAACATAAATATGATATGGCACAGATAATATTTTCGATCACTTTTTAATCTCAATATCATCACCTGCTCCGACACTTCCGGTTCCACTCCTTGAATTGTCCTTCCAATCCACACCATAATAACAAAAAGTAATATTCCTGTCATCGAAAAACATTCCACAATCTCAACCGGAGCGATACTATACATCATACTCAGAGTCCCTAATAGGACTATTAGTGGCATCACATATTTTGCAGACAACATATATTGTTTATATTGATACCTGATCGTTTCCCATATCGCTTTCATTCATCATACCTCTTAAGTTCCATCCTGCCTGTAACATTTCCATACTCACGATATTACAATCTTTCTCCTCTACACGAAGGATACATCCATTTTCAACATACTGCAAATGTCCTTTCCATCGTTCCGGTACAGAACACTGATCTCCATTTGTAAATTTTAAAACATACCACTTTTTTTCTTTTATATTACGTTGGTTCACCGGCGTTAATACTCCATCATCCAACTGATACACACAGTCTGAAATTGCATCAATCAGATATGGTTCATGACAGGACATCAGAATCACAACTCCATTTTTTCGTAACGCATTCATCTTGTCAATAAACACCTGTTGCGATGCAATATCCTGACCGGAAAGCGGTTCATCCAGCAACAATATGTCCGGACATTTAAGCAGCGCCTGCATCACGCCAACTTTTTGCAGACTTCCTTTTGACAGGCGCTTCATGGGCGTTTTCAACATGGATTGAAAAAAGAAATCTTGCGATAGGCTTTGAATTCGTTTTCTTAATTCTATCTCCTCAATCCCCTCCATTTTTCCCTGACTGAATAAATAGCTTTCTGCAGTTAACTGCATTTGCGGAAAATGTTCCGGTACATAATGAAACAGGAATGACCGCTCGTAATTCACATTTCCTTTTGTTGGTTGTACTAAACCTGCGATAATTTTTAACAAGGTACTTTTCCCACATCCGTTATGTCCGGTAAAGGCAATGGACTGTCCATGCTCAATGATCATACTGATGTCATGTAAAACTATTTTTTTATTGTATTCTTTTACGATATTGTCCAGAGTAATCATTGAGCACTTCCTTTCTACTGCAATCTATTTATGGTTCATGCCCCTTACAGCCGGTAAGGAATTAGCCATCTTGTTACTTAGGCGGTTAGAATATATGGAGCAATCGGGTAATCTGGTTGTACAAACAGTATAACATATAATATATCGGAATAGGTAAATTGATTTACTTTCTATTTTAACAGGAAATCGGTCAACTTCACAATTTTTATCCCATCCTGCGTTACCGGATTATCACATTCTCCCGCAATCACAACTTTTTCATAATTGTCGCGGATTTTTTGAAGCGGCGCCAATTCTCTTTCTCTGGTTGAAGGATCATTCATAGACTCTGTTACTTGAAAGTATATTTTTTCCTTGGCATTGACAGCTATAAAATCAATCTCATTGTCACCGATTTTGCCAATTGCCACATCATAACCTCTCCTAAGCAACTCGAAATATACAATATTTTCAATACAGTGCCCTGTATCCACATCACGAAAGCCCAACAGGTAATTTCTCAAACCGATATCTACAATATAGTATTTTCCCAATGTTCTCAGGTACTCTTTCCCCTTAATATCAAAACGCTTGATCTCATAAAAGATATAAGACTTAAGTAGTGCACCTACATATGCTTGTATTGTCTGAACTGCCGGTTTTCCATTTCTTTTATCAGTATCAATCAGTTTTTCAGTAACTAATGTGTTTCCAATAGAAGTGATAGATGTGTTATTACCAATGTTATCCGCTAAAAACATAATGACTTTTCGAAGGAGCTCAGCATCCGTTATCTGTCTTTGTCCACGCCGTTTCTCCCGCTCCAAAATATCCCGCATAACTACTGTTGAGTAAATACCATCCAACAACGCAAGCACTTTATCTGCATCAAGACCTATATCTGCAATACTTGGCATTCCTCCAAACTTCATATAAGCTTCAAAAAGTTCCTTTGGGTCATAATTCTCACCCTCCATATCGTAAATGCGCTTACGCAATTCTCCTGCAGGACTTTGTTTTTCCTTAACTTCATACCCATGAAAGTCAAGAAATTCCTTAAATGATAAAGGCAGCATCTTGATCTCAACATATCGCCCGGCTAAATAGGTGGCATATTCCGAAGAAAGTAAATAAGCATTAGAACCCGTCACATAAATATCACAGTCAAAATCTACCCGAAATGAATTGACCGCATCCTGCCAGTCTCCAACACGCTGTATTTCGTCAAAAAATAAGTATGTTTTTTTGTCATCCGGCATTCGCATTTTTACATACTGATATAAATCTGCAGCAGACATCTTTCGAAACTCCATTGACTCAAAATTCATCTGAATGATCTGTTCAGAATCCACGCCATTTTCTTTTAAGTGCTGAACCATCAATCTCATCAAACTGGACTTCCCGCAACGACGTATTCCGGTAATAATCTTCACTAATTCCGTATCCTGAAAAGCGATCAATCGATTTAAATATAAATCACGTTTTTTTAGTTGCGCTTCTTTTTTTATCATAACACCACCTCCGAATCAATTTTAACACAAACTTTATTTT
>CAMWSU010000108.1 GCA_947176965.1 uncultured Lachnospiraceae bacterium | reverse complement strand
GGAGGGCGGCGTACGCACGGATGGTCAGCAGGACCTGTTTTCCGCATTTTTGAAAAACCTTTCGGATGCGTATGCAAAACAGGGACAAAACCCGCAGTTCTATCGCGGCGTGGGACAGGAATTAGCAAGGCTGTTGGAAGAGCCGCAGTTTGGGACATCCTTTCAAAACGCCATGATTAAAAAATGGCTTTTAACGCCGCAGGAGGCAGCCTCCAAGGAACAGGTGCAGGAGTTGTATGAAACGGTGCTGCGCCAGACAGGGCAGTTAAAGCAGCTTCTTGCGGATGCGGGCAGACAGGATTCTCCCGCTATGAAAAGTCTTCAGAATATGGAGCGGGATGTGGAGTTCTTAAATGAACTGAACCAGAACTTTGCGTATGTGCAGCTTCCGCTCAAAATGAGCGGACAGCATGCGAACGGCGATCTGTATGTCTACACAAATAAAAAAGGATTTGCGGGCAGGGACGGTGCGGTGACGGCGTTTCTGCATCTTGGCATGGATCACCTTGGCGATATGGATATTTATGTCGCGCTGCAAAATCAGAAAGTGAGTACAAAGTTTTATTTAGAGGACGACTCCGTCATTGATTTTTTGGAAGAGCATATGGAAGAGCTTGACAGGCGGCTTGGCGCAAAAGGCTATGTCATGAAAGCGGAACTTCTTCGAAAAGATCACGAGGATGGCGGCAATGTGTTCGATCAGATGCTGAAGGACAGTAAGAACGCGGGGGCAGCGCCGCCGATCCTGTTAAGCAGGCAGTCCTTCGACGCACGGGCGTAAGGGGTAAAAATGAACCGGATCAGTGATGAACAGCTCGGAAATGAAAAGATCGGGAAACTGATGCTGCAAATGGCAATACCGTCCATTGTTGCGCAGACCGTCAATATTTTATACAGTATCATCGACAGAATTTATATCGGGCATATCGAGGGAATCGGAACGAACGCGCTTACGGGCGTCGGACTGACATTGCCGATCATAACATTGGTGTCGGCGTTTTCCGCGTTTGTCGGGGCGGGCGGTGCGCCGCTTGCCGCGATCTTTATGGGAAAGGGGGACAAAAAGCGGGCGGAGCAGATTTTGGGATGCGGCATCTTTATGCTTGGGATGTTCAGCATCGCGCTCATGGTATTTTTTTATCTGTTTAAGGTTCCGCTGCTCTATATGTTTGGGGCATCGGATCAAACAGTCGGTTTTGCGGACCGCTATTTGTCGTTTTACCTAATCGGCACGCTCATGGTGCAGCTTTCGCTCGGCTTAAATCCGTTCATTATCAGTCAGGGACAGGCGCGCGTCGGTATGCTGACGATCCTGATCGGCGCGGCGGTAAATATTGTGCTTGATCCGGTCTTTATCTTTGTACTGCATTTGGACGTGCAGGGCGCGGCGATCGCAACGGTGATCTCACAGACCGTCAGTGCCGTATGGATTTGCGTATTTTTGGCGGGAAAGCGTTCGTCCATCCGTATCCGCAGGGAATATATCAGACCGGATGGGAAAAACGGACGGATCATTTTTTCACTCGGGGTCTCGCCGTTCATCATGCGTTCGACGGAAAGCCTCATCAGCATTGTCATGAACCGCGGGCTTCAGGATTACGGAGGCGATCTCTATGTCGGATCGCTGACGATCATGCAGAGTCTGATGCAGTTTATCAGCGCGCCGATCGCGGGCTTTACGCAGGGGGTTCAGCCGATCATCAGCTACAATTTCGGCGCGGGCAGGTTTGACCGTGTGAAAAAAGCATACCGCGCCATGATCGGGATCGTGGTCGGATACGGCTTTGCAAGCACGGCAGTTGTCATGCTGTTCCCGACCGTGTTTGCCGGATTTTTTGCGAAGGATGCGGACCTGATCGCCCTGACGGGGCGGGTCATTCCGGTCTTTCTGTGCGGCATGCTCATTTTCGGGCTGCAGCAGGGGATCCAGCCGACGTTTCTGGCAACGGGGCAGGCGAAGATTTCACTGTTTCTTGCCATGCTGCGAAAGGTGATCCTGCTTGTGCCGCTTGCGCTTATTCTGCCCCATTTTATCGGCGTGTGGGGCGTCTACATCGCGGAGCCGATCTCCGATATCGTATCAGCGGTGACGGCGGGAATTCTGTTTCTCGTCAATATCAGAAAAATACTCTCTAAAGAGAGTGTAGATAAAATACAATAAAACAAAATGGGTATGAAAAATACCTGAAAAGGAGGAATTATGGCAGAATTTCGAGTAGCGGCAGTGTTCAGCGATCACATGGTATTACAGAGAGATAAGAATATCGCTGTGTTTGGCGAGGGTGCAGACAAAGAGCGAGTGACAGTCACGTTGGAAAGGGACGGGGAGAAAGTATCGGCAGCCGGTATTGTATCAGGCGGACGCTGGAAAGTGATGCTGCCTCCGCAAAAGGCGGCAAGCGGCGCGGAGATGACGGTATGCTGCGGAACAAAGAGGCTGCAGTTTGTAGATATTGCGATCGGCGAGGTATGGCTTGCGGGCGGACAGTCCAATATGGAGCTGGAGCTGCAAAACGCGTATGAGGGCGCGCAGGCGCTTGCAGAGGACGGCGCGTTGAACGATCAGGCAGGACCGAACGTGCGGTATTATTACACGCAGAAGATCGGTTATATGGACGACACGTTTTTTGAGCAGGAAAAAAAGACATGCTGGGGCTGTTTCGGAGACGGCAGTGAAAAATACTGGTCTGCAGTCGGTTATTTTTTCGCAAAAAAAATTGCAAAAGATCTCGGCGTGACGGTCGGCGTGATCGGCTGCAACTGGGGCGGTACGAGCGCAAGCGCGTGGATGGACAGGGAAAGTCTTTTAGAGGACAGTGACCTGCGTTCCTATGTGGATGAATATGACGCTGCCATTGCGGGAAAAAGTGAAGAGGAGCAGATTCGGGAATACGACGAATACGAGGCGTACCATACGGAGTGGAGTAAAAAGGCGGAGGAGCTCGCAAAGACCGATCCGATGCTCCCGTGGGACGAGGTGGTCGCACGCTGCGGAGAATGCCGCTGGCCGGGACCGATGAACTGCAAGAATCCGTTTCGTCCCGCAGGATTATATGAGAGCATGGTAAAGCGGGTTGCGCCATATACGCTGCGCGGCGTGATCTGGTATCAGGGCGAGAGCGATGAGCATAAGCCGCGCATGTATGAAAAGCTGTTTACGAAAATGATCGGCGTATGGCGCAGAGAGTGGAATGATATGCTCCTGCCGTTTATGTTTGTGCAGCTTCCGATGCACCGCTACGAGCAGGATGCGGATTTTAAGAACTGGCCGCTCATCAGGGAAGCGCAGTACCGTGTGTTCCGCACTGTGAAAAATACGGGAATCGCCGTAGCAGCAGAGTTTTCCGAGTGGTCGGAGATTCATCCGCACAGAAAGCGTGTGATCGGAGAACGTCTGGCAGATCAGGCGAAGTGTCATGTGTATAACAGGATGCTCGCGCGGGATGCGTTCGGGCCGATTTACCGTGAACATATCGTGCATGATGCACAGGGAACAGGAGGCTGCGGGAAAATCGAATTGCAGTTCTCTTGCGCACACGGCGGTTTCACGGTAGTAGACAGACCGTTTGTGGAAAAGCAGCTTTTGGAAGAGGAAGGGATTGTCGTGATGCCGAGGAAGCGGGGAAAGCAGCCCGTGCCGGCAGAAGGTTCAACGGAAGCGCGCGAACAGATGGATGCACCTGACTTAACGCCGGAGGAGAAGCGCTCGGACGGTTTTGAGATCGCGGGGGAGGATAAACGTTTTTACCCTGCACGGTACAAGGTGGATGGAGAGAAGATCTTTGTGTGGTCGGAACAGGTACCCGAGCCGCTGTATGTGCGCTATCTGTGGACAAACTATCGGATTCCGCATATTTTCGGTACGCATACCGGGATTCCGCTGATGCCGTTTCGGACGGATTTTAATGATGAGATCGAGAAGACGGCAGTAGGAAGCGCGCAGGTTCAGCAGGTGATGGAACTTTAGATTGCCGCGGGTTGTTGGCAGTATGGATACTTAGCATGATGAAGGAGTCGGGTATGGAACGGGTAGGCGTTGTGATCTGCAATTACAATAAGGCGGACATGGTGTGCGAATGTATTCAGACCGTGTTGGAATCAAAGTATACGGATTATCGGATTTATGTGGTGGATAACGCCTCCTCGGACGATTCCGTGAAGCGGGTGCGCGTGCGTTTTGATGGGCAGGTTACGCTGCTCGTGAATGAGAAAAACCTTGGCGGATCGGGCGGATTTAATACGGGTATCCGCAGGGCTCTTGAGGCCGGGCACGAATATGTGTGGTGTCTGGACAATGATGTGTTGGTGGACGAAGGCGCGCTCGGCGTACTTGTGGAGTTTTTGGATACACATCCCGACTGCGGTATGGCGGGTTCGCGCGTCGATCATATGGAAGCGCCCGAATATGTACAGCAGTACGGAATCATTGTGGATTTTGACGAGTTCTGCGTGGAAGCAAAATACTTAAATCATTTGGAGGACGGCACGATGCCGGACGTGGTCTATTCCGATGCGGTAGCGGCATGCTCCGTGCTGGTCAGAAGCAGCCTGATCAGAGAGATCGGGCTGATGCCGGAGGACAATTTCCTTTATTGGGATGACACGGAATGGGGATGGCGCTGCAACCTGGCGGGCTATCGTGTCGCCTCCTGCGGAAAAAGCATCGTGCTGCATGCCATGGGAGCCAAAAAGGAGACGGTCAATACGTTTCCGACCTATTACGCGTGGCGGAACTGGGTTGATTTTTTTGCCAGATATACGCCGGAAGAAAAGCTGGAGCGCATGTATGTGAGCTTTTTGGACGCGCTGTTTGACATGCAGTATGAAGGGCTTTATAACGGCGTGGAAAACCGCGCCAAAACGACGATGGCGGCGTTTGACGATGCGCTGCACGGCATTCGCGGAGAAGCCGGAGAAGACCGCATTTTTGAACTGGAACCAAAGAAAGACCGCCTTACGGAGCTGATCGCGGCAGAGAAAAAAGCACGCGGCGTCATCAGGCGGATCGTGATAGAGGAAAACGGCTTTTCGGCGCAGGCGCAGCTGTTAAAGGAGCAGCTGCAGGCGCTGTGCCCGCAGGCGGAATTTTTGGATAAGCCCGATGGAAAATCCCTCTGCTTTGCCCTGTGCCAGTTCCTTTTTTCGCAGGGGGATGTGAGTCTGCAAAAATACTATGTGGACTGTCAGGGAAATCTCTTAGCGACGGAGAAAGACGCGCTGCTGGTCATTAATTATGCTTACAGTAAGCGTGCATTCCGCTATACGATGCTGCCGCTGTTTCGGCGCAGCGTACAGAAGCTTAGAAAGACGGCAGCCGACCGCCGCACTGAAAGAACGGAAAGGGACAGATTAACATGAGCAGAAAGCACAAAGAGGGGGAGATCACCTGTCCGATCTACGGAAAGGTGATCGAGGAACGCTATTGCATGGAGGAATGTCTGCTAAACGACTGCGGCATGCTGATGCGGAATCATGCCGCGGAGGAACGAGAAGAGCACGCGCCGGATAAGAGGGGCTAGCGGGCGGGTATATCATTTGATGTCTGCGTGCCGTCGTATCGGTCAGACATGCCACTCCGCGGCCTGCCTGCGGTAGTCCGCGGCCGGCTCGGAAAGTCCGACGGTTTCAAACACGCGAGCAAGCGCCAACAGCGCTTCATCACCGCCTAAATGGATATTACAGATCGGCGTTGTCTCAAAGGCGGCATTATAATACCAGATATGCGCTTCATTGAAGTCGCTGCACGCTTCATAATATGTGCCGAGCTCCATGCAGATTTCACTGCAGCTCCCGGAAACAACGGCTTTCATTGCATACTTAAAAAAGGATGCAACGTCATTTTTGATGCGGTAGGCATGCGCGAGCACACAACTAATCGTCAGAAGCTCCTCTGCGGAACGGTTCTCTTCTGACAGAAGGCGCGTCATAATGGGAATTGCGTCAATAAAATGATCGTCCGTCCCGGAGATGAACAGCTCCTTTGCATACATGGAGAGAAGACGCTTCGGCATGGGGGGAGCGTCCGGCGCATCGTAGGTTTTCCGAAAAATTTGCAGATCACGGTCGGTATGGCTGTCATGCGGCTTATGCAGGATGCGGATGTCGCTGTCAAATACGACCGGCTCCGTTACCACCGTCTCATGGATCGGACCGTCAAAATAGAAGCCGCGCAGACGTTTGTATAGTTTGGGGCGGTATTCCTCATCATAATTGTACGCGGTATTGTAATTGAGCTGTCCCGCGTACTTCATCTGTACGATGTCGATCTCAGGAAGCATCGCCCGTTTTAAGTCGCGGAAACGGGCACGGTTTTCTTCATCGAGCACCTCGTCCGCATCAGCGCAGTAAATATAATCCATACCGGCCTTGGAAAAAGAAAAATTACGCGCTGCCGCAAAATCATCGTTCCACACATAATCATAAATCTTGTCCGTGTAAGCCGCGGCAATTTCTTTTGTCCGGTCGTCAGAGCCGGTGTCCACAATGATGATCTCATCCATCAGGTCTTTCAGACTGTCCAGACAGCGCGCAAGGAGCACCTCTTCATTTTTTACTATCATACATAAACTGATCGTGATCATAAAAAACCTCCCTGATATAACTCCAGTTTACACCCAAGCGGGTGGAATGGCTACCCCTTTTTTAATTCCGCGTCTGTTGAAAAACCATAGGAAAGGCACTATAATAAGATGTAAAATAAAGAAAACGGTTTGGTGCGGGGGAGGAACGATATGCGTTATCGGATCGGCATTGACTTAGGCGGAACAAACATCAAGGCGGGGATCGTCAATGATGAAAATGAGATTCGTTGGGAGAAGCAGATACCGACTCATGCCGAACGTCCGGCACAGGAAGTCATCCGCGATATGGCATGGCTTGTGGACAGGCTGCTATGGGAGTATGAAATAGAGAAGTCGCAGATCGCGGGCGTCGGCATCGGTTCACCGGGAACTGTTGACGCCAAGACAGGCGTTGTGGTTTACTCCAATAATTTTGGGTGGGAAAATGTCCCACTCGGTGAAAGCCTGGCGAGGGAGCTGAAACTGCCTGTGCGCATTTCCAATGATGCGAACTGTGCAGCGCTCGGAGAAGTAAAGGCGGGTGCGGCGCGCGCGTACGCAAACTGTGTGCTGATCACGCTCGGTACGGGCGTTGGGAGCGGCATTGTGATAGGCGGACGCATTTTTGAGGGTGCGCATGCGGGCGGCGCGGAGTTGGGACATACCATGCTTGTGCAGGACGGAGAAGCGTGTACCTGCGGAAGGAGAGGATGTCTGGAGGCATATGCCTCGGCGACGGCGTTAATACGGGATACCCGACGTGCGGCAAAGGAGAATTCCGATTCTTTACTATGGAGTCAGTGCGGGGGAGACTTGAAAAATGTGGACGGCAGGACGGCGTTTGATGCGGCGAAGGCGGGGGATGCCTGTGCACAGGCGGTTGTGGAGCGCTATGTCCGCTATCTTGGAGACGGAATCGTGAATGCAGTTAACCTGTTTCGACCGGATATTGTACTGCTCGGCGGCGGAATCTGTAAGCAGGGAGAAGTTCTGACGAAGCCGCTTTCCGAGCATGTCAGACAGTACTGCTTCGGAGGAGAAAAAAGCTTTATTCCGAAGATCGGAATCGCACAACTGGAAAATTCCGCAGGCATTTTAGGCGCGGCGGCATTGATTGAAACGTAAAAAGTTCCGTAAGCGGATTCTTCTGAATGACTTACAGTCATTCTGCATGTTTTTCAGAATTGTCAGTATTGGAGAGAATCGTATGATCTTGCATTTTCAGCATGCGTGGAAGCACATTGTTTATCATAAATACAACAGTATCGTTTTAGTGATCGCGCTGGTGCTCGGATTTCTGTTCCCCTTACTTGCTGTCAATGACATCAACGAAGTAATTCGGGATGGAGAGGTAGCAAGGTATCCGGACGCATCCCGTATATCCGTGTTCGAGTATCTGATGAATTATAAGGACGAAGAAGAGATCGAGGCGGCGATTGACCGCTGTCTGGGGGAAGGATTGTTTGAATGGGCGGGGTATTCTTTCAGCAGGTCAGAGATCGTTTATGTGGGAGATCAGTCTTATACCTGCGGGATCAGTGGAATCAGCAGAAAATATCTGTCATTAGCCGGCTGGGAGTTGATGGACGGAGAGGTTTTTTCAGACAGTGATTATGAGGCGGACGGTGAAAAAGTGTGTCTGCTCAATTACGGTGCCGGATTTGGGGAAAGGAATATCCGGCTCGGGGATACGATAGAGATTCTGGGAGAAGCCTTTCTGGTAAAAGGGATCGTGCGCGCTCCGAGAGTTTATGGCAATATATTGATTCCCTATGCATCATCCGCTATTTCCACGGATTCTGATTTTGGCTCATGGGTGCAATATCAGGTACTCACCTGCGGAGAAGGAAATGTAAGACCGATGGCGGTGGCAAGGAAATTGTTTGAGCTTTCGGACACGGACGGCGGTGTGCTCTCGGCACAGACCGGAGAAGAGCAGGAGGAGCTCTATTATGCTTCCATTTGGAAGATCAACAAATACCGCATCCTGCGCGCAGTGATCGTGATCGTATTTGCGGGGCTCAGTATGCTGTTATTGTTTATCGGGATGATCTTAAGGGAGAGATATGATATGGCAGTCCGTATTGCGCTCGGCGCCGGCCGTACCGTACTCTGGCTGGAATCTGTGGTCCGCAATCTGCTGCTTGTTCTGATCGCCTTTTTCATTGCGCTGGTCCTGTATCCCTGTCTGTCTGTGATTGTTGCGGGAACCGGAAGTCATCTGCTGCTTCGGACGATCGTGCAGGTCGGAACCGGAGGGGTGGTCTTTGTGATCTTAGTTGACAGTGCCGTTCTTTTGATAGGTTTTCGGAAACAAAACGTTGCGCTGCTGTTGAAAGGATAAGGTGGGAGAGGTTGTTATGAGATATTCCATGAAAAGGATTTTACGCAATCTTTGTCATAGCTGGCTGCTGTATCTTGTGATCGCCGCCCATTTTATGCTGGGGGCAGGGCTTTTTATCATCTGCATGAACTTTCGCATGACGAGCAGGGAGCTTCTTTCCGAGAGTAAGAAAAATAGTATGGAAAGCCTGATTCCGGTGACAGAGATCAACGGCATAAGTGAGTATGGATATGGCATTTCCTATGATACCTATCTGCGACTGAGCACGGATGAGACCTATGAAGATCTGGAGATGCTGTTTGCGGAGATGTATGGAGGCGCATTTGGTTATTTTAAGTCAGAAGATGATGCGATGATGAGGAATTTGGACGTTTATTTTATGAATGACGCCCTGTTCGACGAACTCTATCATATTCCGAGAAGGGAAGGCATCATCTATGTGGGAAAGCAGGCATACGACACGCTGCTTGCGGCGGCGGAGATGATAAAGTTCAAGGATGATCTCTCCTTTTTTCTTTATATTGAAGGAGAAGAAATGTATATTGAGGGAGAAACCTTGTTTGTAGCGGGAGAAGCTTATTCCTATGAGGTCGTGGAGGATGCCCTGCTGCCCACCGACGACGACCCTGAATACATGCCAAGCATGACGTATGCGCTCATTTTTCCGGTGGAGGATGCGTATGATACCATGCCGGATAGCGGAGAGGGGAATCCATACCGGAGCTTTTTGTTCTACCGCTATCGCAATGCGAATTGGAGGGAGGATCTGATTTCCAGTCAGCTTCGGGAGATCAATGAAGCGACAACCAGTACCGGCTGCTTCATCGTACAGGATGAATATAAGGAATTAAAAAGACAATTGGACGATTTTCGTTATGATATGGATCGGTGGATGATGGCGGCAGTCAGTGTGCTTCTGCTTGCGGGGGTGGGCTGCATGGGCTCCATGTTCCTGCTCCTAAATAAACGCCGCCATCTGATTGCGGTGTCGGTTGCTTACGGCTCTACCATGCGCCGGATCACAGTGGAGACGATCGCGGAGGCGATGATCGTTCTGGCAGCAGGAGGCGTTCTTGGAATATTGATTTCGCCCTGGTTAAGAAGGATGGTTCTCTATCAGGGAGAGCTCAGGATGAATGGTGCCGGGATCAGAATTGTGTTTGCGGTGGCGTTTTTGTTCAGTGTATTCTCCGTTTTGGCGGGTATGCATGAGATCAAGGCAAGGAATGTTGCGGCAACCTTAAAGGAGGATGCATAAATGTCTACGATGATCAGAATGGAGGAGATTGTAAAGGAATATGGAAAGGGCGGCAGCAGGACAGAGGCGCTAAAGGGCATTTCCCTACAGATCGAAAAAGGTGAGTTTGTTGCTGTGACGGGGGCATCGGGATGCGGCAAAAGCACGCTCTTAAACATTATGGGAGGAATGGACCGGCAGACGGGCGGTGTCTATTTCTATGATGAAACGCCGGTGACAGGATTTACGGAAAAGGAATTGGCAAGGTTTCGAAACCGCAATATCGGGTTTGTGTTTCAATCGTTCCAGTTGGCAAAGGAGCTGACGGCAGTGGAGAATGTCGAGCTGCCGTTAGGATATGCGAGGGTCGGGAGCCGGGAGAGAAGAAAGAGAGCGATGGCGCTGCTTGACAGGGTAGGTCTTTTAGCAAAATACAAATCGCATCCGTCAAAGCTTTCCGGCGGAGAGATGCAGCGGGTAGCGATTGCCCGTGCGCTGGCAAACAGCCCTCAGACCTTGCTGGCAGATGAGCCAACCGGAAATCTGGATCATGAAAACGGTCAGGCGATCATGAGGCTTTTACGGGAACTGAACAAAGAGGGTACGACGATCGTCATGGTGACGCATGACCGGGAACTGGCGGATATG
>CAMWSU010000107.1 GCA_947176965.1 uncultured Lachnospiraceae bacterium | reverse complement strand
ATGCCGATCATGCCGGTCATGATAATGAGCAGCATGGATATTGCCGCAAGCAACAAGGATCGATAGGGAATCATCAGATCCAAAGCTGCCTGCTCCAATTCTAAAATCCGATCCGATATATCATATTGCAGCTCCGGATGCCGCTCTGATAAAAAGCGGATAAACCCTAACAGCTCAGAGATATTTTCATCCGCCTGCCCCCCTTGATAGATGGCAATCACACATTTATATGGCATGGCACCCGTTTCAAAATCTAAATTTTCCATCATCTCAGGTGGAAGAATTAAACAATCCGACAAGCTGACCTGCGCCCCTATTTCGAAAAAGCCATCCGGACAATTCAAACAAATATCTGCTTGTTTCTCAGTAAGCCGCTTAACCTGAGACAGGTCAACTATTGGTTCTTCACCGAGATAAGCAATATCATCCTCAAAATGGTAATACAAGAAAAAATCATACTCGTTCTGCAAAGCAGCACGCTCCTTTATTCTATTCAGCGTATCATACGCACCATCGCCAATATAAACCGCTTCAGCCTCACGATCCATTCCAAAAAGCTGTTCAAACACTGCATCGCTTAAGAAGCAGCATTGATAGCTATATACGTTGCCATCACAATCCTCGCACTGACTGTATCGATATGGAAAATAAAGCAATTTCTTTTCTATTAAGGGGTAATCCCGAATATCCTGCGGCGTGATTGGATATCCTGCAGATGCATTTGACATAGAATAGTCCAGTTCAATCCCCTCTTCTTTCATCTCCTTTTTAAGGACGCGCAATCGTTCCCCACAAGACAACGACAAGTTCAGGCAACTTATAAGAATAGCCATGCCGACTGCATCAATCAATATCAACAGACTATATTTCCCGAGATACTGCCGAAAATAAAAACATGCTTTTTCTACCGAATATCTCAACTCCATACCTCTCCAAACTCATACATTTCTTGGACAGCAGCCCTTTTCTTCCACATAAGTATCTGGTATTGTGAACGAATACCCTGCGCTTACATACACACAATTCTTGTGTCGCTTTGTAGTGATATAATTGGTAAGGCGTACCCCGTCACAGACAGGCGTTCTGCACTCTTCCCTGTACTCATCAATAATCCACCCTCCACATGCATACTCAGCCGCCGCATGTACTGCTCCCATATCCGCCACAAGCACAATAGCTACTGCTCCCAAACAACAAATCCATTTCCTTACACTTCTTCTCATTTCATTTCCTCCTAATCATGATCCACACAAATCATGCCTGCTGCCAACAGCTCTATCCTGCAGCACCTTTCATGTGCCGCCACACGCTCACGCCCTACAGCTCTTTCAACGCTTTCCGTCACATTCTCCTGCCCTACAATTCCTTCAATGTTCCCGCCACATTCTCACGCCCTACAACAGCAAGCGCGATCCCGCTGATACTGAGCGCCTCCGCGAGCGTGATCCCCACCGCGCACCACACGGTAAGACCATGCCATGCTCCCGTGAGACCAATCCCTGCGATACGAAGCCGCGGCGTCACATACCACGCCGCCGCCCCCGCAAGCAGTCCGCCCGCGGCAAAGCAAAGAAAGACCTCCCAAAACACCTCTAAGAAGATCTGACTTTTCGTAGCGCCATAAGCAAGCGACACCGCCTGTTCTTTTTTTCTCCTGTGCAGGATTAAAATAAAAACCCCGATCATTCCGGTCATGATGATAAGCAGCATAGAGACTGCCGCAAGCAGTAAGGACTGATAAGGAATCATCAGATCCGAAGCAGATTTTTCCAAGCTCAGCACACGATCCGATATCCCGTACTGAATTCCCGGATGTCGTTCCGCTAAAAATCGACAAAACGCCATCAGCTCGGTGACGTTTTCATCATTCCGTTCTCCCTGATAACTTGCGATCACGCATTTGTTGACCATCACAGGCGCTATCGCATCCTCATCCTCCATCCTCTCCATCATCTCAAGCGACAGGATCAGACAATCCGACAGACTGATCTGATCTTCCCCCATTGAAAACATCGGCATGGAAGAATTCAGACAGATACCACCCTGTGCCTCGTCAAGCAAATGCACCTTTGAAAGGTCAACGACCTGCTGCTCCCCAAGATACGCTGTATCACCCTCAAAATAGTAGGACAGATAATCATGCTCGTTTTGCAGCGCCGCACGCGCCTTTAACCCGTTCAGCGTTTCATATGCATCCCGTCCGATATAAACCGCTCCTGCTTCCCTCTCCATTCCAAACAATTTCACAAAAGCAGCATCACTTAAAAAGCAACAGTGATAGCGGTATTCATTCCAGTCACTGTCCATTGTATAGCTGTCCCGATACGGGAAGTAAAACAGCTTTTCCCCCATCTCCGGATAGTCCTTGATATCCTGCGGCGTAATTGCATATTCCTGTCCGAACGCACCCGAGAAGCTCAGCTCCACATCCTCTGCTTTCGTCTGATTTCGGATTGCTTGCAATTGACCCGCACAGGACAGCGACAGGTTTAAGCAGCTCATAAAAGCTGTTATACTGATCGCATAGACCAAGATCAACACGCTGTATTTTCCTTTATTATGTATAAAGTGAAATCCTGCCTTTTCAGCCGAATATCTCATTGACTCTCCTTTAATATCTCACATACCTGTTTTTTCCCCACAAGCACCGCCACGATCGCAATGCTGATCAACGCGGCAGCCACCGCTCCAAACAATAAAAACATCGCTGTCAGCGCCATACCCGGGTACGTAGTGATCAAATAGGAAATTCTTTTTACCGGAATAAACAACACCATATCTACACAGAACGCCACTACGAACAGGAAAAAATTTTCCAAAAAGATTTCGAGAATCGTCTGTGCTTTCGATGCGCCGAGCGCCATCCTCAGCCCGATCTGATATTTTTGCTCCATGACCTTTCCGAGCAGGATTGCCACCATACTGCATATCGCCGGGAGCAGAACCATCAGACTGGAATACAGCCTTTTTCCGATCTGCTTATCAATGGAATCATAATATTCCGCATAAATCTCTTCCCCGTGCGTGATAGCGCGGATCTCACCAAGAGAAAGATTCCTCCTTATATGCCCCTGCGTGATGTCTCCAAAGCCTTCCGGTGCATAGATACTCACCCGATACTGGATCAGACTGCTTCCGATCACCTGAAACAGCCAGTTCTGCGATACCATGATCCCACCAAACATCATGGGACACTGAACGATACCGACGACCTCAAGTTCATTTCCCATGACATTAATGATATCGCCAATCCTCCGATTTCCTCCCCATGCGCACAGACAGTAGGGCGCGCCCTGTTCCTGTTCTTCCTCCGTCAGCAGTCGTCCCTCAACAAGCCGATAACCTTCCTGCTCCAAATACACATCCGTGTAGGAAGAAAAACCGCCCTGGCGGAAGCTTCCATCTACATAAATCGTGGTTGTATAATAAGTGATAAACCCGTACTGTAACCCGTTTTCCTCCAGCCAGGACATCTTATCCCGATAATCATCTAATGGCACGAGCGTATCAAAGCAATCCACAATCATATGCTGATCGGCATCCTCGTATTTACACAGCTCCCGATCGTAAATGATTTCTTTGATAATGGTCGCCATGCCAAGCGGATACAGCATCCCGATCGCTAAGGTGATCACAACGATCAGATTGATCACTTTATGATATTGTAAGCTTTCCCTGATATTGCTGAGATAAAACACGATCTATTCTTCTCCTTCCGTGCGAAAAACTTTGTATAGAAATCCCTGCGTATCAGCCACATAAAATGTATTTTCATCCTGTACACACAAATACATCGCATGCGACTGCACCTCTTCTATATAAAACATGGTCTCTGATGGCTCCCCATCCATCGACACTCGGTTCATTTTTCCCCAAACCGGCGATAACGTATATAAAACATCATCCATTATGACAAAATCAACCGGAGCATACATATAAGGAAGTTCACAGACTCTCTCCAACCCGGTTCTGTCCACTTGATAAACCCAATTCTCTCCCGGCTTCCATCCATATCCTTTCTCATATTTGTAATACCGGTAGTTATCCGCTGCGTATACCATTCCTCCCTGTTCTGCCAAATATCCGAACGCCCCTCCGGAAACAACGCAAAGTTCTCCCCCTTCGATGTAGAAGAGACTCGTCCCCTCGCCATAAGAAGCATCTGCCGCAATATAAATCGTACCGTCTCCGGCAATCGCCATGTCATGATACTTACCGTCGCTTGGCAGCGGACTTCCTTCAAACCAAATTTCCCTATTATAATTCATATCCGTATCAAATACCTGAATGCGCATATTCCCGGAATCCAGTACATAAATCTCATCTTCATGAAAAAGAATGGCTGTCGGCGTGACAAAGTTCCCTTCCTCAGATCCAAGCTCCCCATAGCTTTCCACAAAGTCTCCGTTCGTTGTCAGACGCACAACGCAATGATTTCCCATGTCGCACACAAGCAAATCCTTCCCGTCAAACAGAACACCACCCGGCATCCGAATCTGTGTTTTCTCTTTCTTCCATACCTCATAGCCATACGAATTTTCGACAAACACAGGAACCGGTTCCGGAAACTCGCCGCCCGCAAAGGAATCATCTGCTCCTGTCTCAACACCGTCCCCTTGCACACCACTGCCATCGCCGCTCTGAGAGGCAACTTCCTGCGTCCGCCCTTCTTCCTTTTTTCCTGTCTCCCTTTTTCCACAACCTACGCAACCAGTCAACGTTATAACAGCGATCATAAATAACAAAATTCCACTCTGTCTGCTTTTCATAAAAACCTCTCTATACTTTTTTAATTATTTTGCACAAAAACAAGTAACATCTTACAATTTGGAATAAGCTCTGAATATCAACTAGTTTAACAGCATCCCCTATCCTCTACCCGAGTATCTGACAAGGTAAACTTTTCTCCGGTATTTAAGTAGGTACAATTCTTATGAACCTTATATGTGACATATAAGCCCAAGCGCGTTCCATCACACATCGGTGTTCTACACTCCGGTGTTACGCTATCGGTGATCCATGCCGTACAGGAAAACTCATCTGCGGCATGTACATTCTTTGGCATAACCGTAAACATCATAATTGCTGCTCCGAGACAGCAGATTGCTTTGTACACTCGTTTCATGGTTTATTTCCTCCTCTATTATCAGCTTCCTATTCAGAGCTTATTCCCCATTTATCTTTCCTGTACCTCTTCTTCCCCTGGCACCCCCGCTTCCCGCAGCAGACTCTCCTGCAATGCCTCCAAACTGTACTCCACGATCAGTTCGGCATTGTCCTCCCGTACCAGCAGGAAGCTCGGATACCAATTGATATCGAACACCCGACGGAACAACTGCATCCGATCCGTGATCAACCCCAGATCATCCGCATCCTCCGTATACACCCGAATGATCTCAAACTGCTCCTCCAGCTTCTGTTCCGCGATCATCTCGTCCGCCGTAGCACAATCCATACATCCCTGCATAGAAAAATAAAACAATACCGGTTTCTCATCATCCGCATCAGCATAATGTCCCATCAAATAATTCCGTGCGTTCTCCTGAAGCTGCTCGTTCGAAACATATCCGCTTTTCAGAATCTTTTCTAAAACAAGCTCATCATCCGAATTAACCATTTCAATCCTGCCGTCGCTATTTAAGTAAATCCACGTCGGTGTCGAAAGAGCCAGTTCCACGGAATCATCAACGGTATAACACTGCTCCAGCGGGACCCCATACTGCTCTGCGATCGACGCCGGTATCCGGTCAGAAAAAAGAAACAGATAGCTGATATTTTCCTGTCCTAAAATACCGGAAATTCTCTCATACTCCGCAAGCGAATCCACACAGGTTTTGCATGCCTCTGACAGATACACCACCAATGTGACCGTCTGACCATACGGCAGTGTGACCACTTCCTGCCCGCCCGCCTGCCGCACAGGAATCTGCTCAACCGTATCCCCATAACGCACGGAAATTTTTTGGTAATCCACATTACCGGCCGTCTGCTCCTCGTTTTTCTGTCTGCCAACCAAAAACCAATATTCTGCAGCCATGACGACCAATATAAGTGCAAGGACAAGAATAACCAGCCTGACTTTTTTATAAAGTTCATTTCCTTTCATATTATCCCTTATACCTCTCAGTAATCCCTATGGACATCCAAATTCGCCTAATCTTCCTCTTCCGTGCGGAACACTTTCCAAATAGCCCCTTCCGGCTCGGTCAAGTAGAACGTATTCTCATCCTGCATGCACAAATACATGCCTACCGACTGCGCCTCTTGTTCCGTAAGAAGCTCCTCAAGCAGTTCCCCTCCCATCGATATACGATTCATCTGTCCCCATACCGTCGATATCGTATATATCGCATCATTCCATACGAGCAGATCGGCGGGCGCATACATGTAAGGAAGTTCGCAAATCTTCTGCAATCCGGTTCTATCCACCTGATAAATCCAGTTCTCCCCCGGCTTCCATCCATATCCCTTATTGTCTCTGTAAAACAAGTACATATTCGCCGCATATACAGTTCCATCCTGCTCCGCTAAATATCCTAACACTCCACCGGAAACAACACAAAGTTCACCTCCTTCAATATAGAAAAGACTCATGCCGTCCCCATAAGAAGAATCCGCAGCAACATAAATCGTGCCGTCCCCGGCAATCGCCATATCACGATATTTCCCATTGCTTGGAAGCTCACCTCCCTCAAACAGATTTTCCCTGACATACGCCATATCTGTATCAAACACCTGAATCCGCATATTTCCGGAATCCAGCACATAAATTTCATTTTCATAAAGAAGAATGGCTGTCGGTGTCACAAAATTTCCCGGCTCAGAACCAAGTTCTCCATAGCTTTCTACAAAGTCTCCGTCCGTTGTCAGACGCACGACACAATGATTCCCCATATCGCAGACCAGCAGACTCTCTCCGTCGCATAAAATACCACCCGGATTCTGAATTTGTGTCTTGTCTTTCCGCCATACCTCATGTGCAAACACGCACTCTCCGTTAAACAAAACCGGCTCAGGGTATTCCCCATGCTCAAACGAATTATTTTCCTCCGCCTCAATACCGTTCCCTTGCATGTTGCCCGCACCATCATCCCGCGACACATTTTCCTGCGACTGTCCCTCGGTCTCTTTGTCCACCCCATTTGTTGTGCAGCCCACACAGCTCGCCAGCATGATAGCAACAAGCACAGACACCACAACTCTATTCTTCCACTTTTCCATAGAAATCTCCTCTCCATAAATATTTCATCCGGAATAAGTCCTGGATATCATCCAGTTTAGCAGCACCCTCTATCTTCTACATAAGTGTCAGGAATCTCAAAGGTATATCCCGTATTAGTGTATGTACATGTTTTTTTGCGCTGATATTTAACGTACAGACCCAAACGTGTTCCGTCACACATCGGTGTCCTACACTCCGGTGTTACGCTAATATTAACCCATGCACCACAAGTAAACGTATCCTCTGCATGTACAGTATTCGGCGGCAAAGCCGAAAACATCATAAGCGCTGCGCCAAGGCAGCAGATTGCTTTGTTCATTCGTTTCATAAAAATTTCCTCCTCTATTACCAGCTTTTCATCCAGAGCTTATTCCTGTATTTTTCTTTACACTACACCTACAAATATCATTTATTTTTCATCCCACCATCATTGCCCCTGATAAATCTTCGTAAACACACGGCTTTTCTGCATAATTAATTTTAGTGTACTACATTTTCCTTGTTTGTCAAGCATTTCGTAGTTCTGTTGTTCTGAACCTATTGTTATGAGGGAATAAAACACAAAAAATGCGCCCTTGCACAATGCAAAGGCGCACCGGACATCTCTCTATTTATTACACTAAAAGCCCCTCAAGTTCAGCTACCAGCTCACCGAACAGCTTCAATGCGCTTTTCACCGGCTCCGGCTTACTCATATCGATCCCTGCCATCTGTAACAGCTCCAGCGGATCCTTGGAGCAGCCGCCCTTCAAGAAGCTCTTGTATGCCTCCACCGCAGACTCACCCTCTCTCAAGATCTTATCTGAAAGCGCAATTGCCGCGGCAAAACCGGTCGCATACTGATAGACATAGAACTCTGTATAGAAATGCGGAATCCTTGCCCACTCGAGCGCGATCTGCGGATCGGATACCATATCGTCACCGAAATACTTCTTATTTAATTCCATATATACCTCACAGATACGCTCCGCCGTTAATGCCTCGCCCTGCGCATACATGCGGTGCATCATCATCTCGAACTCGGCAAACATCGTCTGCCTGAACAGCGTCCTCTTGAACTGATCCAGAAAATGATTGAGCAGGTAGCACTTCTCCTGCTTATCCTTGCTCTGTTCAAGCAAATAGCGGATCAGAAGCGACTCGTTACAGATGGAAGCCACCTCCGCCACAAACAGGCGGTAGCCTGCATACGTATACGGCTGCGTCCCATTGGAATAGTAGCTGTGCAGCGCGTGTCCCATCTCATGTGCTAACGTGAACACATCATCCAGTTTTCCCTGATAATTCAGCAGAACATAGGGATGCACCCCGTAAGCGGACCATGAGTAAGCGCCGCCGCGCTTATTTTTATTCTCATATACGTCGATCCAGCGATTCTCAAAGCCCTCCCGCAGATGGGATAAATATTCCTCCCCCATCGGTGCGAGTCCCTTTAAGACAAGTTCCTTTGCTTCCTCGAATGTGACATTCATGTCATAATCTTTTACGATCGGTACATACACATCGTACATATGCAGCTCATCCACGCCGAGCACGCGCTTGCGCAATGCAACATAGCGATACATATCCGGCAGAGCGGTATGAACCGCCTCGATCAGGCTCTCGTACACGCTGACCGGAATCCGGCTGCCGTCGAGCGACATTTCCATGGAAGAAGCATAATTCCTTACACCGGAATAAAAACGCGCCTTTTTCACATTTGCCTGGAACATGGCGGCAATGCTGTTCTTAAACTGATCGTACACCTGATACAGCGTCTCAAACGCATCTTTTCTGACACGTCTGTCAGTGCTCATCAGCATACTCACATAATTAATATCGGTCAGCTCCGTCTCATTCCCGTTCTCATCCTTGATCGTTCCGAAACGCAGATCGACATCCGTGAGCAGGGAATAAACATCATCGGGCGCAGTTGCCATCTCCTGCGCTTTGGCAAGAATCGCTTCCTCCTTCGGGGAAAGCGTATGCTCTTTTGCATATAAAATCCGGTCGATCAAAAGCCGGTAATGCTCCAGCTCAGGGCAGCTCGCAAAAAAGCCCGCGAGTGTCTCTTCCGGAATGGCAAGGATCTCCGGATCCGCAAACGAACTCGCGCCGCTGATCTGCACGACAAGCGCCTGTGCCCGCGTCGTATATCCCTGATATTTTGACACACTCATATCCTGATGCAGCTTCTCATTTGCATATACATAGAGTCGCTCCAAAATGCACTCCATATCGTCCTGGGCTCGTAAAAAAGCAAGCAGTTCCTCCGCGGATGTGCCGAGCTTTCCCTCATAAGCGGACAGCTTACCCACGCTCTGCTCTATTTCCTTTATCTGCGCTTCCCACGCCTCGTCGGTCGCATAAAGATCCTCCAGCGCCCACGTATCCTGTACATTCATTTCCTCTCTTGCAGGTATTGTACGAACCTCTCCCATGTCCTATTCCTCCTTCTTTTTTCATCTTATAGGAATTTTCGCGCTCTTTTGCGCCATTCTTTTTTATACTTCTTTCTCCAACATATAAAATGAAAATTCAGCGGTATCCAGCAGCAGCCCCTCATCATTCGTCAGCCGCGCTTCATAGACGGACACCTGTCTTCCCTGGCGAAGCTCATGCGCTTCACAGATCACATAGCGTGTATTCAGCGCCGGGCGGACATAATGCATGCTGCCCTCGATCGTCGAGGAATAATATCCGTATGTACATGCCGCCAGACCGCAGATAATATCCGCCAGTGAATACAACGCACCGCCGTGCAGCGATCCGTACGGATTGGCATTCTCCAAACGGTACGGCATCCGCCCGCGCGCGTAGCCCTGACGCAGCTCCAACAGCTCGATCCCCATTGCCTCCGCATAAATATTATGTGTCACCAGCTTCTTTAGTTCCTGCTTCACTCTGTCATCCATGGCGCACCCCTTTTCCTATGAATTTATCCGTTCCGTGTCCCAAATACAAAGTCATCCATCTCGCCGTTATCAAAATAAAGCCCCTGCTCGACCTTTTCTTCCTCGCGCACCGGCAAAAACACCATCAGCTTGACCGCCCGATGACCGCACTGCGGGCATTGATAAACATACAGGTTGCAGGCGTACATTCCCGCCGGAACCTGCGATTTCTGACGGATCGCAACCAGATGCTTTTTATAATACGCCGCATCCTCATGACGCACATAATGGCCGACTCTCATGTCAGGCAGCGCATACAGCCACTGTGCCGTCACATTCATCTCATGCTGACACCTCGTGCAATACTTATCAAAAATTTTTGCTCTCAGCTTACTGATCAGTCCCATTGTTTCCCCCGATGTATCCTATCATCCTGCCTGCTGCCCCTGCTTTGCGCTGTTGATGACGTTCACCATCATATCCGCTTTGGAAATACCCGTTAATATGTAATTGCTGTCCATGCGCCATCTCTTATTGGATGTGAACGTATTGACTTTCACCGTCACACCGTCAAGTTCAAAGCAAAACCGGACGCAGCTTGATCCTCTCATGAACCCTGATCCGTGCGCGCCGTCATCCACCCACGCGCGCGTGATCTTCTGCATGGAAGCGATCTGGATCACTGACGGATTCATGCAGAACAGCAGTGCAATATCCCCGTGCTGCGCGTCGATCACGATCGTGGAATTATCGCTGTTAAACGTATGATTTCTGACAAATCCCGCCTCATCCAGCTTTTTCGCCATGGACTTCTTCTTCATGTTCAGGACAATCTTCCATCCCGCCAGCCACCATACAAACGCAGCGATTCCCAAAAGCGCCGATATTCCGGCAAACCGTCCCTCCTGCTCCGGTATCAGCAGAGACAACATTACTGCAACCGCAACCGGTATCGCCGGCACAATTAAATACAAAATAAGATACAATCC
>CAMWSU010000106.1 GCA_947176965.1 uncultured Lachnospiraceae bacterium | reverse complement strand
ATAATGCTCTCGCGGAAAAGGATAATGCTCTCGCGGAAAAGGATAATGCTCTCGCCGCAAAGGAAGCCGAACTGGAGCAATTAAAAGCGCAGCTTCGCAAATATCAGGAACAGAACCATCAAAAGTGATACAGAAGCCGGACACTCATACCTGCCAGAGGGGACTGGATGTGCTGCAATCCCCCCTGAGAGAGCCAGACGCCCCCGCAAAGACCATGTTTCAACTCTGACCTTTACGGGGGGCGCATTCTTATTTTACATTCCTGCCGCACTTGTTTCTTCCATGTGCACTCCGCAGGATCATGCATTTTACCTACTCGATCGCGATATACTTATTTTCCTCTACCACCTTCTGCGGTTTTTGCTTCGGAAGGGTAAGCCGCAGTACGCCATTTTGGAACTGCGCCTTCATGCCTTCCTGCTCCACGCCTTCGCCTACGTAAAAGGCTCTGCGCAGAGAGCCCGCATACCGCTCGCGCCGCAGGTACTTAACGTCTTCTTTTTCCGGTCCCTTATGCGCGGTGATCGTCAGGCAGTCATTTTCTACCGCCACCTGAATGTCTTCCTTTTTGAACCCCGGCAGATCCACCGTCAGAATATACTGCTCCTCGGTCTCTTTGATGTCGGTACGCATCAACTGATCTGCCTGAGAACCGTATGCCGGATTTGGATTTTTGCTTTCCGGCTTTGCACTCACACGCGTACGTCCGCTAAAATCGTCAAAAAACTCATCAAAGAAATCATCGATCAAACTTTCTCCAAATAATGCAGGCATCCACATACGCCTTTTCCTCCTTATCCTTCAATCTCAATATAACGCTTCTGTTCTTCTTTCACCTGCGACTCTTTTTTCGGGATCGTCAGCTTCAGCGTCCCATCCTCGAACTTCGCCTTGATGTCGTCCTGCGTTACCTCCTCACCGACATAAAAGCTTCTGCTGCAGGAACCGCTGTATCGCTCCCTGCGGATATACTTTCCTTCCGCATCCTTCTCGTCCTTGCTTGTATTGGTGGTGGCGGTAACGGTGAGATAGCCGTCCTTGATCTCTCCCTTCACATCCTCTTTCGTAAATCCCGGAAGATTCATGATCACCTCGTATCCGTTTTCCGTCTCCCTGACATCCGTACTCATCATCTCGCGTCCGCCTCCTAACGAGGTTCCAAGGACGCGGTCTAATCCGTTTGTTCTGAATAAACTGGGCATTAACATAAGTCTTTCCTCCATTCTGTGATGCTTTTTCTTTATTTTTACCATAATCGGAAGTATTTGTGCGTTTTACTAATCGCCTCCGTTTCTTAAGATACCTATGTATTACCACTGATTGTTAGCACTGTCAAGAGGTGAGTGCTAATGATTTTGTAAAGTATTTCTTAAAAACAAATAAAGTCCCGCAGACTCTGATTTCCCAGGGTCCGCGAGACTTCACGGCGCCAACAAATCCTCGGCTCTACTCAAATACACGATAAGTACGGGCATTTTCCCTTATCCCAATCTTTTCACCGGTCTGATATATTTCCAATATCGCTGGGGGTCATGAAAAAGGTACATGATCCTTCCGTCAGACGCATCCAATTGATAACCATTCGCCGCATAATCGAAGGACGCCATTGCTTCATCCAACTTTTTCTCTACACCGCAGTTTTGATTCTCATAATCAAATGGCCCATGCTCAAAAACAATGTACTCACCCTCGGGTACATCCATCAAAAGCATTTGTGACGGTACTTCCCCCTGATAATCACTCGGAAGCCTTACACCGTAACATTCCGCAAGCGGAATTCCCCAGCTGCAGTTGCGCCCGGTCGGTTCATTGAGATACCCCATGATCTGACCGCTTCCGCTGTTCGCGTCACTTCCACCCATATCATCCAGTTTGCTTTTCATACTATCGAGCAAACCACAGATTGTTTCATAATCCTGTCCCGGTATGAGGCTTTGCTTCTGCCAAAAATCCCAATATCCGACGCTCTCACAATTTCTGATATGCAGAAACTTATGAGCCGGAATGGTAACCGCATATATTTTCACGTCCTCCACAGGCTCCTCCGTTCCCATTTTACCACTTCCTACCAGATAGCTGTCGAACGGTTTGATCATCGTGCGAAGCACAACGGGGATCGGGTGCTGCCGATACTCGCACGGCGTCATTCCATAAGCCCCCTTAAATGCACGGGAAAACGCTTCATACGAAGAAAAACCATAATTCAACGCAATATCCAATAAACTGCATTCCGTATCCCGTACTTCTTTTAACGCGAACGCCAACCGCCTATACCGTAGATAATTCTTGAACTGCATTCCTGATATTTCTTTGAATTTCCTCGAAGCATGGAATTCTGAATATCCTAACTTCCTTGAAAGATTTTTGAGTATCAACGTTTCGTCATCCCGATTTTTAATACATACATCAATTTCTTCGATCATGTCTTGAATTTGTTTCTGCCATTCCTGCATGAATCTGATCCCTCCATATGTTTGTTATATTTGTATTATAAACGATGAGAAACTTTTTATCTTGATCTCTCTTGCTCTTTTCCCGTTTATGACAAAATCCATTCAAAAATTCTTGACGTACTATGACCCTTATGATAATATAGCAACATCAATACGAAAAGGGGTGCGGCAATGTATACAAAGTAATTCAAATAAACAGATAGTGAATCGCTTTTGTCCGCAGGAATGCTGAACGCATACCGGACTTGTTTTGCTGTTGAAATTTGGATTACTCGCTGTCTTATGACAGTTCATCATTTGTTGCGCTGCTTTTTTATTCTATCGGAATTTTTTTGATATCCGCATGTGCTTTTCCCGGATATTTCTGATATTTGTATGCACGTAATGGACGGTTCCATTTTCGATATGGCTTGATTCGCTATCGGAAACGGAACCGTTTTTCATTTTATCGGAAGCTGGGAGGTGTTTCATGTTAGAGTTAAAAAATATCACGATTAATCTCAAAAATGACGGAAGATCGATAACGGATAATTTTTCTTTTACCTTAAACCGCGGCGAAAAAGCGGTCATCATCGGGGAAGAAGGGAACGGAAAATCCACTCTCTTAAAGTTTATTTATGACCGGAATCTCATAGAGGATTATTGCAACTGTTCCGGTGACATCATTACAAAAAGCAAAATCGCCTATCTCCCGCAAGTCATGGATGAGAGTTATGATACTTTTTCGCTGTATGAATTTTTTGAATCTTCAGAATATTATATGCACATCGATACGCTGGCAAAGTTGGGATTATCCGTTGAACTCATTCTATCCGATCAGAAGCTTGCCACGCTGTCAGGCGGCGAAAAAGTAAAGGTACACCTTGCAAAATTACTGATGGAAGAACCGGATATCCTGCTTCTTGACGAACCCACAAACGATCTGGATATTCCCACATTACAATGGCTTGAATCCTTTATTGCGGATAGCAGACTGCCCATCCTGTACATCTCGCATGACGAGACTCTCATCGAAAACACGGCGAACGTGATCGTGCATATGGAGCAGATCATCCGTAAAACAAAGTGCCGCATTACCGTCTCCCGCTGTCCTTACCGCGAGTATCTGTCACGCAGGCGCAGTTTGTTCGATCATCAGGAACAGGTAGCAAAAAAACAACGGGAGGACTATGACAAACAAATGGAACGATGGCGGAGAATTTATAACCGTGTCGATCACGAACAGACCGCCATTTCCAGACAGAACCCTGCTGCCGGAAGCGCACTGAAAAAGAAAATGCACGCGCTTCTATCCATGGAAAAACGCTTTGAAAAGGAAAAAGAAAACTTTCAAGATTTCCCGCAGGAAGAGGAAGCAATCTTGGCAAGATTTAACGAATCCATAAAGCTGCCGCCCGGCAAAACGGTGCTTGATTTTTCATTGGACAGATTATGTGTCGGAGAGCGGGTTTTATCCCGAAATCTCCGGCTCTATGCTGCCGGAAACGAGCATATCGGCATCATCGGAAAAAATGGTGCCGGTAAGTCAACCCTGCTTCATCTCTTATGGAACGAACTGAAAGACCGACAGGACATCATTGCCGCTTTTATGCCGCAGAATTACGCCGAGGCGCTTGATTTTGATAAAACCCCTGTCCAATACCTCGCGGAGCATTATACAAAGGCGGAAGTGACAAAAGCCAGAACCTACATGGGCGGCATGAAATTTACCCACGAAGAGATGACCTGCAAGATCGACCGTCTCAGCGGAGGCCAAAAAGCAAAGATCCTGTTTCTCGATATGGTCCTGCGGGGTGCAAACGTGTTGCTGCTTGATGAACCCACCCGAAATTTCAGTCCGCTGTCAAATCCCGCCGTCAGATGTGCACTTCTTCATTTTGGCGGTGCGATCATCAGCGTATCCCACGACAGAAAATATCTGTCCGAGGTCTGCGATAAAATCTACGAGCTTCGTGAAGACGGGCTGTTTTCTGTCACAGAATGAGATTAAAAACTTCAAACTGATTCAGAGATGTTCCATATCAGATATGAAACATCTCTGAACTTTTTATTCTTAGACCGCCTCACCGATATAATACATAGTCCTGTATTTCCCGCAGGAATCCGCACCGTTCAAACGCATACGCCGCCTCCTCAGGATACTCTTTTACCACGATCCGGCTTCGTCCCGCAAAGATTCTACCCCTGCGAAACTCTTCGGCAAACAAAAACAATACTTCCTCAAGCCCTTCCGCATCAAAAACACGGCACGATTTTCCCTGTTTTTCAAAAACGACAACAGGCTCTCCGCGCCGCAGCGCCACCACACTCCCGCTCACATTTAAGAATGCCCTGCCCTCCTCATGCGGCAGCAGCTTGCCCCACGGCTGCAGCGGATCGGCGGCGCTGACCCAGACCGTCTCCTCCAGCGGATGCGAAAGCAGCGCCGTCACACTCGCAAAATCCTTCGTCCGGATAAATTGCGCACCGCAAAGACCGCGCACAAAATAGCCACGCCGTACCTCCCCCGTGTATTCCGACACACGCAGAATGGAAAGCGCCTCCTGCCAGGAAAGTCCGAACGCTGCTGCCGTTTCCCTGCACAGGATCAGATACCGGTCAAAGCATCGCTCCATCTGCTCCCGCACAGTAAGCGGTTTTGTCTCTCTTACAAGTTCAAAACGTCCTGCCTGCATCAGCTTCCTATGCACGCCGACACGCCTTCTCGCATTCGCTTTCTTTAATTGTTCCTGATTTAGAACATGGCGCACCGGCACAAAACTATCCGCACAGACAATTCCCTTTTCCACAAGGGAAAGAAGCGTATCATAAATCGGCTCTCCGCCCAATACACCGATTAACGACTGTGCGAAGCTCGCTCCCCGCTTTTGCAACGCCTCCGCTAAAAGCGCCTCCGGCTTCGAAAGCCGCTCCCACGGAATGTCCGTCTCCTCATCCCAATCGATCCGGTCCGTCCGTTCAAAGCAGATCCTACCATTTTCCTCCATACGCCAAAAATAGGCGCCCTCGGAAAGCATCGCATCCAGATACTGCTCCCGATAGCCCTTCACGCGCGCGGGAAGAAGCAGTTCTTCCCACATTGCCACTGGAAACGAAGTACCCGCAAACAGAGAGACGGCCGCCTGCAAACACTCCTCCGGCGGCGCCTGTCTCTGCAGGCGGGACATAAATAGCGCGGCGCATGCTGCAGGTTCCACAGTCGCAATCTCCTCACGCCGATTCTTGACCGTTTTGTTCCTTGCGCGCTGGTAGAGCACGGCATGATAATAATACGCATCATGCAGGACAACATCTCCGCGGCTGCACAGCTCATCAAGTATTTCTTCGGCCTCTTTACCGCTCCATCCGTAACGTGCCGCAACCTGTCCGGCGCTCGACGCGCCGCGGTAGCGGAGCATCCGGCGCACGATCTGTAACGCGGACTCGCGACGCATTTCGCCTTCTTCGCACTCAGGTTCCGCAAGCGCCTCCCGATAGGTCTCTAAATGCTCCGCCGCGATCCAAAGCCCCTGCTCTAAATAGCAGACACGACCCTCCTGCTCCAGCTTTTCAAACCATTCGACGGGCACGTCCAGTTCCCCGGCGATCAGGTCTCCTTCTGTCATGAGAAGGGTATGCAGCTGCTTTTCATCCTGCGGAAGCTTTTCCTTCGTCTGTACGGCGGCCAGTTCCTCCTCACCCGGACGAAGCAGTTTCTCCTGCCGTTTTAATACCTCCTGCAATTCTTCCTTGACCGCCTCATGAATCCCGCGCGGTGTCGGCGCATAGTCATACATGACATTGGCTTCCTCCGCCCACTGCAGAGGCAGCGACATCGGAGACGCGGTTTCCGTCTCAACCTCACGCACAAGGATTTCCCCTGACTGAATCTGATCAAGCAGCTCGATCACGCCATCCACGTCCCAGAACTGCTCCATGCATTCCCGTCTTGTCTCCACGATGAGCGGATGCTGCTTTTCCCGCACGACCGATTGAAACAGCTCCGCACTTTTTAAGCGCTGCATCCAAAGCGGCTGCCTTGATTTTCCCCGTACTCCCATCATCAGCGCCCTGCCGCAGTTATAGCGAAACGCCATATTAAACACGGGGGTGGACGGTAAAAGCGCCGAGAGCATTTCCCTTACATTTGCGGGCGAGATTCGGTAAAGCAGTCCCTCCGGCAATGGTTTTTCTCCATAAGAATAGAGCAAAAAACCATCCTCGTCATCCACATTGCCCACGCTCTCATTCATTTCCCGCTCCGCCTGCCCTGCTGCAAGCAGAGAAAGCGGCGCATTCACGCGTCGCCCGAACACCGAATGCACCATGAGCTGTGCTTTTCCCGATCGGTCATAAAAGCGCTCCACGATCACGGTCTTGTCGCTCGGCAGGGAACCCGTCGCCGCCATCTGCCGCTGTAAGTATCCCTCGGAAAGCGCAGCGGCAGCCTCATCCAGCCCAAGTTCCGAAAGCGCTTCGAGCAGCTTATGATCTTCCTCCGCTTCCTGCAAAGAACGAAAGATTTTCCCAAACGCGATTCCTGTCTCTTTATCCCTTCCCTTAATCTCCCCATGCCAAAAAGGAACACGTGCGCCCTCTGTCTCAGCCTGCCGCACCGTCACCGTATCCCTGCTGATATGCATGACTCTCCATGCAAATGCCCCGAGCAGAAACCGATCTCCGAGCTGCGTCTCGTAGACAAACTCCTCATCCGCCTCTCCGATCTTAATCCCGTCCTCGGTCCGAACAGTATAAAGCCCTTTATCCGGAATCGTTCCGCCTGCCGAAACAGCAAGCATCCTGCTGTATGCATCTCCCTCCACGGTCTCGTGGATCCGGTCATACAAAAGCCGCGGCCGCACGGGAATGTCTCTTTGATGCTCATAATCCCCTGCCAGCATAGCGAGTACACCGCATACCTCCTCTTTTGTCACATGGCGAAAAGACCACGCGCGCGGCAGGATTTCCATCACCTCGTCCACCTGATAGCTCCCTGTCACCGCCATGGAGACCAAATGCTGCGCCAGCACATCCAGACAGCCCTCCGGCGGATTCATGCGCTCCACCTTACGCTCATTTGTAAGCTTTGCCGTCATACCGCACAACACGCATTCCGCTGCCGTTCTTGGAAACAAATACATCACGCTTGTCCGGTTCGGGTTGTGTCCCGCTCGTCCCAGCCTCTGCATTGCGCCGGAAATCGTCCTCGGACAGCCTACCTGAAGCACCCTGTCAATCTCCCCGACGTCAATGCCAAGTTCCATCGAAGATGTCGCACACAGCAGCCGCAATTGTCCCTCCCGCAGCGCCTGCTCCGTCTCGGCACGCTGCTCCTTTGACAGACTTCCGTGATGAACACGTGCAAAATTCTCTCCGCCCACCAAGTTTACATAATACGCCAATTTCTCCGCATAACGCCTCCCCTCCACAAAGGCAATCACGCTGCGCTGTCCTTGACAATACTGATAGACCAGTTCGGACAAATCCTTCCAAACCGGATCCGTTCTTTTTTTCTCCGTATCCATATAGGGTCCCAATATGTCAAGCCGTATCTCTTTGTGCATGGAGGGGGCCGCCACAAATACCGGCTCGGGCGCGAGATACTCCGCCGCCATAGTAAGCGGTGAGATCGTCGCGGAAAGTCCGATGCGCTGTAAGTTTCTTTGACAAAGCAGATCCAGCCTTGCCAGCGACAGCATCAGATGCGCGCCGCGCTTCGTGTCGATCAGCGCGTGAAGCTCGTCCACGATGACCGCGCGGGCCGTGCAGAGAACGCTTTGCCCGCTCTTACTCGTAAGCATAAGATAGAGCGACTCCGGCGTGGTAATCAGAATGTGGGGCGGCTTACGCACCATCCGCCGCCGTTCCCCCTGCTCCGTATCCCCGGTGCGGATGCCGACCGTGACAAGCTCCTCCCCGCCGATACCGGCAAGCGGCTTTTTTAAGTTCTCCCGAATATCCGCGGCAAGCGATTTGAGCGGGGAAATATAGATGAGCTGCATCTCCTGCTTCAGTTCTCCCTCTAACGCCTGCTTTTTGAGCCTGTCTAAAAAAACAAGGAACGCGGAAAGTGTTTTCCCCGTTCCGGTCGGCGCGGACACGAGCACATGCTTTCCCTCCGCGATCGCGCCCCACGACTGCTCCTGTACAGGCGTAGGCGCGCCGAGCGTCTCACGAAACCATGCTGCCGTCTCCGGCTCAAATAATGACAGACAATCCTCCATGCCGTTTATGTCCTTTCCGATTTCATCCACTATTCGGCTTCTTTACCTCCGTTGTTTAGGCATAGCCGGCTCACCGTAGCGTTTCTGAAGCTCCAGCACAAATTCCGAAAAGCCCTTGCGGAATTGTTTTTCCTTAATTACATAGTTTTTCCGCGGCGTATACAGCGTAACGCTTCTGTTATCCTGTTCCGCGCAGTATCCGATTCTCTGTATCTCATTCCAGCCCACGCTCTCCGCGCCTTTCGGAAACCGTTCAAACGTAATCTGCATCCGGTCATATGTAATCTTTTGCAGGCTCGTGTAGACCAGACAAACAATACTGATCGTCACGAGTCCTACCACCAAAAGCTTTGTCTCTATTCCTTCTTTCGAAAAAAGCCACGCTCCGATGTCCTCTCCCGAAACAAATCCCATCACAACAACCATCACTGCCATCAGCAGACTGATCACCAGCATTACCACATACTCGCCCGTACGGTAACGCAGCATGCCCGCACCCCCAATGGCGCTGTATTCCCGCTGATAGGTGCCTGCATCCCCGCTTTTCACCGCATTCTCCGGTCTTAAGTGACGCATCGCCGTCTCATAAAAATCATGGTAGCCCGTAAGATCAGCAGTCGCCGAAACCCGCCTGACCCCGTCCCTGTCGTACAGGTTAAAAGCATCCTGATTTTTGATCTCCATTCTGGCAAGCTCCTGCCAGGTCAGGCGCTGATAGGTATGAAACGGTGTTCCGACGAAAAGCTGTTCCTCGTCATAGAGAATGTGCCTTTTTTGCATACAATACCCCGCAAAAAAACCGGCAAACAGAATGATGAGACCAATGCCCATGCACAGCAGGATCATGCTGCCCGCCTCTTCCCATGCGCCGTCCGCGATCGCAAGATACGCAAACAAGGATAGAAAACCCATCACAAAAATCCCCAGCGCCGGCAGCACAAGCACCCGCATCCGCGGCGTGGCAAGCATGCGCATCCCCTGCTTCCGATACCCCCGCTGCTCCTTACTGCCCTTGAAAACCGGCGTTGCGGAAAGCAGCAGAATAATGATTCCCAATACCAGCAAAAGAATCCATTTAATGATCCGTTCCCTCATTTGTCCGTTCCTCCTCAATTCCCGTTTCTATCATCTTCTTCTGCCACCTATTGTAGCATAAACAGTCCGGTAAAGTCTATTCTCTGTTTGCAGCAGGATGGCGTATTGAATCAGACTGATACCTGTGGTATAATTCAGCACAACAAATCAAATTTTGAGGTGGCGGCATGAAGAAATTAGGATTGGTGGGCGGAATGGGGCCTGAATCGACTATTCCCTATTACCATGATATTGTTTATGGAGTACAGAAAAGAGTCGGAAAAGATTATTTCCCAAATTTGACGATAGAAAGTGTGAATGTGTTTGATGTTTTACGCCTTTGCGGGGAACAAAAATATGATGAATTGACAGATTATCTTTTGCAGGCGATCAATCATCTGGTACAAAGTGGTGTTGATTTTGCTGCACTATCTGCAAATACTCCTCATATTGTATTTGACAGACTGCAGGAATTGTCGCCAATTCCGCTCATCAGCATCGTCGAATCTACTTGTAAGGAAGCGGAAAGAAGAAACCTAAATAAAGTCGGTTTATTAGGAACCATTTTTACTATGACAGAGGATTTTTTCAAGCAGCCTTTCTCCGATAGAAAAATTGAAATTATCGTACCGTCTGATGATGAAATGGAGTATATAAACCATAAAATATCATCAGAACTGGAGCATGGCATTGTAAGGAAAGAAACTTTAGAATCCTTTATAAAAATCATCTCGCGTATGCAAACAGAAGAAAATATAGAAGCGATGATTCTTGGCTGCACGGAACTTCCTCTTTTGCTGAACGATCAAGTCAGCCCTGTTCCCTGCTTAGATACAATGCAAATACATATTCAGGAGATCATCAATGAGATTTTGAACGAAACAGCTTTCCATTGATCGGGCAGAAATCACAATGAAAATACACAGAATCACGGAGAATCGATTATGAAAAAAGGCCCTAGAAAAAAATCAAACCGTATCTCTGCCCTGTTCCTGCTTCCGATCGTGGCGGTCGTGATCGCGCTGCCGATATTTTTGACGATTCTCGTGGAAGCACCGATCGATAGCACGAATCCGCAGACCGAAACAAACCTGACGGTTGACGAAGGCACGGTTGATGGCTCGGATTCGCCCGACTCAACTTCCACCGGCACGGATAGCACTGATATAAACGGCGGTGCGAATGCCTTGGGTTATAGAGGCGGAAATACGGACGGCGCGGAATTGCCCGGCACATCTGCCACTGACACGGCTTCCACCGATTCGAATGGCACAGATTCACCCTCCACATCCGAGACTGCGCCGGGCGGCGCACAAGAGGGAGCGTCCCCTTCCTCTCAGGAAGAACTTGCAAACAGCTGGGAGCAGGCATTCACCTTAAATGACGTTCCCGCTTATTCGGGAGAGCTTTACACCGTCATCAACGATAATATTCCTTTTTTTCCGAAATCACAAAATGCTGCAGAATCCTTCGAGCGCTACGCTGAGCTTGATTCCCTCGGGCGGTGCGGCACCGCCTGCGCCAATGTCGGAAAGGACATCATGCCGACCGAACCACGCGGGGAAATCGGGCAGGTCAGACCAAGCGGATGGCATACGGTCAAATACGACGGCATTGACGGCAATTACCTTTATAATCGCTGCCATCTGATTGCCTACCAGCTTGCGGGGGAAAACGCAAATGTACAAAACCTCATCACCGGGACAAGATCTTTCAACGCCTCCGGCATGCTCCCTTTTGAGGAGATGGTGGGGGATTATGTCAGAGAGACTGATCATCACGTTCTCTATCGGGTCACGCCGATGTTTCGCGGAATGAACCTCGTAGCGGACGGCGTATTGATGGAGGCATGGTCCGTGGAGGACAATGGCGCCGGAATCTGTTTCAACGTATTTGTTTATAATGTCCAGCCAGGCATTGTCATCGACTATGCGACCGGCGACAGC
>CAMWSU010000105.1 GCA_947176965.1 uncultured Lachnospiraceae bacterium | reverse complement strand
CTACCGCGTCATTATAGTCATGCCGGAAAACATTAGCGACGAACGAAAGAAGATCATCCGTGCACTCGGCGCTGAGCTCGTACTCACGCCACCCGAATTAAGCATTGACGGTTCGGTCAAAAAAGCAATGGAGCTGTGCGCGGAGTCGGATTCCTGCTTTGTACCGCAGCAGTTTCAGAATCCCGCAAATCCCGACGCACATTATCGGACGACCGCGCGCGAACTCACAGAGCAGCTCGGGAAACGGATCGACATTTTCGTCTCGGGCATCGGAAGCGGCGGAACCCTGCAGGGCATCGCGCGCTATCTGCTTGAGCAAAACCCGAACTGCAAGATTGTCGCGGCGGAACCGAAAAACGTCTCGGCGCTTCTCGGTGATGAGCCGGGCTTACACCAGATTCAGGGCATCGGTGACGGCTTCATCCCCGACATTTTAGATACCTCCATCATCACGGACATTGTTGAGGTCTCGGACGATGACGCCATCCGGACAGCGCGCGAGCTTGCACGGGTTCAAGGGCTTTTAGTCGGAACCTCCTCCGGTGCAAACGTATGGGCTGCCATGCGGATGGCGGAAAAATACGGAAAAGATCAGGTCGTCGCAACAGTGCTTCCTGACCGCGCGGAACGGTATTTCAGCACGGCACTCATTTGACCGCGCATCTGTCCCCTCTATTACAGAAAAAAGCAATATACCAGTGTATTGATGGCGGTCTGATCTTCGGCCGCCATCAACTCGCGGGCGGAGTGCATGGCAAGCACGCCGATACCGAGATCGACGGTGCGCATCGGCAGATAAGCAGATGTGATCGTTCCGAGCGTGCTGCCGCCCGCCATATCGGAGCGGTTAACAAATTTCTGATACGGAATCTTGTTTGCCTCGCAGAGCTGGCTGACAATCCCGACCGCTTTTGTGTCAGTCGCGTAACGCTGGGAATAGCTGAGCTTGATCGCCGGTCCCTGTCCGCAGATCACACGCAGATTCGGGTCACTCTTCTGCTCATAATTCGGATGATGGGCATGCGCCACGTCAAGCGAGAGCATAACGCTCTGAAAATAACTGTCGGTAAGGCGCGCACGGCTAAATGATAATCCGTCATATATTTTTTCAAGGATAAAATTGGATATCAGGGAATTCGCGCCCTGTTTTGTGCGGCTGCCGATCTCCTCATTATCATAAAGGGCAATCAGATTCAGCCTGTCCGAGGTATCCAGCGTCTGCACAGATGACGTGATCCCCTGAAGACATGCATAGCATGACGTCAGATTATCCAGACGCGGCGCACTGAAAAATTCCTCCTGCGCGCCCAGCAGACAGCCTTTTTCCGCATTGTATACATAGAGATCAAAATCTAATATCTCCTCCGCAGCAACCTTGCATTCCTTTGCCAGAAGATTGATAAAGAAATTCTCCTGCTCCAGCTTATCATGCACCATCGCGATGAGCGGCATCATTTCCGACTGTTCATTTAATCTGACCCCGTTATTCACCTCACGGTTCATATGGATCGCCAGATTCGGTATTGTTAAAAGAGGACGCTTCCAATCGACCAGCTTCGTCACAGGCTCGTAGAGATCGTCGCTTTTGAGCGTCACCTGCCCCGCAATGGAAAGCGGGCGGTCAAGCCATGTATTTAAGATCGCACCGCCGTACACCTCCACATCCAGCTTCATATAACCGCGGCTGCATACGTCCGCCTTCGGCTTAACGCGCAGGCACGGATGATCGGTGTGCGCGCATGCGGCATGGATCACGCCTCCCTCTTCAAATTTTTTTCCGATGCCAAACGCAAACAGCGTCGTGCCGTACACGGGAACGAAATACGTCCCTCCGCGTTTTAAGCTCCACGGCGAGGCAAGCGTCAGCTCCTCAAAGCCCGCTTCCCTGAGCAGTCGGCCCGATTCCTCCACGACCTGAAACGGGGAAGTTGCCTGCTCCATAAAATGCATCAGATCCTTCACTGTCTTATTGATTTCTTTTTTTGTCATCCCTCTTTTTCCTTTCTTTTTACGCTGTCTGCACTTTTCTCATCAGACCGCCGCTTCCCGATACAGATACGCTTTGCCCTCCTTGCCGATCCGCTCGACCAATTCCAGTGAAAAAAGAATATTGAGCGCTGTCGACGCGATGCCGTTCGAAACATGCGCGGCCTGTTTATAATCTTTTGTAGTAAATTCCGGCGGCAGTCCGTCAGGCAGGAGCACACGGTAATCCTCTCTGGTATTGATGCGCACCTCGTCGAAAATGCCCACGGGAACACCGTCATTGCGGTGGGAGCCCCGCTTTTTATTGCGGCTCCATCCGTCCAGCACCCGCGTCTCCTGTACATCGATAAACGGAACCGTAAAATGAAGATGCTCGTTATGCAGATACATTTTCAGCTTGTACAGTTCCGGGATCAGGTGATAGATCGTGCCTGTCTTCGGAGATTTGCGCGGTTTCGAGACCTCCCCCGTCTCAGGGTCGATCCATGAAAGCCATTTTGTATGCGCGATCGGATAAATGACCGTCACATCATGATCGGGAAGAAATACGTCAAGCTTCCGGCGCAGGCTGTTAAACGCGCGCGTCTGAATTTCCATGATCTCCCCGTCCACCATAATGTCCGCCACAAAAGAACCGACCTTCTGCTCATGATATGCGGGATCCGGTGCATAATAATATTTCATGATGGCATGGATCGTCTTTTCGCTGAGCGTACCGATCCCCATTGCGCCTTTTTCCAGCCCGCGCACATAATCGCAGGCACGCGTAAACAATTCTGTGTCAACGCAGGGATTACTGATGTCTGACATGATCTCTTCCTCAGGTGTATGATTGATTTCAGTCCTATTATACGACGGTTTTATAAAAACTTCTATGAAAAGATGTCGATTTCGTTGATTTGAATCTTTTTTTTGGACGATATGCGTGATAAAATGAATCAATCATAAAAAGAGTTTTTGGATGAACTTTTTCCGGAGGAATGACATCATGGAATCCTATGTGGTATTTAAGGATTTGGCAATCATCATTATTTTTGCAAAATTTTTCGGACTGTTGGCGCGCAAGATCAAAGTGCCGCAGGTCGCGGGCGAGATCTTTGCCGGTCTGCTCATCGGTCCGAGCATGCTCGGTCTTGTCGCACAAAGTGATTTTTTGTCAAAAATGGCGGAGATCGGCGTTGTCCTCTTAATGTTTTCGGCCGGCTTAGGAACCGACTTAAAGGAAATGAAAAAAACAGGCGTCGCGGCGTTTCTCATCGCCTGCTGCGGCGTGTTCATTCCGCTGGCAGGCGGAACCGTTCTCTATTCCTGCTTTTACGGATGGGGTGCTGTCGGCAGCGACCACTTCCTGAAGGCGGTATTTATCGGCTGCATCATGACGGCAACCTCCGTCAGCATTACCGTGGAGGCGCTGCGTGAGCTTGGGCACCTGTCCGGACGCGTGGGAACGACGATCATGTCCGCCGCCATCATCGACGATGTGATCGGCATTATCGTGCTCACATTCGTGATCGCGTTTCGCGACCCCGACGTACGCCCGCTCATGATCGTTTCGCAGACGGCGCTGTTCTTTCTTTTTGCGTTCGTTGTCGGCTATGTCTGCTACAAGATCTTCCAAAAGGTCGATCAGCGCTACCCGCATACAAGACGGATTCCGATCGCTGGGCTTGCGCTCTGCTTCGCCATGTCCTATATTGCCGAGAAATACTTCGGAATTGCCGATATTACCGGCGCATTTGTCGCGGGAATCATTCTTTGCAGTATCCGCGATTCCAAATATATTGCCCAAAAAATGGATACCAATTCGTATATGCTGTTCGGTCCGGTCTTTTTTGCCTCGATCGGCTTAAAAACAGATATTGACGATGTAAACGCATCCATTCTGCTGTTTTCCGTGGCGTTCATTTTGGTAGCACTCATCACAAAGATCGTCGGCTGCGGTCTGATCTCCAAGGTCTGCCGCTTCTCATGGGATGATTCCCTGAAGATCGGCGTCGGCATGATGACGCGCGGCGAAGTCGCCCTGATCGTTTCGCAAAAGGGGCTCGCCGTCGGACTCATGCAGCCCGTGTATTTTACGTCGGTCATTTTACTGATTATTGTATCTTCCATTGCAACGCCGATCATCTTAAAAGTGCTCTATGCAAAAAACAGTGCTTCGGAGGTGCCTTCGTAAAACGGCTGATGCCATGCGCTTGAAACAAAAAAGATTCCTAATACATTCATAATCCATCAAAAGGAGGGTGTCTATGAAATTCGATCATGATGTCATCCGCAATCCCGAAATCTTTGCGATCGGGCGCTTAAAGGCGCATTCCGATCATGCCTGTTACCGGGACGAGGCGGGCGAGCAGGACGGCAGGCTGTCCTTAAACGGCGAGTGGAAATTCTGCTACAGTGAAAATATTGCCTCGGCGCCGAGAGGTTTTGAGCGCGAGGGCTATGACGACAGTCATTGGGATACGATTTCCGTACCGTCGCATATTCAGCTTCAGGGATACGGACATCCGCAGTATCTCAATGTCACCTATCCGTGGGACGGCGTCGATGCGGCGCTTCCGGGTGAAGTTCCCACACGCTATAATCCGACCGGTTCTTATATCCGCGAGGTATCGCTCGTGCTGACGAACGAGCCTGTATACATCAGCTTCCAGGGCGTGGAAAGCGCGTTTGCTCTATGGGTCAACGGCTCGTTTGCAGGCTACAGCGAAGACAGCTTCACGCCTGCGGAGTTTGAGATCACACCGTATCTTCATGACGGAAAAAATAAAATTGCCGTTCAGGTTTACCGGTTTTCGTCCGGCGCGTGGCTGGAGGATCAGGACTTTTTCCGATTTTCCGGAATATTCCGCGACGTGTTTCTTTATACAAAACCGGCGTGCCATTTAGAAGATCTCTTTGTCAGAACGTCTTTGGAGGAAAACAACACAAGCGCCCGGATTTCCTTAAGCCTGCGCTATGAATACCTTCATATGGGCGAAGCGGAAGATTTCAGCGCGGAATATCGTTTATACGGTCCCGAGGGCAGGGAGCTTGTACGCTTTACAAAGCCCGTCGAGGGAAGACCTGCGTTAAATGAAACCGTGACCGCCGAAACGCTTGCTTCACCCGACATTTATACGCAGCAGCTCAGCATCAAGCTGGATCAGCCGCTGTTATGGAGCGCGGAAGATCCGCAGCTCTATACGCTTAAGATCTTTATCCGCCGCACGGACGCCGCCGGCAAACCGGACGCGCTTGTGGAACTGGTCGTGCAAAAAATCGGTATCCGCGTATTTGCATTGCGAAACGGCATCATGGAATTAAACGGCAGGCGCATTGTCTTTAAGGGCGTGAACCGCCACGAATTTTGTGCGCGGTCCGGCCGTGTGCTGCCCTACGAGGTGCAAAAGCAGGATGTACTCAATATGAAACGCAATAATATCAACGCCGTGCGCACATCGCATTATCCGAACGCGGGCTGCTTCTATGAGCTGTGCGACAGCGAGGGCATTTATCTGATCGATGAGACCAATTTAGAGACACACGGCTGCGTCTACCGTGAAGGCGCGCGCCCCGATGACGCGCTCTTTATTCCGGGTGATAAACCCGAATGGCAGGCGGCGGTCTTAGACCGTGCCAATTCCATGTTTGAGCGCGACAAGAACCATCCGAGTATTCTTTTATGGTCGTGCGGAAACGAGTCCGCCGGCGGTATGGATATTTACCGGATGACACAGCTTTTCCACGCAAAGGACGAAACGCGCCTTGTGCACTATGAGGGCTTAGCCAACGATAACCGCTATCCCGATACGTCGGATGTGATCAGCCGCATGTACTGGAAACCGGCGGATATTGCAACTTATCTGAAAGAAAACCGCGAAAAACCGTTCGTCAGCTGCGAATTTTCTCACTCCATGGGAAATTCTACGGGTAATTTTGACAAATATACAGATCTCACGGAAACCGAACCGCTTTATCAGGGCGGCTTTATCTGGGATTATGTCGATCAGGCGATGACGGCGGCAAACGCAAACGGCGAAATGTTTTTGGGCTATGGCGGCGACTTTGCGGATCGTCCGCATGATGCGGATTTTTCGGGAAACGGCATCATGTTTGCAGACCGCACGCCGTCCCCGAAGCTCGTACAGGTAAAGCATGATTATCAAAATTTCCGTATCACGGTACAGCAGGACCGCGTGATCATCAAAAACCTGTCGCTGTTCGAGGGAACGGAACCATATCGTGTTGTCGCCGTTCTCACGAAAAACGGGGAACGTGTGCGCGAGGACGAGCTTCCCGTACGCGTGGCGGCGGGCACGGAAGCAATCTATCTGCTTCCCTATGACGCCAAAGCCATCAGTACGGAACGCGCGGACGGCGAATATCTCATCACTGTCTCCGTCCTGCTGAAAAAAGACAGAAGCTATGCGTCGGCAGGCTATGAGGTCGCGTTCGGACAGTCGGAGGGCTTCGGGCGCTATCTTGATCATACGCTCGTACGCATCGCGGCAAAAGCGCATGAAAATAAAAAGGAACAGACCCTCGGTCTTGCTTCTCCCTCTTTGGAGGAGGGCATCTACAATGTGGGTGTGCACGGCACATATCCGGCTGCGGACGGGAAGACCCCCATGCGGTTTCATTATATTTTCAACCGCGGCAAGCAGGCATTCCTTTCCATGACGCTGGCGGTACCGGCTGTTCAAAAAGCAGTTTCGGTAAAGGAACTGCTCTACCAGGGCTTCAAACCGAACTTTTGGAGAGCGCCCGTTCAAAACGATAACGGAAACGGCATGCCCGCCCGCTTGGGAATCTGGAAATTGATCAGCGAAAATCTGACCGCATCGCTTGCGCGGACAAAACAGGAAGATGACGGAACCGTCCTGATCGGCTATGAATACCGCACCCCGCTCTATGAAGGCATTCTCTGTACGGTAACCTACCGCGTGAATGCAGCGGGACTGATCAAGGTGACAATGGAAAGCGATGGTTTTTCAGGGCTTCCCGAACTGCCCGAATTTGGCATGTGCGCCGCCCTTCCGCTGTGTTATGACAATCTGCGCTGGTATGGCAGGGGAATGGAAGAGACCTACGCTGACCGCAAGAGCGGCAGTAAGATTGGCTGTTATCATAATTTAGTCATGGATAATGTCGCACCCTACCTGTTTCCTCAGGAGACCGGAAATCATACCGACGTGCGCTGCGCTGATATTGTGGATGCAGACGGTACGGGACTGCACATTCTCTATGACGGACAAAACAGCTTAAATGTGAGCGCGCTGCCTTATCTTCCGCAGGAGCTGGAGCAGGCCAGACATCCGTTTGAACTGCCGAAACCTTACGAGACCGTTGTGCGTATCAGCGGTATGCAGATGGGTGTCGGCGGCGATGACAGCTGGGGTGCGCCCGTCCATGAGCCGTACCGCATTCCCGCAGAGGGCAAAAAGGCATTCTCATTCTATTTGCTTCCTCTCGGATGATAAATAAGGAGAACCGCATTGACACATCATTGGAACAAAAAACAATTCTTTCTGCGCAGACAGCGGCTTGCCGTTGTCTGCGTACTGTATTTATTCCTGTCCTGCGCCTTTGGCTGCGGCAGCGATTCCGACATACCTGATTCGGAAAATGAGGCAGACGCCCGCAGTTTCCCCGATACGGCAGTCTCCGACTTACCGGAGCATAACGCCGATACCGTACTTTCCAATATAGAACCTGACACAGGATCACCCAATCCTTCGGATGCTCCCGATATGGATGACACTACCGTCACATTTATGGTCTACATGGATGCAGCATCTCTGGAGTCCGGCGACGCACCCTTCGCCACCTACGATCTCATGCAGATGATGGAAGCGGCGCTTTCCGATCATGTGCGCGTGATCGTACAGACGGGCGGGACGCGCAGATGGGGACGCTCCGACGGCATATCAGCCGGTGCAGATTCTGCTTTGGCGAATGCAACAACCGGTGCGGAGCCTGCTCCGACAGATACAGCGACAGATGCAGGGATATTTGTGACAGATACGTCAGAAATTTCCTCCGATTCTACACAACGATATGAGATTGCCGACCACAGCATGATGCTCTTGGAAGATTTAGGCGTACAGCAGGACATGACCGACGCGCAGACCTTAAAAGAATTTCTTCTTTTTTGTGCACAGGAGGCGCCTGCCGACCGCTATATGCTGCTTCTATGGGGACATGGCAGAGGTCCTGTGATCGGTTACGGACAGGATGATTTTCAGGGATTTCACAGCGCCATGACCCTGACGGCGCTTGCGGACGCGATTCGCGGCGCATCTGAGGAGGGCGGCTTTACGCTCGAACTCATCGGCTTTGATGCCTGTCTGATGGGATGCGTGGAAACCGTACACGCCCTGCGGGGCTGCTGTGCTTATTTAGCGGTATCGGAGGATTACGCGCCCGCCTACGGCTGGCAGTACACGCGGGTATTCGATGCCTTATCTGCATATCCGTCCATTCCCATAGAGCAATTTGCACAGGTTATCGTGGACGCTTATATGGAAGAGGCAGAACGTTCCGGAGACAGGGGCATTCTGGCGGTCATTAACATGCAATACGCCGATGCGCTGTGGGAGGCATGGCGGGATTTTTATGACACAAATATCGCAAATATGGACAGGCTGATCTATCAGGTATGGCACGACCATACGCTGCTCTCTCCTGTGCCAGCGAACCCGAACGGTTATGTTTCGGATGACGATCAATATTCCCTTCAGGACTACGGATTGACCGACCTTGCGGCGCTCTGCGAACTTGCGCCCTCCGCAGAGGCGGATGCGGTGCTCACGCTGCTTACACGGTCGCTTACCGCCGTGGATTCTTTTCATATGGCGCGCGTGATGTGCGGACTTGCGGTATGCCCGTAAGCGCTGTGGCCCAGATGAAATTTTTCCTTGACACTCTTTTTGTATTGCTGTATTATTAAAATAACACAATAGTACAGCAATACAATCCGCTATGTGAAAAAGGGATTTGATATTTTCCTGCCGGATAAGAAAATAAGAAAGAGGGGTGATGAAATGCCATGGAATCTTGATTCGGACAGACCAATTTTTCAACAGATCATTGATAAAGTCCAGACCGACATCCTCTCCGGTCATTATGCGCCGGGAGATAAGCTTCCTTCTGTGAGGGATCTTGCTATGATGGCGGCGGTGAATCCGAATACAATGCAGAAAGCGCTTACCGAATTAGAGCGCATCGGTCTCGTGTATACGCAGCGCACAAGCGGCCGGTTTATTACGGAGGATGTGAGCATGATCGAGCTGTTAAAGGAACGAAAGGCAAAAGAACTCATAGACACGTACCTGGAAGGCATGCAGCGTATCGGGTACAACAGACAGACTGCAGCGGAAGCATTAATGAAAAATAACGCTGACGAACACGTCAATGACTGACGTGCCATCATCCGTCTCATTTGCATCCTAATGCTTTTGTAAACGCAATTGGATTATGACAAAAATCACTACCATAAAAGGGAGGAGAACAGGAATATGAGTACATTGGTAGAGTGTACAGGGCTATCGAAGAAATATGGCAAAGTGACGGCCCTTCAAGACGTCAATCTGCGGATCGAGAGCGGACATATTATCGGTCTGCTCGGACCGAACGGCAGCGGAAAGACGACATTGATCAAGATTTTGAACGGTCTGCTGACACCGTCAAGCGGAACGGTATTAGTAAAAGGAAAACCCATCGGCATAGACAGTAAAAAAGTGATTTCCTATCTGCCGGATCATACGTATCTGAATATGAATCAGCGTGTATCCGACATCATCACCTTTTTTAAGACGTTCTACGAAGATTTTGATGAGCGGCGCGCCTATGACATGCTCGCAAAGCTCGGCATTAACCCGAAAGACCGCCTAAAGTCCATGTCAAAGGGTACAAAGGAAAAAGTACAGCTCATTCTTGTCATGAGCCGCCGCGCGGATCTTTATATTTTGGATGAACCGATCGCAGGCGTTGACCCTGCTGCCAGAGATTACATTTTGAATGTGATCTTAACCAATTACGATGCGTCCGCTTCCATCATCATTTCCACGCACCTGATCACAGACATTGAAAATGTCTTAGATGAAGTGCTGTTTATCCAAAACGGGCAGATTCGCTTAACCTCCTCGGTGGATGCCATCCGCGAGGAGCAGGGCAAGTCGGTTGACGCGCTTTTCAGGGAGGTGTTCAGATGTTAGGAAAATTGATCAAACACGAGTTTCGCTCCACCTACAAGACAATGCTTGTTATTTATATCATGACCATCGTAACAACACTCGGCTGCTGCTTTTTTGGAATCAGGCAGTTCTATTCGTATTCCTGGAGTTTAGCCGAAAATGAAACACTGCGGCGGATTCAGAGCATACTTGGCATCACGTTCACGATCGCGTATGTAGTCATTGTGATCGCGCTGGTTCTTCTTACCTATATTCTGATGTGTGAGCGCTTTTATAAGAGCATGTACTCCGAGCAGGGCTATCTGACGCACACGCTTCCCGTAAGCCCGCTCTCTAACTTAAACGCCCGGCTGATCACCTCGCTCATCTGGCTGTTTGTGTCCGGAATTATATTGTTAATAAGCATACTGCTGATTGCCATATCGCTCGATCCGCAAGCATTTTGGGAAGACCTGCGCCTCTTCAGCTACAGCGCATTTGATGGCGGCTGCGTGTATTCTACGGGTTATCATTTCCCTGTTTTTTTGCTGATCCTCCTGCTGTTTATCCTCGTAGCAGGCGCAAATGCCCTGCTGCTTGTGTTTGCAGCGCTTTCCTTGGGACAGCTCGCCAACCTGCACAAGCTTCGCGCAGCAGTCGGATTTGGCGTCGCTTTTGCTTTTTTAGAGCAGTTTGCTGCAACCATGGTAATGGTTCGCATTGTCGATAAAGTTGTTGATGACTTCCGTCAAAACGTCCCACACTTTGACACCTCCTGGGCCTTGTCGATCGAGCAAACCGGTCATCTGGCGCGCGTAACCTTTCAAACCACTTTTTGGTCTATGTTTAGTATTTTTGCGGTATTTGCCGCCATATACTATGTGATCTGCGCCGTGATCGTAAAAAAGCATGTGAATTTGGAGTAAGCGGATCGGTAACTCATACAATATTTATGACAGGGGAACACTTCGTAAAGAAGTCGTTCCCCTTCCTTCTGTATATCGCCGAATTTATTCAAAACTTCATCTGCAAATATGCGCAGAGTTGATAAATAGTTGAAAAACTCTCTGTATGCTTTTGATGGGGTAAACCCGCAGGCACGGAAAGGAGTATCGCATAAAAATGAAAGACAAAATCCTGATCGTTGATGACGAAGCGGATATCGTTACGATGCTGAGGCAGTATTTTGAGTGGAACGGCTACGATGTTCTGACCGCTGCAAACGGCTTAGAAGCGGTCGCAAATGCCGGAAAGCAGCCCGATCTGATCTTGCTTGATATCAACATGCCGGATATCGACGGCATGGAGGTCTGCACCCGTATTCGAAATTTTGTATCCTGTCCGATTCTTTTTCTGACTGCTAGAATCGATGAGGCGGATAAGATCAAAGGATTCGGTATCGGTGCGGACGACTATATTGTCAAACCGTTTTCCATCGACGAACTCGGCGCAAGAGTTTCGGCACATCTCAGGCGGGAACGCCGTACGAAGGAATCGGCAAAAGCTTATTTTGATGACCGGCTTGCCATTGATTATACGGAAAGATGTCTTTATTATGACGGCCGCCCGATTCCTCTTGCCAAAAAAGAATTTGATATCATAGAACTTTTATCCCGGCACCGGGGGCAGGTCTTTGGC
>CAMWSU010000104.1 GCA_947176965.1 uncultured Lachnospiraceae bacterium | reverse complement strand
ACTGTATTCTTTCCTGCGACCCCGACCGCCTTGCAGAGTGCCTGCAAAATCTGATCGAAAATGCGATCAAATACGGCGATGGCAGACGAATTGAGATTCGCTTTGATAAAATGGACGGCTGTGAGCTTATCACGGTAGCAAATACAGGCTGTACGCTTGAAGCGAAAGAACTGCCGCAGATATTCGAGAGCTTTCATCGGGGAGAGAATGCGGGAAAGGTACCGGGCAACGGACTTGGACTTTTTATCTGCAAACGGCTGATGTCGCTCATGGGCGGAGAGGTGTATGCGGATATTCGTGATGAACGCTTCTATATAACACTCGTTGTTAAAATGGCGTAAAGTGACAGCAATAGGGAAAGCAAGCCAACGCTGCTACTTTACGCCATTTCCTTTATCGACTTTAATTATGATGGCTATCATCATGGTGTTCTCCATGATCGCTTCCAACTGTTTGACTGCCATGGTGGTGATTTGTTTCAGTGCAATCCAAATTGCAGCTGTGATAATGATCGTAAACTGTGCAGTCGGGCGGACAATCATGATGATGGGAAACATCTGTACAGCTTTGATCACTGCACCCCATGCCGCTGACAAAAGAGGTTGTAATAACTTCAGATGAGTTAGTTTGGGGATCATCCTGATGATAGGGCTGCGAGGATAAATCTGATGTATTTGGGTTATCTGAGCTGCATCCGGTCAGCATAAAAATGAAAACCAGTGCGGTGATACAAATAAATTTTTTCATATTCTTTCTCCTTTTTTATCATAATGTTGAAAACATATTTTGAATATTCTGCTTTATGCAATCAATCTTAATGGTGGCTGCCGTTATGGTGACTACTATCATGGTGATTCTCGCTGTGGTGTCCACCATGGCTGCCTCCAACAGTTTGACCGCCATAGGGGTGAATTGTTTCAGTGTATCCCATACTGCTAAGGGATGCCCCGTTAGCTGCGCCTGTATCAGGCTGTATCAGTTCCGTAGGGATACCCGAATAAAGTGCATCGGCGCCATTCTGAATTGTCTCCCTGCTGTTTGTCGAAACGACAATCTCTTGCTGCTTATTGATATCTTTTTTCGGCACGGTCAGCAGGCAGATTGCCGCAACGATTGTGGCGGCAACTGCCAACAGGACAATCCCCAAAGCGGGCTTTTTGTAATTCATCACGTCTTTTATACGGGCCTTTACACCGACCTCCCCAAATGCGAGGGGACACGCCGCAATCACTCGATGACGAACGCTGCAATGGAGAAGCGCCGCTGAATAAGCACGACGATCTTCCGTTCCCATTTCACGGATGACCTTCTCGTCGCAGGCGGCCTCAATATCCCGGCACAGCAACACATAAGCAACCCAAAACAGCGGATGAAACCAATAGATAGCCAGAAGGATAAAGCCAATCGGTTTCCACCAGTGATCTTTGCGGCGGATATGGGCCTTTTCGTGGGCTATCACATAGGTGAGCTCTTCATCTGCGACACGATATGGCAAATAGATAACCGGGCGGAAGAGTCCGAGTACAAAGGGTGAGTTTATATTCTCGCTTTGCTTGATATTTTCACGCAGCAAGGTCGCCGTTGCAACACGGCGCTTTAAGAGCAGGTAGCTTATCTGTTCATAGAGCAGCATAGCAGCAGCCCCTGCTGCCCAAATCCAGGCAAGAACGAATAACCAGATCTGTGCAGGATTCGCACTTGCCCCTGGTTCCGGTGATAATGTACTCGAGAGAACTGGGTTCACAATCGTATCAATAACGCCTATTCCACTATGAACCTCGGGTGCTTCCGTGTAGAGAATATCCTGTGGAAGCGGCTCAGCACTGGGGATCAGACTAAATGCACTCTCAATAGATATGGGACAAATGAGACGCAGCGCAACAAGTCCCCAAAGAAAGCACCTTATCCACTTTGGTGCTTTGCGGAAAACAAGCCGTATAAGGAGAACGGCCAACACCAGCCAGCTTGCTGTAATACTGAGGTTGACCAATTTCAAAAATAATGATCCCATCGCGTTCCTTCTTACTTTTCAATGATGCGGAGGATTTCTTTCACCTCATCATCAGTAAGTTCCTGATGGCGGGCAAATGCGGCAATAAATGCCGGCAGAGAACCCTCGAAAGTCTTTTCCATCATTTCGTCCATCTGAGCAACCTGAATATCTTCTTTGCTGATCAGAGAAGTAACCGTTGCGTTCTCGTTCTTGGCTACGCCTCTGTCAGAAAGACGTCGGATTACGGTGAATGTGGTCGTCCTGCTCCAGCCCAGCTCATCCTTGCAGATTCGAGCCAGCTTAGTGCTGTTGATCGGTTCGTACTTCCACAAAATCAAGCAGAACCGGTATTCGCTTTCAAAAACTTTAGGTGAATTCATAGAGCTTCTCCATACGTCTAATACATTCGACTCAATAAGTCTAACACATTAGACGCCCTGTGTCAATAGCGTTCACAGAAAAATCAGTTGCCTGCTCGGAGATACAAGCGTATGATAAATGGGAGGGAGGGAATTCGGATGAAGGGCAAGTATATCGTAGGAATTTTATGCGGCTGTGCATTATTTTTGATGACGGGATGCGGCGTGCGGACGGAGGGGAAAGCACCGTCCGAGAATCCTGTGGAAGATGTTTCTTTAGAGGAAGATGTACAGGATGAATCTGTAGAGGAATCTGAGGAGGACTCCGCGGAAGCAGAAGATATGAATGGAGAGGCGATGGAGGACTCCGCGGAAGCAGACAATATGAATAGAGGGTCAGTGGAAGATCCGGCGAAGGAAAATAATTCTAATGAAGAATTGATAGAAAAGCCAGCGGTTGATAATGATTTTTATGAAGAACTGATCGATGCAGCAGAGAGGTGTATCAGAGAAGAAGATTATGAGGCGCCGGAAGCGTATGGTTTTAGTGTGATCATTTGCATGGGCAGAAATTCTGAGACGCTGGGATATCGGATAGAGGATATTGACGGGAACGGAATAGAGGAGCTGATCTTCGGGGAAAACTGGGGGGAGCATACCGTTATCTATGATATTTATACTATTTTTGAGGGAGAATTGGTTCATGTTCTGGACGGGTGGGATCGAAACAGATATTATCTCTGCGAAAACGGAATGATCGCCAACGAGGGTTCCGGCGGCGCGGGGCGTTCCCACTATGGTTATTTCACCTTTGACGGTGTCGAACTGCATTTGGCAGAGGCGGTCATTTACGATGGGGACAAGGATAGAGAGAACCCGTGGTTCTACTCGGTGGAATCGGAATATGATGCGGAATACGCAGAGCCGATCAGCGAGGAACGGGCAGCAGAGATCATCAATCAGTATGTTTATTGCTGCCGAACATTTATCCCGTTTGTCGGGGATCACTGACCGCCTGTTCTCTCAGTATTTCACAATGCTGATTTTTTGAGGCTTATTATGTGATCGGTCAAAAATAATGCAATGGCACACAGCAGGATTCCTGATAGGGACAGCAGATCCCACACATCTAAAAACGGAATGGAAAGGATGTCCGCAAGAACAAAATTAATGATAAGATGCAGCGGTATCGCCAATAAGAAAGAAACTGCAGCGGCCAATTGCTTTCTCAGTGCCAGTTTCTTGAAAATGAAATAAATGCACCACAAATAAGCAATTGAGGGCAGGGCCGTTTTTGTACCTATCGGCATAATGAGATTGTTTCCGCCGACGAGTTTGCTAAGTATGGTCAGAAATGGAAGGATAAAAAGGCTGATGGCGATCAGAGAGCCGGGAATGCCCTTCATTCCGTATTTGATGATCGGAACGCATACGAGCCATGCAAAAAGGATGGAGCTGATTGGATACCAAGACCATGTCAATGCTCCCGATATTGCCACATCGCAGATGACGCATGCCAATATGCCGAGCAACAGTAAGGCTGAAAAGGAGATTGTCAAAATATGTCGAAAAGAAGCGATGCTTTTTTTCGACGACTTCTCTGCATAAATGAGCGCATGATCAACGCTTTCCAACACGTCCTGCGACGGAGATTCATTTTTTTCCGCATTAAGCAGCTCGCTCACGGTTATGCCGAGAATATCCGCAAGCGGCGATAAAAGAGAAATGTCGGGGCAGCTCAATCCGCGCTCCCATTTGGAGACGGCTTTGTCGGTAATATGTAATTGTGCGGCTAAATCTTTCTGTGTCATATTTTTTCCTTTTCGTAATTCGGCAATGAATTGACCGATTCTGTTTTCATTCATAGGAAAGGCTCCTTTTCATTTGGCTTTTTAATATAGGTTCTCATGTGTGTGGTACGTACGACAGTGCTATTGTATATGCGGAAGGAAATGTTTGCAACCGACCAATGGTTTACTCTGTCATTTCAAGAAAAAATGAGTCACAATATCAATATAGTGGAAAAATAAGTTAATATGCAGTGAGAAGAAGCGGGAGATATTTGTTAAAATAAGTATCATCGGAGTAAGTGATACTCATCACTGCATTGAGAGAGGGGGTACAAGATGATTGACATTACAACGTTTGGAGCGATCGGTGATGGAATGACAATGAACACTGCCGCTATTCAGGCAGCGCTGGATCAGGCGGCAAAGACAGGGGGCATAGTACAAATTCCTGACGGTGTTTTTCTTACGGGAACGCTCGTATTAAACGGTGCATCTCTGCATTTGGATAGCGGAGCCGTGTTAAAAGCTTCCGGTAACATGGAAGATTACCCTGAGCAGCCTTATCATCATAATGAAATGGGAACATTGCGGGCGATGCTGGTGAATCTCGGACATGATAATGTGACGATTGAAGGCGACGGCACCATTGATTTCAGCGGCTGTGCTTTTTATGATATGGATGCGTGGAACGTCCCGTCCGGTAAGGTGCCGTTTCGCGAAGAGCAGATCAGAGAATGTACGCATCCCATCGGAACCCGACCGGCGCAATGTCTTTTTTTCCATGCTTCTAAGAATATCACAGTACGCAATATACGGGTCATTGATGCACCCTGCTGGACTTTGACGTTCAGTGAATGTGAAAATGTAAAATTAATGGGATTGACAATCGATACCGATTTGAATATTCCGAACGACGACGGCATCCATATTTGTGCCTGCAAAGGGGTGATCATTTCGGACTGCCATATTTCCAGCGGTGACGATTGTATTGCCCTGTCCTGCATCACAAATTGGAAAAAGCCCTGTGAGGATGTTGTCATCACAAACTGCGTACTGCGTTCATGCTCAAAAGCAATTGTGCTCGGATACCTTTATAGTGTTGTGCGAAATGTTCTGATTTCCAACTGTATCATCAAAGAAAGCAACCGGGGGCTCTGCTTCATGTGTAATGATGAAAGTTCTTTGGTGGAAAATGTCCACATTAGCAATCTGTTAATTGATACAAAGATTCGTGCCGGTAATTGGTGGGGCAACGGTGAGCCGATTTTCATGATGGCCGTGAAGCATGATTATGATATTCCGACAGAGCAATTTCCACATCGTAAAACAGAGAGTGCGATTCGCAATGTGCAGATAGAGAATGTGACCTGCATGGGCGAAAATGCAATGGGGATTTACGGGACGAACGGCAATATCTATGAGGTAGAGCTGCGTCATATTGATTACCGGCGCAAACCGTCCGCCAATATTGCATTAAAGGGGGAGGTGTTTGACTTCTCTCCCGGCAGGGTGGAGTTTGAAGTGCCTGCTGATTGCGGACTCTTTATCGGCGGTAATGCAGAAATTAAGCTGGAAAATCTAAGGATGCACAATTGGCGCATCATCGAGGAATGATGTGCACATTTTCAAACAATAGATGCAAAAAGCGGTATCATGAAATAAAAAAAGAATCGGAGCATACTGCTTCGATTCTTTTTTGAACGGAGATGGAGGGATTTGAACCCTCGCGCCGGTTACCCGACCTACCGCATTTCGAGTGCGGACCCTTCAGCCACTTGGGTACATCTCCATGATGAGGCGTCACATCTTTGTCCATTATACTCACGAATCCGAAAAGCGTCAACTCACAATCGCAAAAAAATCAGACAACTCTTTTATTATGAGTGAAAATAAGGTATACTAACAGAGATAAGAAAAATTTCCCATACATGAAAATGGAGAATGGAGGAAATGTGATGAAGAGAATTGGTATGTTGACAAGCGGCGGCGACTGTCAGGCATTAAACGCAGCGATGCGCGGCGTGGTGAAGGCGCTGGTGAATGCGGCAGAGGAAGTGGAGATTTACGGATTTTTAGAGGGATATAAGGGACTGATTTACGGAAATTACAGAATGCTGACAGGAGCGGATTTTTCGGGTATCCTGACGAAGGGCGGCACCATCCTCGGCAGCAGCAGAACGCCGTTTAAGACCATTCAGGAGCCGGATGAGAACGGGCTGAATAAGGTCGAGGAGATGAAACATAATTACTATAAGCTCAACTTAAACTGCCTCGTCATTTTGGGCGGCAACGGCACGCATAAGACGGCAAACCTCCTGCGTGAGGAAGGACTCAATGTGGTAACGCTGCCGAAGACGATCGACAATGATCTTTGGGGAACGGACATGACGTTCGGTTTTCAGAGCGCGGTCAATATCGCGACGGACTGCATCGACTGCATCCATACAACTGCGGCGTCGCATGGACGCGTATTTATCGTGGAGGTCATGGGACATAAGGTTGGCTGGCTTACCCTGAATGCGGGAATCGCAGGCGGCGCGGACATCATTTTGATTCCGGAGATCCCGTATGATATTGATAAGATTGTGGAGGCGATCGACAGACGTTCCAAACGCGGGAGCAAATTCACGATCCTTGCCGTTGCGGAGGGCGCCATTTCCAAGCAGGATGCGAAGTTGTCCAAAAAAGAATATAAGGAAAAAATGAAAAACTATAAATACCCGAGCGTATCGTACGAGCTTGCGGAGCAGATCAAAGAAAAAACCGGTCAGGATGTGCGCGTGACGGTTCCGGGGCACACGCAGCGCGGCGGAAGTCCGTGTCCGTACGACCGCGTGTTTGCGTCAAGACTCGGTTCCGAGGCGGGAAATCTGATCCTGAAGGGCGAATACGGCTTCATGGTCGGCATTAAGAACCGTGAGATCATTAAAGTGCCGCTTGAGGACGTGGCGGGGAAACTGAAAATGGTATCGCCCGACGCGAGCATCGTACAGGAAGCAAAAATGCTGGGTATCAGCTTTGGTGATTAAGCATGTCATATGTAGCACTTTACAGAAAATTTCGTCCCGACGGATTTGAAGATGTCAAAGGTCAGGAACATATCGTGACAACGCTGCGCAATCAGATCGAATCGGACCGCATCGGACACGCGTATCTTTTTTGCGGAACGCGCGGTACGGGGAAGACGACGGTTGCCAAGATTTTTGCGCGGGCGGTCAACTGCGAGCATCCTGCAGGCGGAAGCCCCTGCGGTGAATGTGCGACCTGCAGGGCGATTGCCGCAGGCGTGAGCATGAACGTGATCGAGATTGATGCCGCGTCCAATAACGGTGTGGACAATATTCGTGAGATCGTGGATGAGGTTGCTTATTCGCCGACCGAGGGGCGTTTTAAGGTCTATATCATTGACGAAGTACATATGCTGTCTATCGGCGCGTTCAACGCGCTCTTAAAGACGTTGGAGGAACCGCCTTCGTATGTGATCTTTATTTTGGCGACAACGGAGGCACATAAAATACCGATCACCATTTTGTCCAGGTGCCAGCGCTATGATTTCAGGCGGATCAGTATTGATACGATCGCGGGCAGACTAAAGGACATCATGGAAAAAGAACAGGTTGTCGTGGAAGAAAAGGCGCTGCGCTATGTGGCGAAAGCGGCGGACGGTTCCATGCGTGACGCCCTAAGTCTGCTTGACCAGTGTATTGCCTTTCATTTTGGCGACGAGCTGACTTATGATAAGGTGCTTGACGTACTTGGCGCAGTGGATACAGGTGTTTTTTCGAGACTGTTGCGATGCGTTCTTGACCGGAATGTGTCGGAATGTATTGCGCTGCTGGATGAGATTGTGATCCAGGGGCGTGAGCTTACGCAGTTTGTGACGGATTTTACATGGTATCTGCGCAATTTGTTACTGGTGAAAACCTCGGATCATATTGAGGATGTGATCGATATGTCCACGGAAAATCTGCATCTTTTGCAAGAGGAGGCGGAGCGCGTGGAGACGGACGGGATCATACGCTACATCCGCATATTTTCGGAGCTTTCGGGACAGTTAAAATATGCGGCGCAGAAGCGCGTGCTCACGGAAGTGGCGATGATCAAGCTGTGCCGTCCGCAGATGGAGGCAAAGCAGGACGCTTTATTAGACCGCATCCGCGCACTGGAACAGCGGCTGGAAAGCGGCGATTTTGTGCCGGCGGGGAATGCGGCCGGTTCTTATCCGGGTGCACAGAGCGGGCAGGGAGGCTTTGGCATCGATGGCGCTGCAGGGAGCGGAGCGGGCGCTGCGCCTCGGGTAAAGCAGGAGCTTCCGAAAGCGCTCCCCGAGGATGTCAAGCGCGCGGTCAGTAACTGGCAGTCCATCGCGGGCAGGGCGGAGCAGCCGATGAAACTCTATTTACAAAACGCAAGGCTCAGTCTCGGGGGAGATGATCAATTAGTGATCGTACTGCCCGACGGCATCATGTCGGATTATTTTACACAGGAAAAAGAACATCATGAACAGCTGGAGGCACTCATTTCGGGATTCCTGGGCAAGCAGACTCAGGTGACGGTTCAGGTGTTAAAAGAAAACGTCCGGTTTACGGATCATTATGTGGATCTTGCCTCTCTGATCAATATGGAGATCGAGGAGGAGGACGAACCGGAGTCGGATATTTTTGGGTGATGAGAGGCGCATGTGCGGGAGAAACAACCGGTTTCAATGAAACCGTGCAAAATAGGAATTGCAGGATCGAAGAAAATCTAGGAGGATGAAAGAATGGCAAAGCGTGGCGGTTTCGGCGGCGGTATGGGAATGCCGGGAAACATGAATAATCTGATGAAGCAGGCACAGAGGATGCAGCGTCAGATGGAAGAAAATCAAAAGGAAATGGAAACGAAGGAATTTACGGGTACGTCCGGAGGAGGCGCTGTCAAGATCACCGTTACCGGAAAAAAAGAATTCAGTAAGGTGGAGTTGTCGAAAGAGGCGGTCGATCCCGATGATGTGGAAATGCTTCAGGACATGATCCTGGCGGCGGCGAACGACGCGCTGCGTCAGGTCGAGGAGGCAAGCTCGGCGATGATGAGTAAGATGACCGGAGGACTTCCGTTCTGATGGACATGTATAGCGGGCATATCAATCGTTTAATCGAAGAGCTGGCGGCGTTACCCGGCGTCGGTGCGAAGTCAGCGCAAAGAATGGCGTTTCACATAATCAATATGCCGCAGCAGCGTGTGGAGAGGCTTACGGATGCCATCACCTCCGCAAAAGCGAATGTGCGTTACTGTAAGGAATGCTATACGCTGACCGATGAAGAGATCTGTCCGGTGTGTGCAAGTGTAAAGCGTGATCACCGCACGATCATGGTTGTCGAAAATGTGCGGGATTTAGCGGCATATGAGAAAACGGGAAAGTATGAAGGCGTCTACCACGTTCTTCACGGAGCGATTTCGCCGATGCTCGGCATCGGGCCGAATGATATTAAGCTAAAAGAGCTGATCGCAAGACTTGAGGGCGATGTCGGCGAGGTGATCATTGCGACCAATTCCAGCCTTGAGGGTGAGACAACGGCAATGTATATCCGCAAGCTGATCAAACCGGCGGGTATACGCGTAACGAGGATCGCAAGCGGCGTTCCTGTCGGCGGCGATCTGGAGTATATTGACGAGGTGACGCTTCTGCGTGCGCTGGAGGGGCGTACGGAACTTTGACAGCGGAAGAGGATGAGTAAAAGGGATGTACTTGTTCTATGATAACCGGAGGGAGAAGGAGAAAAACTATGGCAGTTACAAAGCGCTTATTTGACACGCTTGCCGATGGCAGAGCGGTCGATCTTTACAGCATTACAAATCAAAACGGTATATGTGTGGAAATCATGACCTACGGCGCAAATATCGTGAATCTTTTTTTACCCGGTAAAGACGGGGAGAAGGTGGATATCACGATGGGTTATGATACGATCGAGCCGTACACCGTGAATACGGATAATTTCGGCGCGACGATCGGACCGAACTGTAACCGGATCGCAAACGCTTCCTTTTTATTGGCGGGAGAAAAAATCCAGATGGCGGTCAACGACGGCGTAAACAATCTGCACAGCGATGCGAAGCTTAGCATGGCTAAAAAGCTGTGGGATGCGCAGGCAACGGAGGACGGCGTTATTTTTTCCGTGAGTGCAGCAGATGGTGAAGTCGGGCTGCCGGGCAACAAAGTCATTCGACTGACTTATACGCTGACGGACGACAATGAGCTGAAGCTTCATTATGAGGGAAAATCCGACCGGAATACGATCATCAATCTGACGAACCATGCATATTTTAATCTGTCCGGGCATGCGGCGGGGAGCATTCACGACGCTGTGCTGTGGGTGAACGCGTCACAGTTTACGGAGGTGAGAGAGGGCGGCATTCCGACAGGAAGGATTCTGCCGGTTAAGGGGACCGCGCTTGACTTTACAAAGCCGAAGCCGATCGGACAGGATATTGACGGGGACGATGCGCAGACAAAGCTCGTCGGCGGCTATGATCACAACTGGGTGCTTGATGATTGGGACGGACAGGTGCGCTTGGCGGCGCGCTTAACGGATGAAAAAGCAAATCGGCAGATGGAAGTATATACAAATCTTCCGGGCATGCAGATCTACGCAGGGAATTTTATCGGAAAGCAGGCGGCAAAGGGCGGCGCGATGTATGAACCGAGAATGGGTATCGCAATGGAGACGCAGTTTTTCCCCGACGCACCCAATCATGAGAACTTCCCGAGTACGGTGTTCGGACCGTCAAGGCAGTATGACTCCACAACCATTTATAAATTTGTTTTTTAACGATATAGAATTTCAAAAAGTGAAAGAAGCGCGATGCATAAAGACAGCATCGCGCTTTTTGACATTTTTTGCATCATGATAGCGGTATAGTTTTTCTGTAAGCCAAAACGGGGGGCAGGATTTCTGTAAGGGGAGAGGAAAAGCGATGGATGCTACATGGACAATACCGAAAAATATCAGACAGATCGGAGAGGCGCACGCGCATTATGCCATTTACATAGAGGACTATGTCTCAACTTATATCAAGCAGGTGGTTCGCCTGTCGGACGGCGGTATCAGACAGGGTGCGCTCATGGGAAAAGTCTATCCGGAGGGCGAAAAAACCATATTTGTGATAGAGGGGATCGTGACGGATAAAGAATTATACCGGACGCGGGAGCAGCTTTTTTCGGAGAGAGGAAAGGAAGCGCTGCGGGAACAGTGCGGGCATTTTTTTTCGGAACTGGATGTGATCGGCGAGGTGATCTTTGATTCTGGAAAAGAGGATATCGATACTGTGCGGCGCGGCATGTTCTCGGAAAATGCGGCGGCGCGGAGGATATTTCTGCATGTTGATTGTGCGGATGGCACGCAGAAATTTTATATCGGCAGTCAGGGCGCGGTTGAGAATGTCGAGAGCTACTATATTTATTATGACCGAAACGAGGCGATGCAGAATTATCTGATCGCTTATAACGAGGAGACGCGCCGTAAGGTCGAGGAGGTTCACGATGTGATCAGCGGACAGGCAAGGGCGGCAATGGGGGAGGTTCGCAGACCGCAGGTGCGGATGCAGAAAGATACGCTGCTCATCTGCGCGACTTGCGCGCTTCTTATCTGCGTCAGCTTATTAGGGATCATTAATTTCAATCAATATCAAAAAATGTGCGAGATGCAGGAATCCTTTAACAATGTACTTGCGAGCCTTGGGTTCGGTGATGACGGTTCGGTTCCGGCATCTTCGGACGCTGTCCGGTGGGACGATGAAAGTGACGACATTGTCATGGATATTACGCCGGAAGACGGGCTGGCAGCAGGCGATATGCAGGACGGGTTATTCGACGGTCTGCCGATTTATGTTTCGGATGCAACAAAAGAAGATGGAGACGGTGCATCAGGGCAGAATGCAGGCGGAAATGACACAGCGAATACATCGGATCAAAACGCAGGCGGAAATGA
>CAMWSU010000103.1 GCA_947176965.1 uncultured Lachnospiraceae bacterium | reverse complement strand
GAAAAACATGATGGAGCCGATTCTGCTGTCTTTGGAGGCGGGGGGCGCGACTTACCCGGACAATCCCCATGAGGGGGAGGAGTTCGGCTACGTCTTAAGCGGTCAGATCTCCGTTGTGATTGACGGAAAGGCATACAAGGCGCAAAAAGGGGAGTCCTTCTATTTTGTGCCGAAATATAAGCATTACATAGAATCGAAGAAGGGTGCGCAGATCTTGTGGGTGAGCGCGCCGCCAAGCTTTTAGAAAACAGATAATTGCGAAATGCAGAAATAAAGGATCGTGAGGCACAAAACAGCAATCCAATGTGCGGCACGCTTTCGCTACAGTTCAACCGCAGCGGTACATAACATGCGAAAATACCGCATGTAAGTACCGGCGGCTTCACAGTGCCTTACATAAGGATTGCCTGTTTTGTGCAAATGATAGGTTATGGAATGCATTTCGCAATTGTTTAAGAATCTATGGATAGAAGCTGAGGAAAGGATAGGGCAGAAACATGGCGGATATGGGAGACTGCATTATCGAGCTGAGAGGAATCACAAAGAATTTTGACGACCAGCAGGTCTTAAGGGGCATTGACTTAAATATTTACGAGAATCAGTTCCTGACGCTGCTCGGTCCGTCCGGCTGCGGAAAGACGACGATCCTGCGCATCATTGCGGGTTTTGAGGAGCCGAGCAAGGGAGAATTATTGTTCAACGGCATCGACATTGCCAAGGTGCCGCCCTATAAGCGCGAGATCAATACGGTCTTTCAGAAATATGCGCTTTTTCCTTTTTTGAATGTGTATGACAATGTGGCGTTCGGCTTAAACATCAAAAAGGTGGATAAATCCGTCATTCATCAAAAAGTTCAAAAAATGCTCTCGCTTGTGGGGTTGGACGGCTTTGAAAAAAGGGATGTCACGCTGTTGTCCGGCGGACAGCAGCAGCGCGTTGCCATTGCGCGGGCGCTTGTGAACGAGCCGAAGGTGCTTTTGCTTGACGAACCGTTAAGCGCGCTGGATGCGAAACTGCGCAAGGAGATGCAGGGCGAATTGAAAAAAATCCAGCAGGAGGTTGGAATTACCTTTATTTTTGTCACACACGATCAGGAGGAGGCGCTTTCCATGTCGGATACGGTCGTCGTGATGAACGATGGTAAGATTCAGCAGATCGGAACTCCTGTGGACATTTATAATGAGCCGGAAAACCGATTCGTTGCGGATTTCATTGGGGAATCCAATATTATCGAGGGCAATATGATCCGGGACTGCCTTGTGAAATTTGACGGCTATGAGTTTGAATGCGTGGATAAGGGCTTTAAGGAAAATGAGGAGATCGAGGTTGTGCTGCGGCCGGAGGACATTGAGATCGTTGCGCCGGAGCAGGCGAATCTTGTGGGAGAGATCATCAGCAGCGTGTTCAAGGGCGTGCATTATGAGCTCATCGTGAAAACCGCGCAGCGCGAGTACAAAATCCATACGACGGATATTCATGAAGTCGGAAAAAAGGTCGGAATGGTGCTCGATAAAGAAGACATTCATGTTATGTATAAGATGGATTACTAAAAAGCGAACAAGTTCGCTTTGCTGTTGATAATTTGGAGGATTTATATGAGACATTTTAAGAGTCTGATAAGACCGTATCTGGTATGGTCGTTTTTGCTCATAATCATACCGCTTTTGCTGATCGTATTATATTCTGTCACGACGGGCGGCAATTCTCTTTTGAATATCCAGTTTACGCTGGACAATTTTAAGAAGATCGCAGACCCGATTTACCGTCAGGTATTCCTGCGGTCCTTAAAGATAGGTCTTATCACGACGTTGATCTGTCTGCTGCTCGGCTATACGCTTGCCTACGTCATTTCCGGTTTTCGGGAGAGGACGCAGACGACGCTCATTTTATTTGTGACAATCCCGATGTGGATCAATACGCTGTTGCGCACGTATGCGTGGATCAGTCTGTTGTCGGATAACGGGGTGATCAATTCTTTTTTGAACAGACTCGGTATCGGGCGGATGTCGATCATGTATACGGATTTTGCAGTCATCCTCGGTATGGTGTGCGATCTGTTACCGTTTATGGTGATCCCGATCCACACGGCGCTTGCAAAGATGGACAAATCTCTGATCGAGGCGTCCTATGATCTTGGCGCAAACAGAAGGCAGACGTTTTGGAAGGTGACCTTTAAGCTGTCCATTCCGGGGGTCATTAACGGGCTGACGATGGTGTTTCTGCTGTCTATTTCCACCTTTGTCATTCCGAAGCTGCTTGGCGGAGGACAGTATGTGCTGATCGGAAATCTGATCGAGAAACAGTTCATTTCAGTGGGAGACTGGAATTTCGGAAGCGCGATCTCGCTGATTTTGGCAGTCGCCATCCTGATCATGATATGGGCGACAAAGAAGATTGATACGTCGGAAGGGGGAGAGCGATGAAAAAAAGAAAAAAAGGCTTTCCCATTCTGTACATCGTGCTTTGTTTTTTGTTTTTTTATGTACCGATCCTTGTCATGATGGTGTTCTCGTTTAACTCATCGCGGTCATTGACAAGATTTGAGGGCTTCTCTCTGCATTGGTATGAGCAGCTTTTGGCGGACAGCGAGATCATGGGTGCGGTGTCGGTCTCGGTCAGCATTGCGGCGCTGGCAACCATCATTTCGACGGTGCTTGGTACGCTGACGGCGATCGGCTTGTCGAAGACGCGCCGGGTATTAAAGGAGTGGCTGCTGAACGTCAATAACCTGCCGATCATGAACCCCGATATTGTCACGGCGATCGGGCTGATGATTCTTTTTTCATCCATGAAGTTTGACAAGGGGTATATGACGATGCTTTTGTCCCATGTGCTGTTCTGCACACCCTATGTGATCACGAGCGTATACCCGAAGGTGCGTCAGTTTGACGACAGCCTTGCCAATGCCGCGATGGATCTGGGTGCAAGTCCGTTCCAGACGCTCATAAAGGTCATTGTGCCGTGCATCAAGCCGGGCATTTTTGCGGGTATGCTGCTTGCGTTTACGATGTCGTTTGACGACTTTGTGGTTTCTTATTTTGTAACAGGAAACGGCGTGCAGAATATCTCGATCATTGTTTATAACATGACGAAGCGCACGAATCCGACAATCAACGCGCTCTCGACCATTGTGATCGTCGTGATCCTGGTGGCGCTGCTGATCGGAAATGTAGTGCCGATGCTCGCGAATAAAAAGAAAAACGGAAGATTAAAGGAGGAAGAACGATGAAAAAAATAAGAAGAGCGGCGGCGTGCCTGCTGGTATCGGTTCTTTTGGCAGCGACATTATCCGGCTGCGGGAGCAGCGGAAGAGTGCTGAAGGTATATAACGCCGGAGAATATATTGATAAAAGTCTCTTAAATGAATTTGAAAGAAAATATGATTGTACGGTCATTTATGAGACCTTTGATTCCAACGAGAGTATGTATACAAAGCTGATGAGCGGGGAGGAATACGACATTCTTATTCCGTCCGACTATATGATCGAGCGGCTGATCAGGGAGGACTATCTGCAGCCGATCAATTGGGACTTGCTCACAAACGCCGGAAATCTGATGGCTTCGGTTATGGAAAATGCGGCATACGATGAGGAGCATACCTATACGGTTCCCTATTTTTGGGGAACGGTCGGCATCATTTACGATACCACGATCGTGGATGAGGCGGATCTGGCGCAGGGGTGGAATCTGTTAAGAAACACGGATTATGCGGGAGAAATTTATATGTACGATTCCGAGCGTGATTCGTTTATGGTTGCGCTGAAAGCGCTCGGTTACTCCATGAATACGACGGATACGGCGCAGCTTGATGAGGCGTATGACTGGCTTGTGGCGCAGCGTGATGCGATGGAGCCCGTCTATGTCGGCGACGATGTGATTGACAATATGATCTCCGGCAATAAGGCGATGGCGGTCGTCTATTCCGGCGACGCGGCATACATGATCACGGAAAACAGGAATCTGAATTATTTTACGCCCGAGGAGGGAACGAATATCTGGTATGACTGCATGGTGATCACGAAGAACTGCACGGATACAGAGCTCGCCCACCAGTTTATCAACTTTATGCTGGAGGATGAGAGCGCGCTTAAGAATTCGGAGGCGGTCGGCTATTCCTCACCGGTGGACAGCGCATTTGAGGAGATGCGGACGACGGTCTACGAAGGGATCAGCGCGTATGAGCCGCGTTTTGGTCATCCGTCTGACGAGGTGTTCGGGTATCAGGAAACGGAATTAAAAAAATATCTGGCGGATCTTTGGACGAAAGTGACGGCGTATTAAAATAAGATGCGTGAGGAGCAGTCACCGGAAATAAGGAATATCTGCACAAATTGATTTGTGGCCAAAAAGAGTTTGCGACTGAGCAGACTCTTTTTTTGTTTTATATAGAAACTTTTTTCCAATAGGAAATTCTTAAGGGACGGGAAAGCACAATTAGGTTGACAAAAGTCTACTCGATAAAGTATAGTAAATGTGGAAAGAGCGTTCGGGACGGAACGGAAATCGTGAAGTGCCGTGAAAGGAGTCATCATGAATGTATTCAGAAAAGAAAACGAACGCAGAGTTTTGTTTACACTGACATTGACGCTGCTTACAGCGGTGCTGTCGTTTGGGTTTGTGTCAAGGGCGGTGGAGTATCTCGCTGTCAGACAGGAGCTAAATCGTATTTCCAAGTCCTACCGCACGATCGGATGGTTGACATCGGCGGACGGAAACAATATCGCCGCGGGAGCGAAGATCATAGAGGCGTCACCCTATGTGGAGACGGCGGATGGGCGCGGTTACCTTTGGGGAACGTTAACGGATCTGTATAATGCGGGATTAGCGGGAAAAGGGGAGCTGCCGTTCCTCGACGAGTACGGAGTTAACAACGCGGAAGTTCTGTTTTGGGGTACTTTGAAATATGTGGACGAGGACTGGTTCGAGAGGAACAGCAGGTCGGGCACTGGGCAGCAGGAGGCCAGCCGTCTTGTGTTCACCGTGTCGGAGCGCATCAGCGGCTATCCCGACTACGCGGCAGAGGGCGAGGATGTCTATATCGTTTTTACCGATGAACTGGCACGGAGTGAAGGCTGGGAGCTGCCGGAACTGACGGTAGGGGAACGCTACCTTGTCCGGGCGTATTATAGTTACGATCGGAATGGTCGTTGGAACGGATATGAGATGTGGGTGAGAGCAGCGGGCGGACATGCGCTGACGGCACTTTCGCTGCCGGGGAACAGTCCTATTCTGCCGGAGAAAGAAGGGAATGAGGCACTCTCCATACTCGCTTCAGACGGGCGGATGCAGTTTGATGAGTTGAACCGCCATTCCATGGATGTGTATGTGACAAAGGATATGAGTGCCATGCCGACGACGCAGGATGTCTCAAAGCGGATGTTTCTGACGGAGGGGCGGTGGCTGGATGGGATCGACAGCAGTACCGGGGCGGCGGTCTGCGCCGTCCATAAGGATTTTGCCGACGCGCGGGGACTGCAGGTCGGGGATACCGTGGAACTCACGTTCCGGTCTGCGCAGCTCCAGCTTTATTCCTATGCCGTGGGTGAGCAGGATGTGACGGACTGGCAGAGCTATGACTTGGAGACACGGCAGTATACGATTGTCGGGATTTTTGATTATATGCCGTTAAATGAAGGCATTCATAATATCAGTTTCGAGAACTTGGAATTGTATATTCCCTATGGCAGTGTGTCGGAGGCGTATGTCAATGACGCAGGGATGTTTGATCAGAATTTCAGTTTTGTGTTGAAGGATCCGCAGGATACGGATGCATTCTTAAACGAGGTGCGGGAGCCGCTCTCCGCTTTGGGCATGCGGATTCAGTTGATCGAAAATGACTGGGAACAGTTCGCGGTTTCCGCGAATGCGATGGAGCGGACGGCGCGCATCGGCGTGCTGGTGTTTTCGGGTGTGATGTGCACGGGTTTTGTATTAATCGCATTTCTATACAGCAGGCAGAACCGGAAAAGTCTCGGTATTGCGCGTGCGCTCGGTGTACCGAAAAGTAAATGTGTCCGGATGTGTCTCTCCCCCATGCTGATCATGAGCGTGATCGGAATTGGCGCAGGAGCGCTTTTCTCATGGCATTATGCGCTTGGAGAAGCAGAGCAGATGCTGATTGGCATGCAGGAGCATGCGGAGATGGGCTTATCTGTCCGGTGGCTTGCAATATTGGTGTTTGTGCCGGTATTTCTATTGACAGCGGCGGCTGCTGTCGGCATTCTGATCATGGCGCGCAGAACGGTGACGGAGCTTCTGCAGGATGCGTCGGGAAGGCGGAAACGGGCGGATATTAACGGAATAAGAAGGGAAAAAGAGGTATTTGCAAAACGTGACAAGGTAAAAATGGGACAACCATCCGTCGGAGAAGAGCGATTGGCGGCAAATGAATCTGCAGGCGGAAAGCAATTCGTGGCAGTTAGACCGGCGGTGGGAGAATTAAAGATAGCGGGGCAGGTGTCTCTGCCAGCGGAGGCGGGAAAAGGAAAGGGAACCCGATCCGCATTCCGCTTTGTCTGGCGGCATATGGGAAGGAGACCGCTCCACACGACGCTGATGGTCGTGGTTGCACTTGCTTTCCTTGCGGCGGTCACATGGATGCAGGTATCCATCACGTTGGATACTGCCGAGGTGGAGCGGCTGTATGCATCAACAGAGGTTTCCGGAGAATTGGTAAGGCAGGACGCGGCGTTCGCAGCCCAGATGGGTGACGCATTTGTGACACACGACATGCTGGAATGGCTTATGGAGAGCGGTTATGTGTACAATCTGTACACCGAGGCGGCGGATGTGGTTCGCGTGGAGCGCACGGTGATGAATCGGATTACCGGAGAAATTCTGAGCAGTCAGTTTATCGGCTCCAAAGTTCCGATGAGGAGTACGGACAACATTGAGCGATTCTGTGAAGAGAACCATGTGGAGATTGATTACGCGGATGGGTATGGGGCGGAGCTTTTTACCGCCAACTGGGAATACCATGTACCCAATATGGGTATCGTTGCACTGAAAAATGATACGCCGGTCCTGATACCTGATACATGGCTGGAACAGTATGGCTTGGAATATGGACAGAAACTGGAGGTTGGGATTACCAGCGGACGGACGGTGTGGCAACTTACGCTTGTCATAGCAGGCAGCATCAGACACGTGGAGCTGGGCGACGGTATCCATAGAGGTGCATGGGATAAAGTGATGATTCCGCCGTCGGTGTTGGGGCATGTGATAGAGGAGAAAGAGTGGGGCTACTCCTCCGTGCAGTTCACCGTCAACCCTGCCTTTAACCGGGAGCTTGATAAGGTAAAAGAGGAAATTGCAGGGCGGCTGCAAAGCCCCCGCATGGCGCTTCAGGAGGCGGCTGTGATGCTTTGGACGGGCGAAATCCGTCAGGTAGTGGAGCCGTTTGAGAAAAATCTCGATCTGATGAAGCTTCTCTTTCCTGTGACGGTTGCCGTATCCGTCATTGCGGGAGGCGGATTGATCTTTTTGCTGCTATTGCAGCGGACGGAGGAAGCGGCGCTACTTCGGGTACTCGGAAACAGCCGCGGAAGGACAAGGCGGATGCTGTTTGCAGAGCCGGTGTTGTTGAGCATGCTCGGACTATTCATAGGAGGCTGTGCGATGTATTATGGTTTTCCTGAAATTTCGATGCGGCAGATGTTGTTATTTGCGGGCGTGTATCTGGGTGGCTGCGTGCTGGGCGCGATTTGGGGAACGGTTCACATCACTCGGAAAATGCCGTTAGAGTTATTGCAGGTGAAGGAGTAAAGGGAATAAAAACCATGTGACGATAGAAATGCGACGGTTGTGTCAGGAACGGCCGAAGACAGATGAAGAGCAGGAGGACAACATATGCCGGAACTGGAATTGAAATCGGCAAGTTATCAATACAAAGGAAACAGAAGAAACGTGTTAGATCATGTGAGCTGCGCCTTTGACAAAGGCGAGGTCGCGGCGGTCATCGGACCGTCCGGCAGCGGGAAGACCACGCTGCTTTCCGTGATGGCGGGATTGGATGAGCCGACAGGCGGGAGTCTGTGGGTACATGGGGAAAGTATGGGGCAGATGGATCTGGATGCCTACCGCAGGCGGAAAGCGTCGGTCATCTTTCAGGCGTTCCAACTGTTTCCTCGTCTGACAGTCTTAGAAAATGTCTGCTATCCGATGGAGTTGAACGGTATTTCCCAAAAGGAAGCGAAACAGCATGCAGCGAAAAACTTAGAGGCAGTCGGAATCGGGGAGGAAAAGTATAAGCGTTTCCCGTCCCGTCTATCGGGCGGCGAGCAGCAGCGTGTCGCCATCGCGAGGGCGCTGTCTTCCGGTGCCGGAATCCTGCTTGCGGATGAGCCGACAGGCAACTTAGACGGCGAAAACAGCCGCAACATCGTCTCCATCCTCACGGAGCTGGCGCACAAGAATGATTACTGCGTCATCATTGTCACGCACGACATGGGGATTGCCGAGGCTGCAGATAAGGTGTACCGGATGGAGGATGGGATTCTGACGCTTCAAGAGAAGAATGCATCTTAAGGACCGGAAGCAGAGGTCGATATGGCGTTGATTTGGCAGCAGGAATCATGAAAATCTTGTTGACGGATTCGCTGTGGTGTGGTACATTATTTTTGACAAAAGGGAGTAGTTGCAAGCGTATAGTCAACATACCCCGGGTACAAAGCCCGTGGCTATACCCCTAAGCTGATTAGGAACAAGACTTTTGCACAGACTTGATAAGTGTGTGCAAAAGTCTTTTTTTGAGTCGGCGTGAAAAGATGGTGAGGAAGAGGTGTTCATATGGAATTAGTTTGGAATGTCGTATTGCTGCTTGTTGGATTTGTTCTTTTGATCAAGGGCGCGGATTATTTTGTGGACGGCGCGGCGGCGATCGCAGAGCGCTTTCATATTCCGCAGATCGTCATCGGCTTGACGATCGTCGCGTTCGGAACGAGCGCGCCGGAGGCGGCGATCAGTATTGTGGCGGGAATAAAGGGCAGCGCGGATCTGTCGGTCGGTAATATTCTTGGAAGCAATATCATGAATATTCTGCTGATTCTCGGTCTGACGGCATGCATCCGTCCGCTGAAGGTACAGAAAAATACCGTCCGCTATGAGATGCCGTTTTTGATCGGTATTTCCGTTCTGCTTGCTGCGATGGGATATTTGGAGCAGCAGCTGACCTTAAGCTCCGGTCTGATCCTTTGGGCCGTGTTCCTGTGCTTCTTTGTCTATCTGATCGCGCAGGCAAAAAAAGGAACCGACGAGGAGGAAGAGGAAAGCGGTGAGAAAAAAAGTGTCTGGCTCATACTCCTCATGACAGTGGGCGGCCTTGCAGCGATCGTGTTCGGAAGTCAGCTGACGGTTGATAATGCTTCGGCGATTGCTGCGGCAATGGGAATGACGGAACGCCTGATCGGTTTGACGATCGTCGCGTTCGGCACATCGCTTCCGGAGCTGATCACCTCCGTGACAGCAGCGCGCAAGGGCAATGCGGATATCGCGATCGGCAATATCATCGGAAGCAATACGTTTAATATTCTGTTTGTACTCGGCACAACGTCGCTCGTTACGGTCGTTCCGTATCAGCGGGCGTTTTTGTTGGACGGCATCATCGGCATTGCCGCAGCAGTATTCTTAATGGTGGCGACGGCAAGAAAGAAAGAGCTTCGCAGATGGGCGGGCGTGGTCATGCTTCTTGCTTATGCGGGATATTTTGTGCATTTGCTGATGGGATAAAAAAGGACTGAGAACGGTCTTCCCGGGAAGGGACGCCGGCTGCCGCAGACGGGGGTATCTCTATGAAAAAAATCATAAAAAATGCCGTAGTTGTCCTGTTGATTCTAACCCTAAGCGCTTCCACTGCTTTTTTGACCTATTTGCACTTTTTTGCGTCGGAGGACGAGGAACTTTCAGGGGAATGGATCGCAGAGCTGGACATGACAGATCGGGCCGCTGTCACGGCGATTAACTGGCTTCAGGATATCGAAGCTGTCTCCATTTCACTGGAGGATATGGAATCCTATATGCAGGATTTAACCATCCGGATCAACTTGACTTTGGAACAGACTGCCCCCTCTGAGGGCACGTTCCGCTGCTATGTTCTGCCGGAAAGCTATGATGACTGCAATCAGGCTGCCTATGAAGCGTTTGCCATGGCTTTTCAGGCGCTTTTGACCGAGAGACTTCTCATGGCGGGCTATACGGGGTCCACAGATCACGAGACCCTTGAAGCGCTTGTGACCGAGACGTTCGGGATGTCCACGGTCTCCTACTTAATGTCCTGCGGACCGGCTTTGCTGCCTTCGCTGGAAGAGTTACAGGCCCAATATGACGGCAGCGGCATCTATGAATTTGCAGAGGGCGTTCTGACCAGACAGTTTGACGTTGGCGGACCTGTTTCCACAAAGGTGGAATACTATATACGGAATGACTTAAACCTGATCCTGTCCGAAGAAAACGGTTCTGTTTTAGACGGTTTCTTTTCGGATCATTCCCCCATGGTATACACGCTCAAACAACCCCAAGAACAATAAGCTTTTTTCAAAAGGGAGATCCAATGAAAAAAATCCTACAGAAAATAAGTTCTCTTATATTATGTGCAATCCTGATCGGTTCCCTCCTGCCTGCCAGGGCAGACGCAAGCTTCGAGATTCCGGGGAGCTGTCAGGTGCAGACGGATACCGGCGCAGCATGTAACGTAAAAACGCTGGATTACGGCTACAATCACAACACGTATTACTCCCTGCGGGACATCGCCATGGCTTTGAGGGACACGGACAAATCTTTCTCGCTGGAGATTACGAAGGATGCGGTTTCCCTGGAGCTGGGAAATACTTATACGCCCGTGGGAGTGGAAAATGTTTTTTGGGAAGACAGCGAAAACCCGGACATCACCCTGCGGCGAAACAAATTCAAGGTAAGCGGGCAGAGTGTCTATTACTACACCCTGATCACAAGACTGCCTTCCGGTTATTATGATTGTTTTATGATGGCCGCCGATCTTGCCATGATCCTGAATGTGGACATCACTGTTCCGAGCGCAGGCTCCCTGCAGATTCTAACGGAGGAACCCTTTCACATCTCCCCTGCCGCATTAGAACAGGCGGGCTATTTTTACGGAGTCAACAGCGTGCTGGTAGGCGATGCCACGACCGGGGAGATTTATTATCAGTACCAGTCTGATACGCCTTACCCGATAGCCAGTACGTCCAAGCTAATGACTTGTCTTTTGACGATGGATGCCCTATCAACAGGGCAGATCACCCGTGAGCAGTCTGTCACGATCTCAGAGGCAGTTCAGCTGTTATCGGCTTCAGCCGACGGGGTGATTCCGTTAGAAGCCGGACAACAGATCACGGTGCAGGATCTCCTTTATGGAGCGCTTCTGCCTTCCAGTAATGAATGTGCGCTGTGTCTGGCTGAATCAATCGCCGGCTCGGAGGAAGCGTTCGTCCGGATGATGAATGACAAAGCGCTGGAACTGGGGCTTACACAAGCGGTCTTTTTTAACAGCCATGGTCTGCCCTCTTACACGGAAGATCCCATTCCCTCAAAACGTCAGAACCGCATGAGTGCAGAGGATATGTTCCGACTGGTATCTTATCTATTGAAAGTGTATCCCCAGATCACGGACATCACCTCTCTGGAATATGCCACCCTAAGGACGCTCGATCTTGAAGTGCGCAATACCAACCCGCTTTTGCACAATCTGCCCGAAGTCACCGGCTTGAAGACCGGAACGACCAATAAGGCGGGAGCCTGTCTGGTCACATCGCTCACGGCGGACGACGGGAACATGGAGCATGATCTGGTCGTGATCGTGTTGGGCACTGAGGATTCTATAGAGAGAGGGCGTGTTTCCGGACTGTTGGCCAGATATGCGCTGTATGCCTTTTATTCCGGCATAGAAGAAACGGAGACGGGGGGAGCGGACCGGACACCCGAAAACCTGCCCATTCATGCTGAGGCGGCAGTGGATTGGATTCTTCGGACCGCAAAAAAGCAAGAACAGGCATCACTCCCAATAGAGTAAGGCATGATGTTTTGCATATTTTGATCGGAGGTATCCACATGACAAATTGTGATAATTGCAGTCATTATGCATATGATGAAGACGAGGAGTATTACGTCTGCGACGTGAATCTGGACGAGGATGATATGCAGCGCTTTTTGCGCGGAACGAATGATGCGTGTCCGTATTTTTCGTTGGATGATGAATATCGGGT
>CAMWSU010000102.1 GCA_947176965.1 uncultured Lachnospiraceae bacterium | reverse complement strand
ACATAATTATAATTTATAAAAAATGTTTCACATGAAACATTTTTTATTTCAAAATTGTCTAATCTGAATGAGGAGATTGTGTTAAATAAAGTCGAATAAATTTTATCAGATTCTACTTAACAACCAAAATAAAAAAGAGTAGAATACTTGATAGTGATTAAGTTTATTGATAAAGAAGGTGTTCAAATTGAATCTAAATAGAAAAAAATTAAATAGAATTTTATGTTCTATTCTATTATGCATTTGTATGATCTGCAATTACAACTTCGTTGTTTTAGCAAACAAAGATTCTCAACTTGAAACAAAAGGATTTCAAAAGAGAACTTTTGCATATACGACCTCTTTAGAGAATGTGACTTTTCCGGATGAAGAAACAGAGCAGGCTGCTATCAACAGCATGACACCAAAAGAATATACGGATTACCTTTATCGGGAAGCTGTTAATTTTTTCTGTACTACCAAAATTGATTTGGACTGGAATAATATTTTATGCGTCGGTGACAGCCTTACGCTCGGTGTACAAACCGGAGAAGAAGAACCCTATCCCATCAATTATCCCGAAATTCTTGGAACCTTATTTCATACCGACGTCGATAACGAAGGAATCGGCGCTTCTACAATTTGGGGAAGCGGACCATTTGCTATGTGCAAACGAATTGTTAATTATGGTCCCGCAGACGCTGTTTTTATTTTAGGGGGAACGAACGACTGGTTTTTCGGCTGTCAATGTAAGCTTGGTGATCTGAATACTCCAATCACCTTTATCTATGATTTCAATTGGCTCTGTGAAAATCTAGTAGATTGTTATTCCAATGCAGAAATCTTTTTTATCATTCCAATGGATCCTGCTGAGCATGTGGGGATTGAACCATATGATGATTTTGAGATTATCAGAAACGTAGAGAGAAACATTGCTGCAAGCTATGGCTTTCATGTTATTGATCTGCCTGCAAAAAATATTCTCTCGGCACTTGACCCGGCAACAAAGGAAGCTTATTATTCCGACCATTGCCATCCTAACACAATGGGTTATGAGATATTGGGAAAGATCATTGCATATGAAGCAATGAAAGAAATGTTTGGGCATTAAAAAGAACAAAAGAATGCAAAGTCATACGTTTGCTCGGTAAAAGACCGCGAAGCTCATTGTAATAAAAAAATGCTTCGCGGTCTTTTCTTTTCCTTTGCGCCTTATATGGTGATCAAATTATTTTTTATTGCAAAGACAGCTGCCTGCGTGCGATCGGAAACATCAATCTTTCTGAAAATACTGGAGATATGATTTTTTACCGTTCTCTCACTAATATCTAAATGGATTGCGATCTCTTTATTGAAATGCCCTTTCGCTACTAATCTAAGTACTTCCAATTCACGCCTTGTTAATGCTTCGATTTTTTCTCGATCTTCATCTCGATGGATCAATCTGGAATTGAGAGCAGGAATCAGGTCCGGTTGAATATAAGTCTCTCCCTGATAAATGTGTTTGATCGCTTTTACCAATTCTGCAGAACTGGAATCTTTCAAGATATATCCTTCAACGCCAATATCAACAAGATTCACCAAATACTCTGCTTCATTATGAAATGTCAGCATGGCAACCTTCACCGGAATCCGGTTTTTACGGATTTCTTTCAAAACATCAATTCCACTCATTCCGATCATATTCACATCCAGCAATATAATATCCGGCAATTCCTGATTGAGTAGTTTTAAGCAATCCGCTCCATTCGATGCCTGCGCGGTTACCCGTATATCTCCGTCAAATTCAATCAGCTGCTTTACACCCTCGCGCACCATCTCATGATCATCTACCAACATGACTTTAATCATATACAATCCTCTCTTACTCTTTCAACACAATCTGCGCACGGGTTCCCTGTCCGGTACTGTCTATATGAAAAGTTCCCCCCATCAAATAGGTGCGCTCCTTTACCAGTTCAAGTCCAAAATGCTTATCCTCATCACCTTGCAAAGAAAAACCACTGCCATTATCCGCCACTGTTAACTCAATCATATCGTTTTCTCTTTTTAATGTTAAAGTTACTCGATCGCCGCCCGAATGAAAAATAGCATTTCGCAAAAGCTCCATGGCAACTCGATACAAAACAATACATTTTTCATTATTAATGCCGGAAAATTCATCAACATCCGTAATGATCATCATGGAAGTATATTTTTGCAAATCCTCCACTGCATTGAGCAGCGTTTCGCGAAATCCCAAATCATCAAAAATCATCGGCCTTAAATCACTGATAAAATTCCGCGCTTTCTGGATTGTTTCCCGAAGATACTTTTCAATAGATGCAAGTTCCAATTTCGCACGAACCGAATCCTGATCCATATACTTGCCGCACAACTCCAACATATGAATGGTATGCACAAGATCCTGCACGATCGTATCATGCAGATCACTTGCGATTCTCTTTCTGTCATTGTCCAATGCATGCACAATATGAAGCATATCGATCTTATTGTCTTCTGCAATCTCAGACTCATTCTTATTCTGAACATCCGACATCAAAAACGAACTGCTATTTTCTTCTTTTTCATCTGCGGACGATTCTGCTTTCTTGTCCCTCTGCATCATTGCCCAATGCGCATATGCCCTGTCTATTTCATTATAATTGACATTTATGTCACTTTTATCCGACTGCCCGCCTTCAGAAAGCTCCGGCTCTTCTTCCAAATGCTGCCATGCATCCCGCAGCACTGAAATCCGTTTTTTGATCACATTCTGTTTATGATAGAAAGCCTGATTTTCTTTTTCAAATGCACGAATCTGTTCCTTGTTCCTGGCTATCTCATCCTTGTACCGGCTCTCAATATTACGGGGAGAAAAAATCATCACATCCGTATCTTCTTTTTCATAGAGAGATTGCAGATACCTTTTTGCCTGCAAAATTTCATCCTCATGATCTTGAATCTGCTTTTGAGTCTCCGCCAGCTCCGTTTCCAGATCAAGGATCACCTGATACAATTTTTCTTTGGCCATTTCTTTTTCCATGCAGCTTAGATCTCACTTCCACTTTCTAAAAAAGATACGATATACATCTAGCATAATCATAAAACAACGATTATAATAAAAAAAGAATCATTATAAAAATAAAATCTTCATAATAAATATGTATTTGAATGATACCATATAATCCATTATAATAATATCAGTATTTTATCAATCTTAACAAAAAAAATTATATAACACAGCATAATACAGGCGGGAGTCGTGATAGTTTATGAAAAAAAACAAAAAATTCTTCTTAACTTTATCCGGTTTGGCCCTTACGACTATGTATGGATTGAATCGCATGGAATACAATGCTTGTTTATCAAAGAGCATATTACCGACGGATCAAATACAGCAGTTTCAATGGCGGTTCGGAACAGTAAAATACCGTAAAATAGGAACGGGTGCGCCTCTGCTGCTCATTCATGATCTGACGCCCGGCTCAAGCTCTTATGAGTTTTCTCATATCGAAGATATCCTTGCAAAAACAAACACGGTCTATTCGATCGATCTGTTAGGCTATGGGCAATCGGACAAACCGAACATGACCTATACCAATTATCTTTATGTCCAACTCATCACCGACTTTATCAAAAGAGTGATCGGTAAAAAAACAAGTATTGTCGCAACAGGTTTGAGCGCTATATCCGCTGTGATGGCCGTACATAACGATGCGGAATTTGCAGATAAACTGATTCTCATTCATCCACAGGATTTATACGAAGGCAATCAGATTCCGTCCACACAATTAAAACTGCTCAAGCTGTTTATTGATTTTCCGATCATCGGAACATTTGTTTATTATCTCCATACAAACAAAGTTTCTATCCAAACGCAGTTTCTCTATGAATATTTTTATCGTCCGACTGCGGATATGGATACGATCATTGACGCGTATCTGGAAGCCTCCCACATCGGTTTCTTCAGGGGAAAATATGCGTACTCAAGCTATCTGGCTAAATACGGAAACAGTAATTGCATTTCCGCTTTGAAAAATATGAATAACAGTATCCTGATGATCTCCGGAGAAAAATCCACGCTCTCCGATACAAATGAAGGAAACTATACTTATTTTAATCGTTCCATTGAAACGATCCGCATTACAAATTCCAAAAACCTTCCGCAGCTGGAAAACCCAAAAGAGACCGCAGAACGGATTTTAGATTTTTTAGCTTAACGGTTCTTTCGATGGAAATCCGGCTTTCCGCGGATATTTCTTCTGTGTTGCGGCATATTTCTTGATCACAACCAGTTTGCGGTACATTTCGGAACCGGGCAGATAAAAATCCGTCTCCCGTATGACACGGCCACCTAAAACAGAAAGCGCATGCTCCGCTTCGGTAAGCTCGCTTTCTGTTTTTTCTGATTTATACGGAATAAAATACCCGTCCTTTTTTACGAATGGCAGACAATATTCCGATAACGTGGAAAGTTTTGCAACCGCACGGGACACACAAAGATCAAAGCTTTCCCTGAGTTCGTTTTTTCTTGCGGCATCCTCTGCCCGCCCGTGCAGCGCAATTATATTTTTTAATCCAAGCTGCGCGATCACCTCATCCAAAAATTTGACGCGCTTATTTAACGAATCCAGCATTGTAATCTTGAGATTCGGAAACGCGATTTTTAACGGAATGGCGGGAAATCCTGCCCCCGTTCCGACATCCATGACAGTAAGCTCCTGTCCGGATAAAAAATCATGTTCCGGAAACGCTTTGACCAACGAAAGACTATCCGTAAAATGTTTTAAGACCACTTCCTCATAATCCGTGATCGCGGTCAGATTCATAAACGCATTCCATTCCGTAAGCAGTTCATAATAATGAATAAATTGCCTGTATTGTTCTTCGCCCAAGGTAATGTGCAGCGCATCCATATGATTTCTAAATGAAGTTAGAGAATATTCCTGCATAAATCCTCCGCATCTATCATGTCCTTTTCAATGATTTTTTAATCTATGTTCCAAATAGACCAAAAGCACAGAAATATCTGATGGGGAAACGCCTGAAATTCTGGATGCCTGTCCGACGTTGATCGGCCTAAATTGTTTCAGTTTTTGTCTTGCCTCCAGGCGCAGGCTGCCCACATCATCATAATTCATATCTTCAGGAAGTTTCTTTTTCTCCATTTTATGAAACTGCTCGACCTGCCTTACCTGCCTTGCAATATAGCCTTCATATTTCACTTCGATCTCCACCTGCTCGATTACGTCATCAGGCAGAGGCTTCCGCTCCTGATCCAGCGGGACAAGCGTTTCATAAGAAAGCTCCGGCCGGCACATCAATTCAGCTAACGAAGCTGCTGTTTTTAACGGCGCGCTTCCCTGCGATTCCAAAAATTCCTGCACAGCCTTATTTGCACCGACCATCGTATGTTTTAATCGTTCGATTTCTTCCTGAATTCTTTTTTGTTTCAAAAGAACCGCATCATATTGCTCTTTTGTGATGAGTCCCACTTGAAATCCGTATTTGCGCAAACGAAGATCCGCATTATCCTGGCGCAGCAGCAGACGATATTCCGCGCGCGATGTCATCATGCGATACGGCTCAAAATTTTCTTTTGTAACAAGATCATCGACAAGTACGCCAAGATATCCCTCAGAACGGTCAATGATGAGCTGCTCTTTTCCGCGCACATAATTTGCCGCATTGATACCCGCAAGCAGACCCTGTGCCGCGGCCTCCTCATAACCGCTGCTTCCGTTTAACTGCCCTCCGCTGTAAAGTCCTTCAATATTCTTAAACTGCAAGGTCGGATAAAGCTGCTGCGGATCGATACAATCATACTCAATCGCATAGGCATTACGAACAATCTTACAATTTTCCAAACCCGGCACTGTCCGATACATGGCGAGCTGCACATCCTCCGGAAGGGAAGACGACATTCCACCCACATACATTTCATTTGTATGTAAGCCCTCCGGCTCAATAAAAACCTGATGCCGCTCCTTATCCGCAAACTTGACAACCTTATCCTCGATGGAGGGACAATAACGCGGTCCCGTACCTTCAATCACACCCGCATAGATTGGCGAACGGTCCAAATTTCCACGAATGATCTCATGCGTTTTTTCATTTGTATAAGTCAGATAACAGGATACCTGATCAATCTGCACATCCTCCGGATCTGTAGAAAAAGAAAACGGTACAACACGCTCATCTCCCTTTTGTTCTTCCATTTTAGAATAATCAAGCGTTCGCCCGTCCATTCGCGCAGGCGTTCCCGTCTTAAAACGCCGCATTTTAATGCCAAGTTTTTCCAAAGAATCCGTTAAATGGTTTGCCGGCTGTAACCCGTTCGGTCCGGTATAGGTGATTGCTTCTCCGCAGAGACAGCGCGCATTCAGATAAGTCCCTGTACAAAGCACGACCGCTTTTGCTTCATAAACAGCACCCGTCAAAATTTGAACGCCCGTTACACGTTTTTTTTCATTTGAAACTTCTTCGGAAAGAAGTGCAACAACCTCCGCCTGTTTGATCGTTAAATGCTCCTGATTTTCCAAAATATTGCGCATGGAACGCGTATACTCCGCCTTATCCGCCTGTGCGCGGAGAGAATGTACGGCCGGTCCTTTTGAACGGTTTAACATTTTTGACTGAATAAAGGTCTTATCTATATTCTTTCCCATTTCACCGCCAAGCGCATCCACTTCTCTTACCAGATGTCCTTTTGATGAACCGCCGATATTCGGATTGCAGGGCATCAGCGCGATACTGTCCACGCTGACCGTAAAAATAACGGTCTCAAGTCCCATTCTTGCACAGGCGAGCGCTGCCTCACAGCCCGCATGACCTGCACCCACCACACATATATCAACTTGTTCTCTGATCTGTGACATACTCGTCCTCATCACTTTCTATCATTATATACAAGTTTTTCCTTTGCGGTTATTATAGCATAATTAACATTAAGTCTCAATCACACCGATTTTTATTCCATCAAAAAACCGCCTCATCAACAGCACTTTTATGTTTTATTTGCATATTTGCTTTTGATAAGACGGCTTGTTTATATATTTTTATATTTTTTACCCTAATTTATTATGGCATCAACATTTTCAATGATTTAACTTGAAAACCTTCGCCATTATTTAGAAGAATCTCAGTTTCCAAATTAGAAGGATTCAACTCTATCAATAAATCTCGCAAATGACATGACGGAACATCGAGTGTGGTATCATTCCACATACATACCACATATCTTATCTCTTTATCTCCGTTTTCTGCAAAGGTCCTTACAAAATTATTTTCATCTTCCATATTGCCGGACATAATACTATGATTGGCAAAACAAAACATGTTATCTTTAGAAGTCCATACAGCAACAGCTTGGTCAGCGGATAAATCAAATTTTATTAATTTTTCGACCTGTTTTAATAATTTTTCAAACTCTAATGTAGTATTTTTCATATTCATTATAATACTCCAAAAAACATATTTGAAACTCTTCTATTTTTATTTACGTAATTTATAGTATATCATAATTTTTTTTAAGATGTCATTACTATTTTTGTATATTTATAATCTTGAAAATGAATCATCTTCCAACCATTTTTTTACACCTATGTTATCAATAAATCTGGATACAATAATAACAGAAAAGGAGGAGAAGATATGAATAATAAATTTTTAGATTGTTCTGCATTGACAATCGTTATCATAGGCGCAATCAACTGGGCACTGATCGGATTTTTCCGCTTTGATCTGGTGGCAAAAATTTTTGGAAACATGTCATGGGTTTCCAGAATCGTTTATGATCTTGTCGGCATCTGCGGAATTTATCTGATCACATTTTATCTTTACTGCGGCGGCAGAAAGAGTCAGCAGGCATAATATCATAAAAATAAAACAGGCAGGTATGACAGGTAAATATGACAATGATGTCATACTTACCTGTTTTATTTATTGTTATTTTTTTGTTGTTAATTGTATATAGATTTGTTAGAATCACAGTATGTAGAAGGAGGATATACATATGGCTGATAAAATCATTCCAATCGACAGTAAATATCGGAACAAACATTATTCAAACGGATTTTTCGCATCAATCGCAAAAAGTGCAAGGGGCGGAGGAATCGCAATCATTATCTGCGGTCTCATTTTAGCCCTGATAGGAGGCGGTATTATTGCATTGTTAATCTCATTTTTTGCAAGCGACGGCTTTAGAATTGATGGTGAATCTATTTTTGGTATTATTTTCGGACTCGTCTTTTTTGTTCCGGGAATCCTTTGTATTTGGTTCGGTATCCGCAGAAAAAAAATGAATGATAGTGATTGGATCAAAAAGTTTATGGAAGTCAGTGATTATCCTGAAAGCGTGATACGAGATTTCGGCAATCAGGTTTTAGAAGAAGGAAGTATTCGTATGCAGCTTGGAACATCGGGAATACAGGGCTTTCTGACAAGGGATTATATCTGTATCTGTAACCTATTGGCTCCCTGTGTCATTAAAATAGAAGATATTTTAGGAGCATATTTTGTAGAAATGTCAAACAGGATTAATGTAAACGGTAAAATGAGAACCATTTACGATACAAATATCGCCATTTTTTCTAATCACAAGACACTGGCATTATCAGAAGTAAAAGAAAAAACATACAAGCAGATTATTGAAATACTCAAACAAAAAAATCCTTCCATAGATATCGCAACCGGCAGAATGCTGTCAGAAAAAGAATATAATCAGATTAAGGATCAATTATGTAATTAACATAGAAAATATAAAAGTTTCTTCATATTATAAATAATTATTAGTTAATTGAGAAAGGTATACATTTAATTTATGCGATTGTGCATAATATACAGTTCCATAAGTAGGTACTATGAAACCGCCGGTACTTACATGCGGTATTTTCGCATGTTATGTACCGTTGCGGTTGAATTGTAACGAAAGCGTACCTACGTTGGATTGTATATTATGCACATTCATTAATAAATTATTGAATCACTTAATTACCTAAAAAATCATAAACAAATCATTTGATTTTCATTTCCCCATACAAAACTTGGAAAAAATTTCATTTACCAAATCTTCTCCGACTTCTTCACCAATGATACTGCCAAGGGAAGCATAGGCGCTCATCAAGTCGATTGAATAAAAATCTTCGGGCATTTGTGAAATAATACTTTGCATGACCTGTCCTAAACTTTCATGTGCTTCGATCAATGCTTCTTTATGCCGGATATTTGTGATCATCACTTCTGAATTTTCAGAAATCTCTCCATTCATGAACATCAGGTGAATCTGTTTTTCCAAATCCTGCATTCCGGTTTTACTTGAAGAGGCAGTTGAAGTCTTAATGATCACAAATTCATTTTTTTCATCTTTTGCAGGATAACTTTCATTTTGATTTTTCTTTTCACGATCCTCATTTGATAATCCGGTAAGAATTGCACGTTTTAATTCATCTTCCGTGATGACAGATTTTAAGTCCGATTTATTCATGAGCACAATGACTTTTTTATTCTTTAACAAATGAATAATCTCTTCATCGTTTTCATCAAGAGGGGCGGAAGAATCAACAACATAAATGATCAAATCGGCATCCGCTGCATAGGACTTTGCACGTTCCACGCCGATTTTTTCAACTTTATCCTGCGTATCCCTGATTCCTGCCGTATCCACAATATTTAATTGTATCTCTCCGATCATCAGACTTTCTTCGAGCGTATCGCGCGTCGTTCCGGCAATATCCGTGACGATTGCTTTTTCTTCGCCGAGGAGCAGATTTAGTAAAGAAGATTTTCCGGCATTGGGTTTTCCTACAATGACAGTGCGAATCCCCTCTTTTATCATCTTTCCCTGATCTGCAGAGCGGATCAAATTCATACATTCATCGGACAAACGTTTTATTTTCGGAAGAAGCTGTTCCTGATACCCATCCAGACTGATGTGCTCCGGATCATCCAAGGCAGATTCAATAAAAGCAATTTCATGCAGAATATGAGCGCGCAGCTCTTTTATTTTCAAAGAAACGGAACCTTTTAGCTGTGCCATGGATGCCTTGAGTGCAAGGTCGTTTTTAGAACGCAAAATATCCATCACCGCTTCCGCTTCCGACAGATCGATCCTTCCGTTCAAAAAAGCACGTTTTGTAAATTCTCCGGGTTCGGCAAGACGCGCCCCATTCGCTAATACGAGGGACAGGATGCGATTCATGATAAACATTCCGCCGTGGCAGTTGATCTCAACCGTATGCTCCGTCGTATAGGTATGGGGCGCTTTCATGACCGTCACCATGACCTCATCCACGACGTCATCGCCGTCGCAGATAAAGCCATAGTGAATGGTGTGTGTTTGATAATGTAATAAGGTATGCTCTTTTTTGCGATTGCAATAAATCGGATGAACAACCAAAAAAGCATGTTCTCCGCTCACACGGATGATACCGATACCGCCGTTTCCGGCAGGTGTTGCAATCGCGGCAATTGTTTCATTTTCCATTTTCTTAAAACTTTCTCAAGGTTACGACTACGCGGCGGAACGGTTCTTCTCCCTCGCTGTGCGTCGTCACATATTTATCATTCTGAAGCGCAGAATGAATGATGCGTCTTTCATACGGATTCATCGGCTCTAAAGAAACAGAACGTTTTGTTCTTTTTACTTTATAAGAAATATTCTTTGCCAGATTCTCTAACGTTTCCTTTCTTCTCTTGCGGTAATTTTCCGTATCCACTTTCACGCGGATATAATCTTCCGTTCCTTTATTGACTACAAGGGATACCAGATATTGAAGGGAATCAAGAGTCTGTCCTCTTTTTCCGATCAAAATTCCCATCTCATCGCCCTTTAAGTCAATATCCAGCGTTTTTTCATTTTCATCATAAAAAGCATCGATCGCCACGGCATAATTCATTGATCGGAATACATCTTCCAAAAAGTTTTTTGCCGCCTGATCAACCGTAAGTTCTTCCTCTTTTACTTTTGCCTTGATTTTTGCTAATTTGGATCCGATTCCCAAAAATCCGCTGGAACCCTCCTCAATCACATTCCAATCAAGCTTATCACTCGGAACGCCGAATGCTTTACAGGCTTCCGTGATCGCATCATTGACCGTTTTGCCGCTATATTCTATATAATCCATTTCAATACCATGTCCTTTCTTCAAAAATAATCCTACTATTTGTTATTCTTTTCATTATACTGTTTTACCATATTTGCCTTTGCCGTCAAGCTGCCCGGTTTCGCATTATTGTTATAGTATTCCGTTGCTTTTTTGATTGCTTCTTCTTTTTCTTCCTTGGAACGCTGTGGCTTTTGTGTTTCCACGCTTCTGGTATTCAGCTTCGCAGTATTGTTAAGCTGCTGAGCGGGAAGACCCATACGTTTCATTTTTTCATTATATTTTTCTATATTCTTTTTCATCATCTCATCCACATCAATCTTGTTGAGCTGCTTATTGATGATGATCTGTTGTACGGTACGGACAAGCGCACTTGCAATCCAGTAAATACCCATACCGGCAGGAAGCGTATAACAAAAGATCGCGGACATGATCGGCATGATCATGTTCATGGTCTTCATGGAGGCCATCATTGGACTCTGTTCCTGATTGTTATTATTTGTCTCCGGCTGAGGTGCAAGCTTAATATTCACCCACTGAGTGATCGCAGAAAGAATCGGAATAAGCACTGCCAAAATAACAAGCAGCCATGCGCCGCTGTTGATCGCATTACGAATAATGACAGACGGAGAATCTCCGATATTTAATCCGAGGAAATTATTGTATTTCATCAGACTCTCATTGACATTTGCTGCAGAATTTCCATAATGTTCAATGATTTTATCCCAGTCCGAGCTGCTCGCCCGATTCAATACGTCAATAAAACTGTTCTGAATATTTCCGTATTTTGTACCTGCAAGAGCAGATTCCGTAAATTGCTTCCTATAATATGCAAAACTGCTGACATTTTCCTGGAAAAAGGCAATATCATTTTTTCCGAGACTCTGCACAAAACCATCAAAGCAAGCTCTGATCTTTGTTACATATGCAGGCATCTGATAAATAACACGGTATAAGGCAAACAATACGGGCAACTGGATCAATAGCTGCAAACAGCTTCCCGAAGGAGATACACCGTACTTGGCATAGACGGCACGTGTCTCCTGATTCATTGCCATCATGGACTGCTGATCCGTTTTTCCCTTATATTTCTTTTGAATCGCCTGAATTTCAGGATTCATTCTTGCAGACAGCTTAGAAAATTTCTGCTGCTTAATGGTAAGCGGCATCATCAGCATATAGATCACAATAGTAAAAAGAACAATGGCAAGACCAATATTCGGAATATGAATCAAATAAAGAAATTCAAAAATAATATTAATAATCTTGCCAAGCACCCATACGATATACTTAAATATCGGTGTAGAGTTCGAGGTTAATAAAATATCTGC
>CAMWSU010000101.1 GCA_947176965.1 uncultured Lachnospiraceae bacterium | reverse complement strand
CCCAATTTACAGAACAATTTCGCTGTAAATATCACTTTAGTCGGTGTTTACAGGAGTCGTGACGGTTGTTGTTTTTTGCTTATCCATGGGGATCAGCGCGGCGGGGTATGCGAGAAAGCGATAGGGCGCAGGAGAAGACAAATGCGAGCAGATGTATCCCTGCAAAAAGGGATAAAAATGCCACAGTAAGTAGTTGACAGATGATAAAAAAGCGGTTATATTACTAGATGTACCCAAAAATAAAAGAAAGGAGGCAATCAAAATGGTACGGTTTTTAAGGAATGGAAAGCAAAATCATGATCGTTTGAATTGTATTGTCTCCCGAAGGTATGCGGTGCTGCCGGGCTGAGTTCTTTCCAGCACGCGCGTATGCGTAAGCATGGATGATGGATGAATGAAGGGCATGACATACAATTTGTAGGTTATGTCCTTTTTTGTACCCCAAAATGCATTCGGGAGAGGGAGTTTATATTAACAAAACTCCGGATAGGTTCGTAAATGAAAATAATAGTCGGAGGAAGAAATGAAGTTACCGGAAAGTTTTATGAATGTCATAAAAAAGTATGGCATTGACAAAAAAGACGTGATATTTGCCGCCACGGGAGACTTGGACGAGGAACAGCGGTTTGCGGATTCCATCGTGGCACTGACGAAGGAGAAGCTGATCGTTGCCAAATATCCTTATATGGAAAAGCAGGAGTACCGGCTGGGCGGCTATGACAGCTGGTCGCTGGAGCAGGAAAAGCGCATGGAGGAACCGGCGGTCCTGCTGTACGATCTGGCTCAGGTGGAGAAGCTGGAAGTGATCCGGCAGGTCAGCACCGGTATCCTGATGGGGCGGATCGACGGTGTGGACAGATACCTGTGCCAGTTCTCCAATACCAGGATGGAAGCCTTTATGCGGCTCGGGCGTTTGCTGGAGAAGTTAAAAAAAGAAGAGGAGATCACGCAGGATGATCTGGATGTGAAGCGGGGAAAGGAATGCTGTCCCAAATGCGGGATGATCTATCCGGATCAGGAGCGGAAGGTCTGTCCTAAGTGTATGAACAAAGGCTCCATTTTGCTCAGGGTGGTATCCTATTTCAAGCCTTACAAGTTGAGGCTGGTCATGATGATGTTCTGTTATCTGGCCACGGCGGGATTAAATCTGGTGTGGCCCTATCTCAGCGGTACGGTGCTGTATGACAAGGTGCTGAAGAAAGATGAGGCGTTTCTGAACATGCTGAATCTACCGGCAGGACGTTTTGTGCTGGCGCTTGGGATTCTGGTGGTAGTCATGATCGGCACGAAGGTGCTGCTTCAAGGTCTGGGCATTCTGCAGGGCGTTCTGACAGCGCATATTGCCCCGGAGGTCGTGGCAAAGTTAAAGAGCCAGGTGTTTGACTCCATGGGAAAGCTGTCCATCAGCTTCTTTACCAGAAGGCAGACCGGCGGCTTAATGACCCGTGTGTCCGATGATGCGGGAGAGATTTCCAGCTTCTTTATTGACGGCATTCCCTACTTTTTTATCAATGTGGGGACGATCATTGCCACCTGCGTCATCATGTTCATCTTAAATCCCCTGCTGGCATTGGCGAGCGTAATACTGATGCCGATCCTGTTTTTCATCAGCTACCTGCTGATGCCAAGGTTATGGCATTATTTCGGCAAACGTCACCGGGCAAACCGCAGGCTCAACGGTCAGATGAATGAAAATTTTACAGGGGCGCGCGTGGTCAAGGCATTCGGGCAGGAAAATCAGGAGATGACCCGTTTCAACAAAAATAATCATAAAGTGCGGGATGCGGAGCTGGATGTGGCGAAGTATGATTGCAAATTTTCAGCGCTGTACATTTTCGTGGAGGATATGCTGACATTTTTGGCTTGGGCAGTGGGCGGAGCGCTCATCATCAGCGGCTCTGATATGGAGCTGGGTCTGCTGATCACATTCAGCGGTTATGTGGGCCAGCTCAAGTGGCCGCTGGAGTTTATGTCCAGAATTATCCGCTGGTACACCAATGCCATGAATTCGGCGCAGCGGCTTTTTGAGATCATTGACGCAGTGCCGGAGGTCAGGGAGGCGGCGGATCCCATAAGACCCGAGCGGATACGGGGAGAGATCACACTGGAGCATGTGACCTTTGGCTATGAGCCGAACAAGCCCATCCTAAAGGATGTGAGCTTTCATGTGAAAGCCGGAGAGGTGCTGGGAATCGTGGGACGTTCCGGAGCGGGAAAGTCCACGCTGGTCAATCTGATCTCCCGCCTGTATGACACGCAGGAAGGGCAGGTGCTGGTGGACGGCATCAATGTCAAACAGTACGGCTTTAAGGAACTGCGGAAGAATGTGTCCATGGTATCTCAGGAAACCTATATTTTCATGGGCACGGTTGCGGAAAATATTGCCTACGCCAGACCGGAAGCAACCAGGGAGGAGATCATCCGGGCGGCAATCCAGGCGAGTGCGCATGACTTTATCTGCAAGATGCCGCAGGGTTATGACACGATCCTTGGCTCCTCCAACAGGTCGTTGTCCGGCGGGGAGAAGCAGCGTATTTCCATTGCCAGAGCCATTTTGGCTGACCCGACGATTCTGATCTTGGATGAGGCAACGTCGGCTGTGGACACGGAGACGGAGCTGGCGATTCAGAAGTCGCTGGAGCGGTTGGAGAAAGGCAGGACCGTGCTGTCCATCGCGCACCGTCTGTCCACTCTGCGCAATGCGACACACTTGATCGTGCTGGATGACGGAAAGGTAACGGAGTCGGGAACCCATGAAGAACTGATGGCAATGAAGGGAACGTTCTATAAACTGAGTGAGCTGCAGACCAAGGCGCTGGCGATGCGCGGTCTGGAATAAGGGAAGGAAAAGAGATTATATGGAAGATAATAGAGAAAGTAGCATGCCGGATCTGCTTGACTTACAGGAATTCGACGAGGAAGCTTTGAAAAAAGAATCGGAGGAAGTACTGAACATGCGTCTGCTGACCGCGGAGAACGCGGTCTTTGCCCGAACGGAGGGAGGCTTTCTGTCTTTGAAGTTTGAGGAGAAGACTTATGAGCGGGTGGGCGTTTATCTTACGTTCCCGCTGACGAATCCCGGAGAGTATATTTCCATCCGGGAGGCGGATGAGAAAGCGAAGGAGATCGGCATGATCCAATCCTTAAAAGACATGCCGAGAGAGGTACAGGACATGATTCAGGAACAGGTGCGCCTGCGTTACTTCATGCCCGTGATCCGCAAGGTGATGGAAGTCAAGGACGAGTACGGTTATGCCTACTGGCATGTGCAGACGGATTTTGGAAGCTGCCGGTTCACTACAAACATGGGCGGTGACGCCGTGGTAGCATTAGGTGAAGCGCGCTACCAGATCACCGACATTGACGGCAACCGTTACGAGCTGCCCGACCTGTATGCACTGTCTGTGGCGGAGCGCAAGAGACTGGATTTGTTTATTTAGCTTCATTTTTGGAATTTTGTACCTGTTAAATAAGTAAAAATTCTACTAATAAATCAATATATATGGAGGAAGCAGAATGAGAAAATTTGCAGTTTTACTATATCCGGACTTTTCTTTGCAGGAGATCACCTGTCTGACCGCAGCACTAACAGTCTGGTTTGGTGAGAAGATTGATTATATTGCAAGCGAAAATAAGGAATATTGCAGTGAAGATGGTTTGCGGGTGATTCCTACCAAAACAACGGCAGACGCAAAGATCACAGATTATGATTGTGTCATTTTGCCGGGGACGATCAACCCGCTGCCTGCGTTGTTTGATGACAGACTGATTGAATTTATTAAGAGCGGAAAAGATTTGGACATCATTTTCGCGGCAATTTCATCCTCACCGATTTTATTATCGAAAGCAGGAATTCTAAAGGGTAAGAAGTTTACCTCCGGCTTTTTCATGCAGATGGCAGACACGTTTGACTTCGTGGAAAAAGAGAACTTCACACACAAAGGAATCGTGGAGGATGGAAATGTCATAACCGGGATTGGCATGTTTTTCAGAGAATTTGCGCAAACGGTATTGGTCAGATTAGGATATGACATTGACAACAGCTTCATGCGTGATACGCCGGACGAATACACAGAGGAAGAATTGACATTCTATTGGTCTGATAACGATTACCAAGAATTTTTGGAGGAATTAAAGGAATACACCACATAGCAGCACTTCCGGTTTGTGGAGCAGTGAATGGGAACCATTTCACGAAAAGGGAGTTATTTCATAAGGAGCAATGATTCATGAAACTATTATATACACTTAGGGAGTCCCAGCAGCAGGCGCTATCCCTGCATGATGGCGAGACGATCTGGTACTGCGTCCCTGTGGATCTGGCTTTTGACAATGGGGTGCATAGTGCCGAGACGAGCTACACGGATCAGATATGGATTGTCGTGACCGAGAACCGCCTGATCACTCTCCGGGGGGAAGAAAAGACCTCCGAGTATCTGCTTTCGGACTGCGAAAAAATAAAATGCGAGCATCAGGTAGGCTGCGGCATTGTGACCGTGTTCCCCAAGGAGGGGCAGCCGGAATGCATCGCCCGTTTCTCCATGCGCCATATTATCCGGGTGGCATATGCGGTCAGGGGAGCACAGACCCTGATTCAGGCCATGCAGGAGGGAAGAAACCCTAAAATGGTCAGCCGGGTGGAGAGCCGGGAATATGAAAAATATTGTGAGAAGTGTGGCCGCGCGCTGCCGGGCACGAGCAAATGCATGTATTGTGACGGAAAGTCCGACATCCTGAAAAAGTTTCTGGCTTTGTGCGGAGATTTCATGGGAAGGCTGGTGGCGATTTCTCTGCTGCTCATTTTGATCGCGGGAATCAATATGTTTAACCCCATGGTACAGCGGTACTTTATCGACCATGCACTGACAGACGGGCAGGGAACGTTCCGAGATCTGTGGCTGTTTATCGGGCTGACTTTCGCGCTGACGGTGGGTGGGATGGTCTGCTGGGTCTACCGATATTGGCTCTGCGTCAAGCTGGGAGCGTCTTTAAGCATGAGCCTTCGGGCGAAGCTTTATTATAAGATTCAGGTGCTGTCCCTGTCGTTCATCAACAACCGAAAGCCCGGAGAATTGATGAACCGGGTGTCACGGGACACCAAGCAGATCCGTATCTTTATGGAGGATGTGTTCGGGGATATGTTTTCCACGCTGGTGACCATGATCGTATCCCTGGTCATGATGCTGATCATCAGCTGGAAGATGACATTACTGTCGTTGGTCTTTGTGGTGGCGGTGCTGGTGATCATTCGGATGTTCTGGCATCACATCCATACCATTTTCCATAAACAGTGGCTGCGGGACGATGATCTCAGCAGCAATCTGCAGGATATTCTTTCCGGCATGCGCATTGTGAAATCCTTTGGCAAGGAGGAGCGGGAGAGCGCGCGGTTTACAGAAAAGGCGCAGGCTTTTGCAGCTATACAAAAGAAGAATGAGACGTTCTGGGCAGTATTCTTCCCGATCATGACGTTTTTGTTGGGAGTGGGCACTTATATCGCCGTTTATTTCGGCGGTATTCGGGTGCTGGACGGCAGCATGACTGTGGGAGAACTGGTGCAGTTCGTGACATACAGCGGATATCTGTTCGGTCCTTTAAGCTGGATGACGCATCTGCCGAGAGAGGTGATGCAGATGATGACCAGCTTAAACCGTATTTATGATGTGTTGGACGAGGAACCCATGCTGGCGGACAAAGCGGAGAGCAAGGCGTTTCCCATACAGGGCGCATTTACGTTCGAGGATGTGTCCTTTGGCTATCAGACTTACGAGCCGGTACTGGAACATATCTCCTTTGAGGTAAAACCGGGAGAGATGATCGGGCTGGTGGGAGCTTCCGGAACGGGAAAATCTACACTGATCAATCTGATCATGCGGCTTTATGATGTGGATCAGGGAAGGATCACTTTGGACGGATATGACCTGCGGGATGTGGAGATGGAGAGTCTGCATTCTCAGATCGGTGTGGTGCTTCAGGAGACGTTCCTGTTTTCAGGCACGATTCTGGCGAACATCCGGTTTGCCAAGCAGGACGCCACGTTAGAGGAGGTGATCATGGCGGCGAGGGCAGCCAATGCCCATGACTTTATCTGTAAAACGCCGGATGGTTACAATACTTATGTGGGTGAACATGGTTACAACTTATCCGGAGGAGAGCGGCAGCGTATTGCAATTGCCAGAGCGATTCTGAATAATCCCAGAATATTGATTCTGGATGAAGCGACATCGGCGCTGGATACGGAGAGCGAGTTCCTGATCCAGCAGGCATTAAACCGTCTGGTAAAGGGGAGAACCACCTTTGCCATCGCCCACCGCCTATCCACGCTGCGGGATGCGGATCGTCTAGTTGTCATCGACAAGCACGGCATCGCCGAAATCGGCACCCACAATGAACTGCTCGAAAAGCAGGGCATCTATTATGGTTTGGTAAATGCACAGCTTCGGATGAGCAGCGGAGAATCCTAAAAACCGAACGCTGCGCGGCGTCCTTTTGAAGAAAATCTTTTAAGAAATGTTCTGAGGCTGCGTGATGACGCAGCCTCAATGTTCTCATCAAAAAGAAAGGCAGGGTCATTGATATGAACTTTGGAAAGAATTTGCAGATTTTAAGAAAGATGAAGAACATGACACAGGAAGAATTGGCAGATAAAATGAATATCACCCGACAAACCGTTTCAAAGTGGGAACTCGGAGCAGTATTGCCGGAAATTGAAAAACTGGTTGAACTTTGTGATATGTTTCATTGTTCCGTTGACCAACTCCTAAGAGGAACGATGGACTACAGCAGCGAAGTGTATTCCGACATCCGTATTGTTACGGTAGACCCTTTCCGGTATATCAGTTATACCGTGATAAGCCGTGAACCGGAAAAGGATGCGATTTCGCATGTGAAAGCTTGGGCAAAGCATTTGAAAATAGAAAATCCCTATATGATCGGGTGGGATTTTCCGCAGGTGTCCCAGGAGCAGAGAAATGTATTTCATATGCACGGTTATGCGGCAGCACTCGTACTTGATGCAGAACAGGATATCGGTGATATTGATGCGGAAATTGTAAGTCAGGACAGGCAAAAATATATTACAATTACATTAGAAGAGAGGGCGGGCAGGGAATTTGAAATCATTCCGAATGCTTATGAGGCCCTACTCACATACATGTCCATAAACGGGATGAAAGAGAAATGTGATCCCGGAATCATTTCATGTTATGAACACGAATATTTTGATCATAACGGGATGGAGTTTATGGATGTTTTTATTGCAATTGAGTAAGTTTTGCTGTTTCAGCATTAGGATAAAAACTGCTTTGCTTCCGCGCACCATTCTAAATATGTGCGATATGTTTTGATTCCGAACGCTACTGTAAGCAGATAGTATTTGTGAGCGGGGGCATCGGATTGATGTTCCTTTAAGATATTTTCGGCGTACAGCAGATAGGGCAGTTCGTCCTTGATCTTTGTCTCAAACGCTTCGATATGGGAGAGCGCCTGCGCTTCTCCCTGCTCTGCTCCGAAAAACAGCTTCAGCAGGGTCTCGTAGCGAAGCTCATCCTTAGAGACGGGCTGGGAGAGCCACTGTTTTAAGTAATTTCGCCCCTCATCGGTGATGGTGTAGACCAGCTTCGTTCGCTTGGTTTCTGCATCCTCCTGCCTGGTAGCCAGCCCGCGATCGACAAGGTCACTCAGAGCTGGATAAATGCTGCCGTAGCTTGCATTCCAAAAATATTTCAGTGCCGTATCCATTCTTTTTTTGATTTCATATCCCGTTAATTCCTCGTGACTCAACAAGCCTAATATCACACAGTCAATCTTCTTTTCATTTGCCATTGTCTTATTCCCTTCGCTCGACATTCCTTATAGATTGTTGCATGGTTTTATCATTCATGGTTGTTTTTCTGGCTGCCGCACATGCCATAGCGCAAGACATGCTTGGGGCAGTGATCCACACATGCGCCGCATTGGATACATTCGGAGCTGCCAATCCGTTGGTCCGACGCTCCGGTTACGCTGCTCATAACGTCAATTCCCATAGGACAGATTTTACTGCAATTCCCACAGGAAATGCAATTGCTTTTTTCGGCAATTCTGATATGTACACCCGGAAGATGCAGGCATCTGCGGAGCTTGCTGCCCATTATCATAAACGGAGCCATCCAGCAAAAATAATGGCAAAATACCCGCTTTCCGAAGAAGATGGAAGGAAGAAAGATCAGGCAGACAATGCCGTAATAAATCACATAGCTTTGAATGGAGGAGACAGAGATCCCATGCTCCGTTTCAAAGAAAAAGTCAATCGCTGAGATCGTACCGGTGTGAAAATAGCATATGGCAACCACAGTGAGCCAGCATCCCCACAGGATGAATTTGATGTAATTCCGCCATCCCTGTCTTGGTTTTTTATCATTGATGGCGAACGCACATTCCTGTAGTCCGCCCGCAGGACAGAGATAGGCGCAAAACAGCCGCCCGAAAGGAATGGAGAATAAAAACATAAGAGAAAATACAATAAAACTTCCGTTGATCACACCGCGCAGCCCTGCGTTTATGATTAACGCCGGACTGAAATAATAGAGCGTGACCGGAAATAGGAGCAGGGAAATGGTAAGGAATAGCTTTCGAATTCGTTGTCTTTTCATGGGATATCCTCCTTCATGCTTGGTGCAACATATCAATATGATATATTACACTGATACATTATAGGGAACATTAGAACAAAAGTCAACAAGAAATTGTTTGTATTTCCAAATTTTGCTTTCTATTCGGAAGCGGTGAAGGGGCTTTACATGCATAACTGTATATGATATAGTATATACAGTGATAGACAGGAGGAAGCAATGGTAATCGTCATAAAAAACAATAGCAGCGAGCCCATTTATGATCAGATCAAAAAACAGATACTGGATGCGATCATGTCCGGTGAGATCAAGGAGGGGGAATGTCTTCCGTCGATACGGGGGTTGGCAAGAGACTTAAAAGTCAGCGTCATCACAACGACAAAGGCGTATAACGATCTGGAAGCGGCCGGATATATCAATGCCGTCCAAGGAAAAGGTTATTATGTTTCAGAAAGAAGCAATGAGATTATACATGAGAAGTTATTAGAGCAGATCGAATCCCATTTTGACCGGGCGATCTGCATTTCCAGGAAGGCGGCGTTAACAGAGCCGGAGTTGGTAGAAATCTTACAAAATTTGTTAAAACAGGAGGAGCGGTAAACATGCTGGAAATCACGAATCTGCATAAGCAGTACAAAGATTTTGAATTGGATCACATCTCATTTCAGCTGCCGAAAGGATTTATCATGGGGCTGGTAGGAAAAAACGGCGCCGGGAAATCAACGACCATAAAGAGCATCATGAACATGCTGGATTTTCAGGGGCAGATTCGGATCGACGGACAGGATAATATCCTGTGTGAGAAGCGGGTAAAACAAATGGTGGGGGTCGTGGTAGATCAGCCTTTTTTTCCGGTCATATTTACCTTGGAGCAGGTAGAAAAATACTGCGGATCGTTTTATGTAAACTGGGATAAGGACAACTACGATAAACTGCTACGTCAGTTGGGGTTGAATCCGAAGAAAAAAGTCAGCGAGCTAAGCCGCGGAATGGGTGTGAAATTGCAGCTTGCTGTGGCGCTTTCCCATAAGGCGGAGCTGCTGGTGCTGGATGAACCGACTTCAGGCTTAGATCCGGTGGCGCGAGATGAGTGCATGGATATTTTGATGGAGTATATTCAGAACGGCGATCACAGCGTTTTGTTTTCGACCCATATCAGTACGGATTTAGAGAAGATTGCCGATTATATCACGATCCTGAGCGGCGGAAAACTGTTTTACACGGGAGAAAAAGACGTCTTGATGGAAAAATATGTGATCCTCAAGGGGGATCAAAGAAAAGTGTCCGAAGAACTTGAGAAAAATCTGATCGGGGCTCGAAGATACGGGGACAGCTTTGAGGCAATGTTACCGAGGGAACAATATGCATTGTGCGACGGCTGTCCGTTCCAGACGGAGAATGCCAAAATAGATGATATTTTAATCTATGCGGAGAGGAGTGCGTGAAGATGAACAATGTGATCAAAATCATGAAAATGGATATGGCGATATGCAGAAAATCATGGATCATCATGATACTCAGCATGTTGGCGGCAGGAATCGGATGCCTGTTTTTTCTGACTCCCTTGCTGCTCGGATTTTTTGTTGTGGGATCGACTGCCGTGGTATCTTCTATCTTTGCGGTAGAGGGAAAATCCAATATGGAATTTTTTTACGGCTGCTTTCCGATCAGAAAGCAGGAGCATATCATAGGAAGAGGTTTGACCTGCTTTGTGGTCATGGCAGTTCCAACCTTGATCAGTATCGTATTTGTTTTAATCGGAATGCACATCCCGCTATGCCAAATGGAAGAAATGCGGGTGCTTACGGAGGCGACAAAACCGTATCAGATGATCATCCTCTGCGCCATGGTCATGCTTGGCTTTTGGGGCGGCGGGAATCTGCTGCTGGCGGCTTTTATCGGAAAAATAGAATCACGGGAGATGTGTGAGGTACTTTTGCTGCTGTTGGAAGCGCTGCTTATGGGTGCGGTTCTGTTTGTGATTCAAAAGGTGTGCTATCATGGAGATCAGCAGGCGATGATGAGCGCACTTGGACGGTTTGCTTCCGATCATCAGACGCTCGCCTGTATCCTGTTGGTGTTGGCGGGGCTGATCGCATTGGCAGCAGGCACAATGATCTCGATGAAGTTGGTTCAGAAAAAACGTGGATAGGTGAAGGACAATTACCTCCCTATTCAGATTAGGATTGTTAATGCGCTATTTGCTGAATTCTTCGTCAGAGTGCCAAAGCGGGGAGTTGTCCGTAACGGATAACTCCCCGATAAATCGGTTTTGTTCAAAATAATCCTCCGTATGAGCTCCTATTCTATGGAAAAACTGCCTTTATGACTATCGGCTGTAATTCTGACAACAACTTTTCCGGACACAGCTACATCAAAAGACGCGGTTCCAATATCTTCCTCATCAAAAATAACATTACCATCCGCATCTTGTATTTCAATGGAGATTGTCCCATCGTCGGTTCTTACCTCAATATGAAGTACATCAGTCTTTGGATGAATACTTTTCTTCATCGTTCCGTCAAGGGAAATATATCTGCCGGTCCAACTACTATATCCTTCATTACCAACATAACCAATTCTTGTTCCACTTCCGCTGCTTGCAAGCCCAAAGGTTTTTGCCAAAGAAATGCATCCAAAGGATATTAAAATAGCAATAAGTATGGTAACGATAGAAAAAATCCAGGGTTTGCGAATTGTCTTTTTATATTCCCGGATGTCATCCTCAGTCGTGTGTAATTCAAAAGGTTTTCCATCATTTTCCTTTTCTACAAGAAGAAGTTCTTTGTTGTAAGAGCCTCCGGTTGTTGCAATTTTACCGCCTTTTTTCGCCCATGGGCGAAAGACAGCTTTTCCCACAGAATAATCAAGATTCAAATTCTTAAATAACACACGATAGCCGTAATCCTCCAAAAAAGACGCATACTCTTTGGCATTTTGCTCCGATTTTTCTCCGACAAATTCTACTGCGTAGCGATATTTCCCCGGTTCACAATCCTCAAACTCATACCACGCCCTACCTGTACGAACTAAACGATAGCCTTTATCCGCCATTTCATTCAGCCAATTTTCCTGTCTTTTCAAGAAGCCCCAAAAGAAACGATAATACTTTTTACTCATAATTTTCCTCCATAATATCCTCAGCAATTTTGACCAGTTCTTTTAATCGAATAATCTCTTTATTGCAGATTTCTTTTCCTGCATCTGTGATAAAATACTCCTTTTTTCGTCCGCCTGCATGACTGCACGGTATGATCCATCCCTTATCTTCAAGAGATGTGAGCGCACCGTACAGCGTTCCGGCTCCAAGCACCAACCGACCATTCGTTTTTTCTTCAATAAACTGCATGATTGCATATCCGTGCTTTGGCTGATAAACCGAAAGCAAAACAAAAAATGTTACTTCAGTTAGTGCACCACCCTTTATATTGTCACGCAATTTTACGCCCCCTTTATTACGGTTACTGTAACAGATATATCACTAACCGTAATATATGTCAAGAGGGAATTGAAAGGCGGGAGAAAAATATTTTTCCTCCCGCCTAAAAGTTAAATAGATATGATTTTCTTTTCTGCCACACTGTTTTATCGTTTGTTGCCAGCTTTTCCTTTCCTTGATTTTTCCCTTATTTTTGCAAACTTATCAATGACATTATCTACCCAAAAAGTGAAAAAGAAATCAGCAATCTCTGCAAACACATCCACAAGAAAATCAACCATATACGTTTCCTCCAAATTAGAATTTATAATTCACGATAATAAGGGCAAATATTTTCAAAATGCCCATCTTTCATTTTGAAACCATTTGGAATAGTTCCCAACTGAACAAAACCGAGCCTTTCATATAAGTGCCTCGCGCGGATATTACTTTCAACTACTGCATTAAACTGTAATATTACAAATTCGTGTTTCTTCGCTTGACATAGGCTGTCAAGAACAAGCTGTTCCCCAATATGCTGACCTCTATAT
>CAMWSU010000100.1 GCA_947176965.1 uncultured Lachnospiraceae bacterium | reverse complement strand
CATCAAACAGTGTTCCCGCCTTATCCTCGCGCTGTCCGTTTACTAACACATCCCCTGCCATGATGACAAGCTTCGCCTTCTCGCGCGACTGCGCAAGTCCCTGCTTTACAAGAAGCACATCCAGCCGTTCCTTCAAGTGTCCACCCCTATCTTTCCACCGCTTCACGGAGTCTTAGATTCCTGAGTAAAAAAATCTGCTTCACGGAGTCTCAAATTCTTCTCACACGACCTGTGTGCGGATCCGCTCTGCGATCGACTCCGCATCCAGACCGATCTCCTTTTTTAACTGTTCCACATTTCCGTGCTCCACATAAGCGTCAGGAATGGCAATTGACAGCACCTGTGCCTGCGCGTGTGGACAATTCGAAAGAAACTCCCTGACGCGCTCCCCGAATCCGCCGCTTGCGACGTTTTCTTCCATCGTCACAATATACAGATGGGTCTTAGCCAAATGCGCGAGCAGCTCCTCATCGATCGGCTTGACGAACCGGGCGTTTATAAGGCTGACCCCATGCCCTTCCTTTTTCAGCAGCTCGCGCACCGCGACCGCAGTCTTTACCATGCTGCCGACCGCCAGCAGTGCGATCTCCTGCTCCTCACAGATGATCTCCGCTTTTCCGTATTCGATCGGCGCGCGATATTCCTCCAATCCGTCATACGCCTCGCCGCGCGGGTAACGCAGCGCGATCGGCGCGTCAAAGCCGACCGCAAATTTCATCATATCGGAAAGCTCCCATTTATTTTTGGGCGCCATAATATGCATATTGGGAATGGACGAGAGGTAGGAAAGATCGAATATCCCCTGATGCGTCTCGCCGTCGCTGCCGACAAGCCCCGCCCGGTCTATGGCAAAAACAACCGGCAGATTTTGAATGCACACATCATGCAGGATCTGATCGTAGGCTCTCTGTAAAAAAGAAGAATAGATCGCGACGATCGGACGCATCCCGCCCGCCGCCAATCCCGCCGCAAATGTCACCGCATGCTCCTCCGCGATCCCGACGTCAAAAAAACGTTCCGGATATTTGTTGCGAAACCGCTTTAAGCCCGTGCCATCCGGCATCGCCGCCGTAATCGCGACAACATTTTCATTCCGCTCCCCCAATTTGCACATGACCGTGGAAAAAATATCCGTATAATTCGCCTTATTTCGCGGATTTCGCGGTAATCCCGTTTCCACAAAAAACGGCTCCGCGCCATGAAACCTCGCGGGATGCTTCTGCGCAGGTTCATAGCCCTTTCCTTTTTGTGTCAGAACATGGATGAGCACCGCTTTTTTGAAGCGCTTCGCATCATTGATCGCACGGACCATCCCCATGATATTATGCCCGTCAACCGGTCCTAAATAAGTCAGTCCCATGTCCTCAAAAAGCATGCCGGGAACGACCAGATGCTTCAAACTGCTCTTAGCGCGCCGGATTGCCGCAACGTAAGCGTTGCCATGTTTTCCCGCACGCAGCTTATTGTATACATCCTCCTTGAGATTTAAGTACGACTGCGCCGTACGGATACTGCTCAGGTATCGATTCATGCCGCCGACATTCTCCGAGATGGACATGTTATTATCATTTAATATGATGATAAAATTAGTCTCCAGCTTCGCCGCATTATTGAGCGCCTCATACGCCATGCCGCCCGTCAGGGAACCGTCCCCGATGACCGAAACGATCACGTCGTTTTTTTGCTGTAAGTCGCGCGCCTTGACCAATCCCAATCCTGCCGAGATCGAAGTGGAACTGTGCCCCGTGTCGAAACAGTCGCAGTCGCTCTCCTTGCGCTTGGGGAACCCACTCATGCCGCCGTATTTTCGAAGCGATTCAAAGCCTTCTTTTCTGCCGGTCAAAAGTTTATGGGTATAGGACTGGTGCCCGACGTCCCAAACGATCTTATCCTCGGGAAGGTCAAGCGCGAGATGCAGCGCCATCGTCAGCTCCACCACGCCGAGATTCGAACCGAGATGTCCGCCCGTCACACTGATCTTCTCGATCAAAAAATCACGAATCTCCTCCGCCAGTTCCGGCAGTTCCGATCTGTCTATTTTTTTGATGTCATTTGCCTGCTTAATCTCTTCTAAATACATGCTTATTCCCCTGCATACCGCAGGTATGCCTGCGGTATTGTGCGAATCAATCATTTGAAAGTGGTCTCAGTTTGTCCGATACACCATTCTTCTGACGAGCTCTGCCAAAAAATCATTGGTTACACTTAGTCCTGCAAGCTCCGTAAGCGCCGATTCGGAAATGCGCTCCACATCCCGCTTCGCCTGTTCCATACCGGCAAGCGTGACATAGGTTGCCTTCTCGTTTTTTAAGTCAGAGCCGGTCTGCTTGCCAAGCTCTTCCAGCGACCCCTCCACGTCCAGAATGTCATCACGTATCTGAAATGCAACTCCCACATGCCGTCCTGCTTGTTCTAAGCGGTCAATATCTTCCTGCGGTGCGCCCGCCAGAACCGCACCGATCATGAATGCCGACTGTATGAGCGCCGCCGTCTTTTTTTCGTGAATGAAAAGAAGCTGCTCCATCGTCACGGTGTCTCCGCGCTTCTCCGCTTCCACGTCCACGCACTGTCCGCCGAGCATGCCGTCTATGCCTGCCTTTTCTGCCAATATGCCGACCGCTCTGCCGATCCGCCCGCGAAGCATATCCGCCTGCGCCCGGTCTATCGCACATTCTGCGTCGTCAACCGCCGCAAACGCCCTTGCCGCCGTATAAAACGCATGCGTCAGCAGTCCGTCGCCCGCAAGGATTGCCATCGCCTCCCCGTATACAACATGGGTTGTCTTTCTGCCCCTGCGGTATTCATCATTATCCATTGCAGGCAGATCGTCATGCACAAGGGAATAGGTGTGTATCATCTCGATCGCCGCCAGAAACGGCGCGATAAGCCTGTCCCCAAGCCGTGCCGCATCGCCGTCCTTCACATACATCTGATAGGTCTCATACATCATCAGCGGGCGAAGTCTTTTTCCGCCTGCCAGAATACTGTAATTCATCGCCTCGGAAGCCGTCCGCTGATAGCCTTCTTCTTTCGGAAGATAGGATGAGATCAGCTCCTCAAGCCTGCTTATTTTTTCTTCCCGTTCACTCTCCCAGTTCATCAAAGCCTCCGTCTCTGCTTAAGACAAGCACTTTTCTCTCCACCCTGTCGATCTGTTCGTTACACGCCTTTAAGAGCTTCATTCCCTCCTCATACGCCTGAAAAGAATCCTCCAGACCGATCTCGGGCGACTCCAACTGCGCGATTAGCTCATCAATGCGCGCAAATGTCTCCTCAATGCTGCACGATTCCTGCTGCTTCATATCATCCTGTTCCTGCTTCTTACCCTGCTTTCGTTCTGCCATGATCGCCGCGCGTCCTTTCCCACGCAAAAAAATAATCTGCGGAAATTCTCGTTCCTTCTACTGACTCTTTTGGATTCCTGTCACCTGCGCTTCTGCGACACCGTCCTGCAAATACACATGGAGCCTGCTGCCCGCCTCCACCTGACCGACGGAGCGGAGCGTATTCCCGTTTTCATCGGAAACATACGCATAGCCCTGACTGAGTTTTTCCAGCGGCGATAATCCTTTCAAGCGCTCCACATACAAAAGAAACCGATGACGGACCGCCTCCATGCGCTTTTCCATTGCCGCGCTCAAACGATCCTCCATAAAAATCAGACGGTTCTGCTGCTCCCTCACGCGATGAAGCGGATTGCCCCTCTGCATGCGCAAACTATAGTTTTCCGTCCGAATCCGTTTTTTATCCAGTATGGCACGCATACGCCCGTTCAGCACATCCGCCGCGCCAAGTATCCGCTCGTCCAATAATGCCTGTTCATACACGGCCAGTTCTGCCGCCGCGGACGGCGTCGGCGCGCGTAAATCCGCCGCATAATCCGTCAGCGTCGTGTCCGTCTCATGCCCGACCGCCGAGATGATCGGAACGGTGCAGTCAAACACCGCCTGCACAACCTCACGCTCATTAAACGCCCACAGATCCTCAATGGAACCGCCTCCCCGACCGACGATCATCACATCCACTCCTAAGCTCTCAAGCGCGCGGATTCCCTCCACAATGCTCGCCGCCGCCTGTTCGCCCTGCACGATGGCAGGATAAAGAATGATCTGAATATAGGGATTGCGCCGCCTCGCAATGTTCATAATATCCCGCACGGCAGCCCCCGTTGATGCGGTCACGACGCCGAGTGTCCTTAAGTACTTCGGAATCGGCTGCTTATATTCCGGGGCAAACATCCCCATCTCTTCCAATTCTTCTTTTAACGCCATAAAGCGCGCATACAGATCGCCCTCCCCGTCCGGCCGGATCCGCTTTGCATAAAGCTGGTACTTACCGTCGCGCTCATAGACATCAATATTTCCCGAAACAACGACCTGCTGCCCCTCCTGCATCCGAAAGGAAAGCCCGGTTTCTCTGTTCCCCGCAAACATCACGCAGGCGATTGCCCCGTTTTTGTCCTTCAGCGTAAAATAAATATGCCCCGACGTATGATATTTGCAATTGCTGACCTCGCCGCGCACATGGATCGCATTCAGCATAAAATCCTGCGCAAACATGTTGCGGATGTAGGAATTGACCTGCGCGACCGAATAAATATTTTGTTGTGCCATACGCTGTTCCCCGCCTATGCGAACTTGGCGAGCACGCCGTTGACAAAGCCTGCGGACTCGTCCTGCCCAAATTTCTTTGCCAGCTCCACCGCTTCATTGATCGCTACGCCCGTCGGAATGTCGTCGTCATAGCAGATCTCATAGACCGCAAGACGGATGATCGTGATGTCCACCTTGCCCATGCGCTCCACGCTCCATCCCTTCGCCCGCTCGTTGATGAGGGCGTCAATTTCAGGAAGCTTCGCGGCAATATTCCCGTATTTCCCCGAAATATAACGCTTCTCCTCCTCCGTACTTTCGCTCTCCTCCTGCGAAAAAAACAGTTGAATCTGCTCGGGCATATCCTCCATACGGTTAAATTCCACGCGGAACAGCAATAAAAAAATCCGCTCTCTCAACTCTCGTCTGCTCATTGATGACTCCTTAACTTACAAAAGACACGCTAAGCGTGTCCCCTGCGCGTTTGCTTATGAATAATTGCTTATTTGCTCTTTTGCATATTGACACCGGCAATCCTGATATTGACATCGGACACCGTAAGTCCGGTCATATTCTCGATCGCTGCCTTGACTTTCTCCTGTACCTTTTGGGAAGTTGCGGGAATATTATAGCCGTATTCGAGCATAACCGCAATATCGGCCCGTACCTCCCTGCCGGTGATCTCCACCTTCACGCCCTTGGTCAGTTTTGTCATACCCACCTTGCTCATCAGCTCATTCGTGATATTGCCGACCATGGCGGACACACCCTCGACCTCAGAAGCCGCAAGCCCGGCGATCATCGCAACAACGTCATCTGCGATCTTGACCGTTCCCATATTATTATCTTCCTGAAGCACATAGGTTCCCTTTTCCATATCCTTATCCATATGATTAACCTCCTTTGGATGATCTCTCCGTCTCCAAACAGTTACATGTATTATAGCAAATTAATCAAAAGATGTATAGATTGAAAAAAACAAAGTTTTTCAACAACGTTTTTTATGCAGCATAAACGTTCTTTCCCTCTGGCGGGACCGCTACAGGCTTTCGGGCAGCCAGAACCCAAACGTCAGCGTCTCCTCATTATCGGAATAGGATACCCCGGCATCCGAGTCCATATAGTCAAAAATGTGCTCCTGCCCAATCAGATATTCATAATAGGAGCTGTATACATCCGCCGTCTCACAGCGGAATGTCACATACTTCCCGACACGGTTTGCAAAAAACGTATCGAGCGCTCCTTCATCAAACGACGAAAAAAATGCATGTCCGCGCACATAATAATTATCGTCCGTCGCCGTACAATAAGGCATCTGCGCTACGGACATATCGATCTCATGCGTCCGTTCGATCTGCTCCGTCGTTACACATAAATACTCGTAATTGACGTCCGGCAGACCGCTTGACGCCGCGCCCCCGTCCATCGTATAAGAGGCGTCCCCCCATGTTGCGTCTACATAGTAGTATGCCCCGTTTGAACGCACTAAATTCCACGCATGTCCGTATCCTGATTCTTTGATCCGTCCGGTCACGAGCGTAGCATCGATCCCTGCCCTCTTACATAAATACTGGAACGCTTTCGCATATCCCTGACATACGGAGCGCCCGTATAAAAATACCGAACAGATATTCTGATTTTCAGGTGCCTGAAGGTCGTATTCCGTATTGCAGATCACATATTCGTACAGATAACGGATCTTGGCATAGTCATCCTGTCCGGCGGGCAGATAAGAAAGACAGGTCTCCACATATTCGTCGATACCGCTTTTGCATCGTGCGACCTCCGCCTGCGACATGGAATAGGAGGCAGAAAACCGCATATGCATGACCTCCCCGCCCTGTGTGACCCTCGCGTAGGTATAGCCCGTCACATAAAACAATTCGGGATGGTCGGCAAGCACAGCGCAGAAAATCCGGTAAAGCAGATCCTCATCCTGACAGATTAATTCCTCATCCTGTCCCATCTGACGCATGCTGTTAAGCATCTGTGCATACATCACCCGCTGCCCGTCGTCCGTCAGCATCCCGTAATAATAGCCGCCGTCCGTCTCCGACCCCGGTTCCGTTTCCTGCCAGCCGCTTCCCTCTCCAACCGTTTCTTCCTGCCCCGCCGCATCCGCCGCATATTCTGTCCCGGGTGCGGTCGCCTCTTCCTGCGCATCTGCGCCATAGGCGGGCGGCTGCCCTCCCACAGGCTCCTCCCCGCCCTGACGGTCACGGAACACATCCGCACAGCCGGAAATCAGAAGGACGCCGATGAGCAGCCCTGTCAGACCTATTCTTTTTAGTTGATAAGACAGCATTTTCATCACATCCCGACTCAATCTGTGCGCAAAAGAACCTGAAAGATTACCTACATAGCCAGCCGCGTCTTTACGACTGCGTGACCGCAGTATCCTAACTGCGCCCGAATTCCGAAAGAATCAGCCCCTTGTTGCGCTCCAGCGTCATACCAACGCTCCACTCATTGACAAACAAAAGCAGCGGTCTGTCCTTCAAATCCTTGATCTTCTTCATATCCGACGTCCCCGTCAGCGTTTTTAAGTCAATATCCGTGTTCTCGATCCAGCGGATATGCTCATACGGAAGATTTTCTAAGCGGATTTCCACATTATACTCATTTTCCAGACGGTATTTGAGTACATCAAACTGCAGCACGCCGACAACGCCGACAATGATCTCCTCCATACCCGTGTTAAACTCCTGAAAGATCTGGATCGCGCCCTCCTGCGCAATCTGCGTGATGCCCTTGACAAACTGCTTGCGCTTCATCGTATCAAGCTGTCTGACGCGTGCGAAATGCTCCGGCGCAAACGTCGGTATCCCCTCAAAGCAAAACTGCTCCTTCGGCATGCAGACCGTATCGCCGATGGAAAAAATCCCCGGATCGAACACGCCGATAATGTCCCCTGCGTACGCCTCCGACAAGATCTTCCGCTCATCCGCCATGATCTGCTGCGGCTGCGAAAGCCTCATGACTCTGCCGCCCTGCACATGCTTGACCTCCGCATTCGCATCGAATCTTCCCGAACAGATCCGCATAAACGCGATCCTATCCCGATGCGCCTTATTCATATTCGCCTGTATCTTAAACACAAAGGCAGAAAATTCCCGCTCGGTCGGTTCGATCAGACCAATATCCGCCTTGCGCGGAAGCGGCGGCGTCGCCATCTGTAAAAAGTGCTGTAAAAAAATCTCCACGCCGAAATTCGTCAGCGCCGACCCAAAAAAGACGGGCGTCAGATCCCCGCTTCTGACCTCGCTTAAGTCAAATTCCGCGCTCGCCCCGTCAAGCAGCTCAATCTCTCCGTCAAGCTGTTCCATAAATGCCTCGCCGATATGGGAAAGCAGCGCATCCCTGTCGCTTAACGGAATCCTGGTTGAGAGTCCTTCTTTCGTCCCCTTCTCGGTATCCGAGTAGGTGATGACGCATTTTTCCTGTCTGTCGTACACGCCCTTAAAGTTTTTCCCGCATCCGATCGGCCAGTTCATCGGACATGTCGCGATGCCAAGCTCCTTTTCGATCTCATCCAAAAGATCAAAGGTATCGTTCGCATCCCTGTCCATCTTATTGATGAACGTGAAGATCGGAATCTTGCGCATAACGCACACCTTAAACAATTTTCTAGTCTGCGCCTCGACGCCCTTGCCTCCGTCGATCACCATGACCGCGGAATCCGCCGCCATCAGCGTACGGTACGTATCCTCCGAGAAATCCTGATGGCCGGGCGTGTCCAAAATATTGACGCAGCATCCTCCGTACTCAAATTGCAGCACAGAGGATGTAACGGAAATACCCCTCTCCTTCTCGATCTCCATCCAGTCCGATACCGCGTGCCGCGCCGTCGCCTTTCCCTTAACGCTTCCCGCTAAGTTAATGGCCCCCCCGTAAAGGAGAAACTTCTCCGTCAGCGTCGTCTTTCCCGCATCCGGATGGGAAATGATCGCGAAGGTTCTTCTTTTATTGATTTCTTTGGTATAATCTGCCATGTTTCTTTCCTCTTTATCTATTTATTATATACGGCATGCCTGCGCCGCCGGCTGCCTCACAGCATGGAGCTGCCGTGTCCGTCATACGGAATCCCGAAATAAGCAAGCACCGTCGCCGCAATATCCGCAAAGCTTTCCCGCGTTCCCAGATTAGCCGGCGTAACCGATTTCCCATACATGAGAAACGGCGTGTGCTCTCTGGAATGATCGGTGGAAACGGTATATCCGGGATCGCAGCCGTGATCCGCCGTGATCATCAACACATCCTCGCTCCTTAACCCGTCAAGCAGCTTCGGAAGCCATAAGTCAAACGCCGCCAGCGCTTTCGCATAACCGTCAATATCATTTCGATGCCCGTACAGCATATCATAATCGACCAGATTAATAAAGCACAAGCCTTCAAAATCACGCGAAAGATAGGAAAGCGTCTTATCCATGCCGTCGGCATTTCCCGTCGTATATACATGCTCCGTCATGCCGCGCCCCGCAAAGATATCCCAGATCTTGCCGACCGCTATGACGTCCTTTCCCTGCTCGGTGAGCCGGTCAAGCATCGTCTTTTCCGGCGGCTCCAGTGAAAAATCATGTCTGCGCGGCGTGCGCTCATAGTGCCCGCTCTCCCCGATGAACGGACGGGCAATGACTCTGCCCACTCCATGCTCTCCTTTCAGAATTTCCCGGGCTGTCCGACAATATTCATATAACTGCTCCACCGGCACAACACTTTCATGCGCCGCGATCTGAAACACACTGTCCGCAGAGGTATAGACGATCAGATTGCCCGTCCTTACATGTTCATCACCGTATACCTGAATGACCTCCGTCCCGGAATAGGGGCGGTTGCACAGAACGCCCCTGCCCGTGCGCTTGGAAAATTCGGAAAGCACCTCCTCGGGAAAACCGTTCGGATAGGTGGGCAGCGGCTTCATCGACCACACACCCGCAATCTCCCAATGTCCGATCGTCGTATCCTTTCCCATGGAACGCTCCTTCATTCTGGCAATCCGCGCCTTGGGCGCTCCCGTTCCTTCCAAGAAATCAACGCCGTCTAAATCAAACAATCCCAAACGTTTGAGATTGGGCAGTCTAAAAAAGGAACTGGAGGATACGGAACGCAGGGTATTCGTCCCCGCATCTCCAAACTGCGCCGCATCCTCCATTTCCCCGATCCCAAAACTGTCCAGTACGATCAAAAATACTCTTTTCATCTGCAATCCCTGCCTTATTGTCCGTTATGTAAAGTATATCACATTCTCTATATTTTGGCTATTGTGAAAGTGCCACCGGCGTGATAATGATATTGGCTGCGTCGATTCCCGTCTTGCGCTTGACAATATCCTCGATCTGCGCGCACTGTGCCTCCGTCAGCATCGTGCCGTATACAAGCACATCCACCTGATCGCCCGTAATGCTCACGACCGCCTCCTGATACCCTTTCGCCTCCAAGAGAATTTCCGCCGCCGACTCTCTCTCGGCAATATCTGCCGCCTCGATCATGCTGTCAATGGCCGCCTGTTTCTGCTCATCGCCGATATTGACATTGTTAATGATCTCTAACATGATCTCCTTGTTTCTTGCACGCGTCTGTTCCTTTTGCAGACGGGCTGCAGATAAAGACGTGACCGCCGTCGTGGAGGTATAGACCGCCTCGCCCGGAATCTCATCAACCGTCATTTCCTCAGAGATCATCTCCGCCTGCTCCTCGTCAAGTCCCGCCGAAGAAACCTCCGCCAGCTCATTCAGATAGCTGTCCTCCGCTGCGGCATAATCGGTATCAAGACTCTCGATGTCCGTCAGGTTCCCTGCCGCACCTAACTCGATATCCTCATCCGAAATGTCGGAAAGATCTGCTGCGGACAGCTCCTCCATCGTGTCGGCATCATATTCGACAAAGCCGTCCACGCTGACGGAAGACGTTTCCATCGCATCCGCATCCTTACTGATCAAATCATCTGTGTCCACCTGACTTCCTGCAAAATGAAGATATCCGGCAATAACGATCATCATTGCCAACGCTGTGATCATGACCTGATTACGTCTAAGTATCTTTTTCAAGTTCCTCCCCCTTTTGCTATACTTTCATTTTGGTTACAATAATTCTATTCGCTTCAATTCTGAATAATGACTGAATGACCGCAGTTATATTTTTCTGTACCTCCGGATTCCCCCCGCCCTCGGCAATGACTGCCACACCAATGACCTCCGGCTTCGTCGTCCGCACAATAAAGGGTGTCCGTCTCCCATCTGCGTCAGTCACATACACCGTCTCCTCCTCCATGGCGCTCTCGTTGATGACCCTCAGCCCGCCCCCGCTGTCCGCCTCCGTCGTATCCGTATCCGACTTCACCACATCCTTTAGGGTGATCTCCTCTCCCGATGCGGAAAACGTGATCATGACCCGCACAGCGCCGACGCCGTCCATCTCCTGAAGCAGTTTCGCCAGCCGCTCCTCCAGCTCTCTCTCATAATCCACCGTACCGGCTTCCCCCGCGGATGCATTCAGTGTAGCGTTCTCCCTGTCCAATTGATCGTACTTTACCGATTCATCCTCTTTTTTTGCAGCGGGAGATTTTGTCGGCCATGCAATGACTAGGAGCAAAAGCCCTGCCAAGATCAAAATGAGCAGGCTGTCCTTTCCGAACTTCTGTCCTTTTAAGAGCGTCCTTATTTTTTCCGACATACTATTCAATGATGCTCACCTCCACCCATGACCGTTCCACCCGAAGATACGCCGCGATCACACCGGCAAGCTCCGACTCCGTATCCTGTCCTTCAGACTGTCCTGACTGTTCTTCATTCTCTTCCCCCTCCGGTTCTCCGACTTGGATATGGATCTCGCGGACCGGGCGCACCTCGATCTCTCCCCCCTCCCTCCCGAAAAAAGAACGAAGCGCAAATTGAAGACCGCTCTCATCGGCATATACGGAAACCGTCTCATAGCCGTATGGTGCGAGCACGGGATCGACCATTGCCATCAGCTCCTGCGCCGTTACCTGTTCGATCCGCTCCTCCACAAGCGTCCCTCCCGTATATTCGGCTCCCTGTAAGATCGCCTCGTACTCCCGTTCAAACCGGTCAAGCCGCTCACCAAAGTCCTCCTTCGCACCGCTTTTGATCAGATCGAGCAGCGGCACGATCAAAACCGCGAGCGTCATGATCCGTATGAGCAGACGCACATAACGGGCATATTTGCTCCCGCTCACAAAATGATACAATGTCTGCGCAATAATCATAAAAACTCCCGCTGTCCGAATCAGATCCAGCATCGTTTTCCCTCCACTAAAATCCCCGGTTTGTCGTCACTGCAATGACTGCGACCGTCACGATAAACAACGCCATCGCGCAGGTCAGCGTTCGAAGCAGCAGCACGCTCCCCTCCGACACCTGCTCCACGCAGCGGCTCATACGCGCATCGGCGACCACACCGGAAATCGCAGCAGCCGCTTTTAAGGACAACACCAGCAAAAGCAGTTTCAAAAGCGGCATGGCGCATAAAAGCAGTAACAGCAGGATGCCCGCCACGCCCACCGCATTTTTCACCAAAACCGCAGAACCGTATACGACATCCGATGCCGTGTTGACAAAACCGCCGATACCGGGAATGATCGACACCAATTTTTGCAGCGCGCCCGTACTGACACTGTCTATGACCGGTGTGATCATGCCCTGTAAAAGACCGATTCCTGAGATTGCCGTCACGCAGCATTTCAGCACAAAGCTGATGCCTTTTTTCGTAAAACCAAGGATTCCGTCCAGCCTGCCATCCGAGCTGATGCCGCTCATGACGGACAAAAGCGTATACACATAAATCATCGGCAGGGTAGCGACTAAGAGCAGATTTTCAATCAGATAAATCACGATCAGCGCCAGTTCATAAAAGGCGATCGCAGTTGCAGAACCTGCCGCGAAGCCGACGGAAAGACAATAGGTAGGAACCAGAAGTTTGGAAAAATCAGCGATCGTCAAAAGACTTTCCTGCGCAATGTCCATCCCCTTCTGCATGATTTTTAAGAGTACCATCACCATCAGCAGAAACGCAATGTCATAGC
>CAMWSU010000099.1 GCA_947176965.1 uncultured Lachnospiraceae bacterium | reverse complement strand
GGTATATAATGGGCGCAAAAGAAAAACAAGCGGCCGCAAAAAGCAGAAACCGCTTTTAAGCGGGCGGCGCGGAAATGGAGCAGGACATGAATTACAAATTAATCGCATTGGCGGTCATTGCACTGACATTTTTGTTTCAAACCTATATGGAATGGCTGGAGGTGAAATCGGCGGATCGTCCGATTCCCGATAATGTAAAAGACATTTATGACGCGGAAGCTTACGGGAAATGGCTGCAATATCATAAAGAAAAAACAAGGCTTTCCCTAATCCGGCATTTGGTCTCCTATTTGTTCACGTTTATCCTGATCGGCGGAAATGTGTATGCCCTGATTATAAACGGATTGTCCCTTTCGGGAGATTATGCTGCGGCGATCGGTGTATTGGCAGCGGATATGCTTCTTTGTCTTTTGTATATCGTCCCGTTTGAATATGTGGATTCCATGATCATTGAGCAAAAGTACGGCTTTAACCGGATGACAAAGAAAACCTTTGTGATCGATCAGATCAAAAGTGTCATCATTAATCTGATCCTGACCGGCGGGCTTTGCTGTCTGTTTATCTTAATCCATAAAGCGCTCGGTAACTGGCTGCTCGTTGTGTTTAGTGTGGTCTTGTTTTTGTTTATTTTACTCATTGCATTTTTGTACCCGATCTTTTCCAAGATCTTTAACAAATTTGAACCGTTACCGGAGGGCGAGCTGCGGGAGCGTCTGTGCAGGCTGCTTGAAGAAAATAACTGTACGGTCAAGGAGATCAAGGTCATGGACGGTTCGAAGCGTTCCAGTAAGGCGAATGCGTATTTTAGCGGTTTCGGAAAAATGAAGACGATCGTGTTGTATGATACGCTGTTAGAGCAGATGTCAGCCGATGAGATCGTGGCGGTCTTTGCGCATGAGATGGGACATAATAAGCACAAGGATACGCTGAAAATGCAGTTGATGAACATTGTGAATATTGTCTTGATGGTGTTAGTCGCATGGGCGCTTGTTTCAGTTTCCGCAATTTATCCTGATTTTGGATTTACGGGCTTAAACTACGGATTCGCGTTTCTGCTGTTAAGTGCGGTATGTCTTGCGTTCCTGTCGCCGTTTGTGGGATTATTCTCAAGCACGCTGTCCCGCCGTTTCGAGTATCAGGCGGATCGGTTTGCGGCAGAAAACGGATATGGACCGGCTCTGATTTCCGCATTAAAAGTGTTGGCGCGCAATTCGTTTGTCTGCCTGACCCCTCATCCGCTGCTGGTGAAGCTTACCTATAGTCATCCGACGGTCAGCCAGAGGATAACGGCGCTTATGGAGTATAAAAAAGAATAATTCTATTATTCAAAACAATATTGATAGATTTCTGCATTATAATTATAACTTTACACGATCCCGCTTCGGCAGATATTGTACGGCAATGCGGTTTTCCGGCTTTACATCAAAAAGATACAATGTAATGAGGAACAGCCATTCAAGCGGCTTCATGATGAAATAAACGGCATCCGCCGCATAGCGCGAACGAATGAGCTTTGCAACCGGAAAACCGTAAGTATCATAAAAATGACGCACATGTCGGTGAAAACGCGGTGTGCGTTCTTCTAAAAGCTGTTCAAAAGCATTGGCGATCATGAGCTGGCGGTTGACGATCACGGCGTGTCCATGCCGTTCCCCCATGCGCAGCGGCTTTACGATGCGGCGATGTCCGCCTGCTGCCACAGTGCAGAGATAATGTTCATCCCGTATCAGATTTTGCGGCGCGGTCTGCATGGAAAGTGTCCAGTCGCTTGTCTCAGTCCATGCTTTTATGAAAGCGTCCGGCTGTTGTCCGAATAATACAAGAATACCGATGAGGACACCGAGCAGCGGTAATGCCAGTACGAGTCCTGCAATGGGCCAATGCCGGGAGTTCATCAAAAAATGATGACAGGCGTTGAGGAACCGGTTAGAATATATGGCGGTATCGATCGGCTGTTGTTCTGTGGCACAATCCCGTAGATTCATCTGCTGCACATCCGCCCATTCCCCGATCTTATATTGCATGAGTTTAAGTATAACGAGGATGCAGTTGGCGGAATACAGGATGGGATACCATTCCCCCCACAACTGAATCGTCCAGAGAACCGCCGTAAACATACCGAGATAGAGCGCGGCAAAGCTGCACGCGATCACAAGCGGGGGCAGTTTTTTCAGCGGCACGAAGTGCAGTACCAGATATCCCGCAGCCGCAATGCAAACGAGGGTGATGACGGTCGGGAAGGTCTGTGTGAAGATGGGGGTGTGGCGTTCCGCATTATAAAGCTGTACATTCCAGTCCGCGGAAAAGAAAATGTCCTCAAGGGGCAGATAGATTGCGGTACAGAAAGCGCCCCATGCCAGTGTAATCAGCTCGATGAGCGCCATTCTCTTTTTTGGGAAAAAAAGAATGACGAGGTTGATGACGGAGAGAATCAGCGGATAGATCAGAAAAAATCCTGCGATCGTGCCGATTGTCGCGATCTCGATAAAATCCTTGATAAAGTATTTGAAATCTCCGGAGGCAATGCGGGATTGAATATACAGTATGAAGCAATACCCCAGACCGAGAATAAATGCAAGAAGAACGGAAGCAATAACCGGCTTCTTTACAAAATATGCGAAACAGTTCTTGAACCATGTTTTGATTCGATTCATAAAAAACCTCACTTTGCCTTATTTCATCCGATCCGCCATCGTGTAAAACTCATAATACATCCCCTTTAACGCCATCAGCGATTCATGATTTCCCTCTTCCACGATTCCTTCCTCCGTTAAGACAAGAATGCGGTCGGAATTTTTGATACTGGAAAGCCGGTGCGCGATCGTAATCGTCGTTCTGCCCTCGGACAGTCTGTTTAAGGATTTTGCGACGGCAAATTCACTCTCGTTGTCAAGCGCCGAGGTCGCTTCATCCAAGATCATGATGGGCGGATTTTTCAGGAAAACGCGCGCAATGCTGATGCGCTGCTTCTGACCGCCGGAGAGCTTTACGCCGCGCTCGCCGACATAGGTGTCATATCCATCCTTTAATTCACTGATAAATTCATGTGCGCCCGCCTGCTTTGCGGCCTCGATCGCCTCCTCGTGGGAAGCGCCCGGAGCGCCGTACAGAATGTTTTCCATCACTGTGCCGGAAAACAGGTACACATCCTGTTGTACGATACCGATATTTCCCCGCAGGCTCTTTAATGTATAATGTTTGATGTCCGTGCCGTCAATGAGGATGGTTCCCTCCGTCACGTCGTAAAAACGCGGGATCAGATTGCAGAGCGTTGTTTTGCCGCCGCCCGACGGACCGACAATGGCAAGCTTTTCACCCGGATGCACGCACAGATCTAAGCCCCGGAACACTTTATTGTGATCATCGGGATATTCAAACGATACATGGTCAAACGTGATCTCACCCTGCGGTTTCGGCATAGCGATGGCATCCGGTTCATCAAAGATCTCAATATCGGCGTCCATGATCTGTAAAAAGCGCTCAATACCGGTCATACCGCGCTGGAACTGTTCCGCAAATTCAATAATCCTGCGGATTGTGGCAATGAGCGTCGAGACATACATCGTGTATGCGACCAGGTCGCCCGCGGTGATCAGGCCTTTGATTAAGAACAGACCGCCCGCCAGAATTACGATCAAGTACATCAGACCGTCAAACGCGCGTGTGGACGTTTGAAATGCCGCCATATACTTGTAGGTTTCTTTTTTAATATCCAAAAACTTCTGATTGCCGGTTTCAAATTTTGCGCATTCCATATCCTCATTGGTAAAAGCCTTGACGACCTTTTGACCGAGCAGACTGTCTTCAATGCTCGCATTCAATTCGCCGATCTGCACGCGCTGTTTGGCAAAGGCGCGCCTGCTGCGTCGATTGAGTTTGATGCAGACGAATGCCATGACCGGAACAATGACAAACACCATCACGGTCAGCGGAAGACTGACCGTAGCTAAGATCACGAACGCGACGAGCGCCTTGATCCCCGCAATAAAAAATTCTTCGGGACAGTGGTGTGCAAACTCGGTCACGTCAAAAAGATCGTTGGTGATACGTCCCATGATCTGCCCGACTTTTGTGTTATTATAGTAAGTATTGGAAAGCAGCTGTAAATGGCGGTAGGCATCCCGTCTCATGTCGGTTTCTATTTTAGCGCCCATGACATGTCCCGCGTCCGCCATGTAGTAGTTGGCGAGACATTCAATAACCTTAAGGATCAGGTACAAAAGGCTCATTTTTCCGATGAGCGCTACGGTGAGGCTCGCTGCCTCCTGAAGTCCCGTATTTGTGATCCGGCGGATGATCATGGGCAGCACCAGCTCACAGATGGTTGTGAGGGATGCACAGAATAAATCCATGAGCATGACCGCTTTGTGATTTTTATAATAAGGAATGAACCGCTTCAGCAGTTCTCCCGTGCGATATTCCCGATCGTTCATGATTTCCTCCTGTAATCTGTATTTTCATTCGCCCTGCTTCCACGCCTTGATCTCGGCAAGGCGCGCTGCGACAGCGGCTTCTTTGCCCTGCGTTGTTGGTTCGTAGTAGGTCCTTCCTGCAAGAGAATCGGGCAGACAGGTCATTTTTGTCAGCTTTTCCTCGGTGTCATGCGCATACTGGTAACCCTTTCCATAGTCCAGATCTGCCATCAGCTTTGTCGGCGCGTTGCAGATGTGCAGCGGCACGGGCGCAGCCGGAAGTTCCCGTACATCTTTTTTTGCCCGCTCACATGCGACATAGAGCGCGTTGGATTTCGGCGCCATTGAGAGATAGACGACCGCCTGCGTTAAATTGACATCACATTCAGGCATTCCGTTAAAATGACATGCCTGATAAACGGCAACGGCGAGCGGGAGCGCCTGCGGATCCGCCATACCGACATCCTCGCTTGCAAAGCGGATGAGCCGTCTGGCAATGTAAAGCGGCTCCTCACCGCCGTCAAGCATTCTTGACAGCCAGTAGACCGCCGCGTCCGGGTCGCTGTTTCGCATGGATTTATGCAGAGCAGAGATCATATTATAATGTTCTTCACCGTTTTTATCGTATAAAAGGGAACGTCTTGTGATGCATTGCGAAAGACTTTCGTCCGTGACCGTGATCTTTTCCGCGCTCATCTCCCCGTTTAAGACGACTGTTTCCAGCGTGTTTAACGCCGTGCGCGCATCACCGTTCGCAAACCGCGCAATGACATGAAGCTGTTCGGCAGTGATGTCTACGCGTTCGTTTCCGTAGCCGAGCGGATGATTCAGTGCGCGCTGCAGCATGAGGACTAAATCTTCCTCCTCCAGCGCTTTTAAGACGAACACGCGGCAGCGGGACAGGAGCGCGGCGTTGATCTCAAAAGATGGATTTTCGGTTGTCGCGCCGATCAGGATGATGCTTCCCTTTTCCACATACGGCAAAAAAGCATCCTGCTGCGCCTTGTTAAACCGGTGGATCTCATCGACAAACAGCACGGTTCGGATACCCATATGACGGCTGTTTTCGGCGCGCGACATAACCTCTTTAATTTCTTTGATACCGCTTGTCACGGCGCTGAAATCCACAAAATCCGCTTTTGTTTTTCCTGCAAGAATGCGCGCGAGCGTCGTCTTGCCGACGCCGGGCGGTCCCCAAAAGATCATGGAAGATATTTGGTCATTGTCAATCAGACGGCGCAGCATTTTTCCCTTACCGAGCAGATGTGTCTGACCGACATATTCCTCTAAGGTCTGCGGGCGCAGTCTGCTTGCCAATGGGGTATAGGTTCTGGCATTGCCTGTTTCCATCGTAAAAAGAGAAAGCTGTTCCATCGGGTGACCGTACTCCTTTTTGTTAATAAGAAATTGCGTTTTAAGAAGCATACCATATTTGACCCGATTTTGCGACGCATTTCCACGGATTTCTTAAAAAATGCTTGCGGAGAGCGGGATATACCGATTAAAATAAAAAAGAATAAATATTGGATTCCGCGGACAGGGAGCAAAAGAAGGCTGCCGATAGGATCCACGGTGTGAATGGAGCATTTATGGATGCACAAGAAAATCTGAAACGAATATCGGATGGCAGACTGTACGGCATTCATGATATGGCAAAGGTCGGCTGTCATGACTGTGCAGGCTGTTCCCGCTGCTGCCGCGGTATGGGAGCATCCATTGTGCTTGATCCCTACGACGCATATCAATTGACGAAACATCTTGGGCAGACATTTGAACAGCTTCTTTCCTCTTGCGTAGAATTTCATGTGTCGGACGGGCTGATCGTGCCGAATCTTGTGATGCGCGCGGATACGGATGCATGTACGTTTCTTGATGAAAACGGGCGCTGCCGCATCCATGCGTTCCGCCCCGGCTTGTGTCGTATTTTTCCGCTGGGACGAAATTATGAAGGCGGGACGCTGACCTATTTTGTATTGAGCGAAGAATGTCCGATGCCGAATAAGACAAAGGTGAAGATTGATAAATGGATCGATACGCCCAATCTGAAAGAAAAACAAAGGTTTCTGATCACATGGCATGACTTTATCAAACGTACCCGCAGGATGATCAATGAGGGCAGTGATCAGGCGGCGCGTGCTATGAATATCGCCATTTTGCAGACGTTTTACTTAAAGCCTTACGGCGGGGAGAACGAATCAGTAGCTCCTGATGGATTTTATAGGGAGTTTTATGAACGACTTGCCCGCCCGGAGTTTGCGGATATTATAAAATGTCGCCATTGCAGGTGATACCGCCGCCTGCAGAGACATCACCGTTAATGTCGCCGCCGCAGGAAATATTACCGCCCGCAGAGGCATCACCGTTAATATCACCGTCGCAGGTAACGCTGCCCTGAGCAGAAACATCGCCGCCTAAATCACCGCCGCAGGAAAGACCGGCGTCTGCAGTGGCATCACCATTGATATCGCCGTCGCAGGAAAGATTACCTCCTGCAGAGGCGTCGCCGTTGATGTCGCCGTCGCAGGTGATGTTCCCTCCCGCGTTGGCAGGACCGTTGATATCGCCGGAACAGGTTACGGACATGCCGGCGTTGACAGTGCCGTTGATGTCGCCGGAACAGGTTACGGATGCGCCGATGTTGGCGGAGCTGTTGAGGTCGCCGAAAATATCGGCACTGCCCCAAATCTCGATCGGTGTAGATGCTGTGCTCGAACCAGAGATAAAAATGGATACCTTATTATGGAAAAATTTTTTGGTCTGTGGTTCGCAGGTCAGTGACAGCGGGATGCGGATGTGCGGATCATAAGTATCCTTTCGTAACAATGTTTTTCCGCGGTATTGTACGATGCGCAGAACATCATCATCGGGAAGATCGGGCTGCGGAAAAGGAGTACTTCCTTCGGCAGCAGAACCACCCGCCGCATCGTTCTTTCCGCCCGGCTGATCGGTTCCGGCTGCGTGATCTGTCGTGCTGGCATTTGTTTCCGCACAGGCAGCGTCGCCTCTTAATAATGTGTCGATGGAGACGCCGAATAGGTCAGCGAGCTGCGGCAGCAGGTCAATATCAGGATAGGACAGACTGCATTCCCATTTGCTGACTGCCTGTGTGGTGATCCCGAGCTGTTCGGCAAGCTGTTCCTGACTGAGCTGTTTCTGTTTACGGAATTGTTTTAAATTATTGCTGAAGGTTTCTTTCATGACTACCTCCTGTGTGTGAATGAGCATGTTTACAATACGTTCTTATCCTATAGGAAATTTCTCGAACCATGAAGAATTTGCGGACGCAAATTCTTCGAAAGAACGCTCTGCGTTCTTTTTTAGCCTAGCATGAAGAGTCAGATACCGTCCATATAACATTGGTTGAATTTCAAAAAAACTGTATATCAACTGTTGGTTGATGTCAAAAAACCGCTCAATCACTGTCCTTTTTCCCTGCATCGGGAGTATTCCGATAAGTCGCATTGCGGAAAAAGGGATTGTACCGATGATTTAACTGCAGACAATAATAATTGGGAGGACTCAAAAGTGTGTGCGTAATAGTCAAAAAAGCGACGAAGGTACAATTGGGGATATAGGTATAAATAGGTTCTTGTTTTGATCCGGTATCGAGTGATGCCTTTGCAATCAGGGAAACGGATAAAAGCTGATCGATGATTTGTTGTGCGTGCGCATCATCAATAGAAAGAACGTGCGCAAGCGTCTGCTTTGTAAAAAAAAGATCCACCGGAGCGGAAGGGGCATTGCTTTCGAGAAGAAAATACAGTGCACGCAGCGTATCAGGGGATGCAAGGATTGAGAAAAACTGCACATAGCGTTCGGAATAGGAAAGGAGTTCATCATAGCCGTTCTCCGGCTCCGGCATCAGAAAAAAATATTGTTGGGTGTGGTTTAATCTTGCCTGCAAAAATCCGGTTTCCAAAATTGTTTGAGCATATCGCTCATCGCTTGCGTCAATATGATATTTCTCAAGCGGTTGATGATAGGTCGGACCAAACACCATTTCGCACATGACCCAACATAGATCGAATGCCTGATGAATTCGATTTTCCTCTGGAAATGATAAAAGGTATTGTAACACCTGATCAAAAATATCGGGAACGCCTTCTTGCTCGCGTCCGAACAGCGCATCAATCGATACGTCGAGGCTGTCTGCAATAGCAGAAAGAAGCGGCGTATCGGGAAACCCGTTTTGTTCCCACTTACTGACTGCCTGTGCGGACACACCGACTGCGTCAGCAAGCTGTTCCTGTGTCAAGCCCTTTTGTTTGCGGAGTCTGCGCAGATTTGCGCTAAAATTCTGATCCATGCTTTGCCCTCCCTGTTGTGGATGGAAACTCTTCTTTTACCATAACACAAATGTGAGTTGTATAAAAGAGAGATATATTTGAAAAATTCAACCGCAGAATGTATAATTCACCTAAAATCAACTGAAAGTTGAGGAAAGAAACATCATGAGATATAATACGATTCTTTGGGATATTGACAATACGCTGCTTGATTTTCATGCGGCACAGCGCCGGGGGATCAGGGAAAGTCTGGCGCTTTTTGGCAGACAGGCGGATGAGGCGCAGATTGCCGTCTATGACCGCATCAATCAAAAATATTGGGAGATGCTGGAGCGTGGCGAGGTGACGAAAAAAGAGCTGGAACTCGCGCGTTTTCGGGAGTTTTTGGCTGCGATCGGCGCAGAAGAGATCGATGTGGAAAAGATCAACGATCATTATAAAAATACATTGGCGTATGAACCGGTGCTGATAGAAGGTGCGCAGGATATTTGCGCAGCGCTCCGGAAAATGGGCGTGCGGCAGTATGCGGTGACAAACGGAGATCCGTTCATTCAGCGCAATAAAATAGAACTGTCCGGTTTAGATCGCTATTTTGACGAGATATTCATTTCGGAAGAACTTGGCGTTGTCAAACCAAAAAAAGAATTTTTTTCAAAGGCCGCAGAGCGGATTGCGTATTACTGCGCGGAGCAGACCATCATCATCGGGGACTCGCTCACAAGCGATATGCGCGGCGGCGTCAATGCGGGTATTGATCGTTGCTGGTATAATCCGAAGCATGTTCCCTGTACGGCGGATTTTCCGATACAATATGAGATTGCGCGCTTAAGTGAGGCGGAGGAGATCATTAGGGGTTGATACAAAATATAATCTCTCCTTTATTGCCGGAACAAGTCATAATACAGATTTTCCAAAATGGCAATCTCATCCTGCATAACGACTCCGCACATCCGGCCCTCCCGCTTTCCGGCCTCATAATACTCTCTGAGTTTTTCGAAATTGCCCTGCAGCAGGATTTCTCCGTGATTCATAAAAAGGATCTCTTTTGCGATCGTACCGATATCTTCAATGATATGGGTAGCTAACAGCACGATTTTGGCACTTGCGGTCTCGCGGATCAGCTCACGCATATTGATTCGTTCCATGGGATCCAAGCCGGCGGTCGGCTCATCCAAAATGATTAGTTCCGGATCGCCGATCAGAGCCTGCGCAAGCAGGGCTCTTTGCAGCATGCCGCCGGAGAGCGCCTTCATTCTCTTTCTGCGGTGTTTGTCCAAATTCAGCCGGACTAAGATTTTATCAATCTGAGCTTTTTGGGCTTTTCCCGGGATGCCCTTCAAATTTGCCATATAATATAAAAATTCTTCCACACGGAATTCCGGATAAAGACTTTGCTGCTGCGGCTTATAGCCTATGATGCTCCTGTATGCCGCCCCCTCTTTTCCGATTTCCTTATCATTCCACAGAATCTCGCCTGCTGCAGGTATCCGGTTTCGGACAAGCAGCGAGATCAAGGTGCTTTTTCCTGCGCCGTTCGGACCCAAAAGACCATAAACTCCGGGTGTCAAAGTTAGATTCATATGTTCGATCACATTTGTTTTCCCATATCCGAATGTGACATTTTTGATCTCCAGTTTCATTGCTGTCCTACCTCCTTTTTTAATACTGCGCCCGACAGACCGAGACAGAGAAGCGTCTGTACGGCGATCAGGGTAAGTTTTCCGATTTCTTTGTTTTGTATGAGAAGAAGAAACTCATTTCCCGTCAGAAAGGCATTCAAAAAGTATCCGTTCATAAAAGCGAAACCGTTCATATACAGCAGATAGGGGAAGATCATAAAAACACAGCATAAAAGCGTTGTTTTCAGATAATCCCTACACAGGTGCATGAGCGCCATTGCTATCATGAGTGTAAGAGCAATGCCGAATGCCCGAATCAGCTGCATAACAAGCAAATAAGTACCGACGTTCATAGATACAGGAAATGACTGCATCTGGGCGATGTTGGAAAGCTTCTGATCTAATCCGTATGTACCGAACTGCCGGAACAGGTCAAACAGATTTCCCGCATAAGCGGAAGCGCTTATGAGAAGAACCAGGAGATAGCAGCAGGCATACTGCGTAAAAATCCGCCGTCGCCTTCCATGTGCGGTCGTCCGCATGAGATCCACCGCTCCCCGCTTAAATTCAATCCAAAAAAACCACGGCATAAGCAGTGCTAATAGGATGATCATAAACAGCAGTCCTGTCTGACCTCTGCTATCTTGTTTGAGACCAAACAGATAAAGATAACCTGTCTCATATAAAAAAACAGAAGCATCTTCCGGCGACTGAATTCTTGCGTACCTTTTCTCCACCATATCGAATGCCTCTTTTTCCATCAACAGTTGTTCGATATAGTTGAGCAGATAAGTTTGATTTTCCTGTTGCAAAAGCTGCTCTTTTAGTTCCGTCAGCTGGTCGAATTTCTGTGCTTCCGTTTTCAGAAATTCTTCCTTTTCTTCTGTCAGCGGGCCGTTCAATATCAGCATATAGTCCTGATAAAACTGTTCCTGAAAGGATAGAGAGATTGGCGTTGACTTTATATAATATACGGAAAACCCGGCTATTGCAACACAAAGCGGAATCCAAAAACGATAAGAGAACAAAATTTTATAAAGCTCTAGAAAAAAAAGCGGCATTCTGCAAAAACGTTGTCTGCTATCCTGTGCCTTTTTCTTTTGCCATAGGATCATACGGCGGTATATCCTGCCATAGAGAAGACAGCCTCCGATTAATCCACCGATCAGTCCCGCACCCATGACGATTCCGGCAATCCAGAGCGCGGAAACCGGATACTGAAAAAGATTGACGTTCTGATACCCAATGAACAACCTTGCGGTATCCGTCAGATTGACAGGATTTAAGTAAATGAGCCAGCCGAGTGCCGCATTCACATTGCCGTTCATCATCCAAATGACAGAGAGGACGGTGAGTACCGCCGCGGTCCCCATGAAATAAATGGTTTTAGAAAAAAGACATGCCAAAACAGAAAGCAGCAACATCAGGATAAAGAAAAAAAGAACTTTGAACACCGTCGTGATCATAACAACCTGCAGAATGTTGTAAGCCTCGCTGCACATACTGAAGGCGGTAATAGACTGGATGGGCGCATTCCATACAACCGCTCCTGTGCGGAAATGATAATATAATAACAATCCTGCCTCATAGATTAGGATCGTGATACAGGTATAGAGGAGCAGAACCGCAAGTTTTTGGATATAAAATAGCCATTTTCCCTTTGCTGTCGTGCCTGTCAGAGAACGATAGTCTTTTTCCCGCTCCTCTGTATACAATAAGAGCAAAATCGTCATCAAAAAGACAAAGGCGGCGGCATCCATCACCCTGTTCTGCAGAAATTCCCGCGCAGTGGTATTGTGGTGCCAAGTATCCACGGATACATTCAGCCCCGCATAATCACGCATTGTTTTTTCCTTTGTGCGTGTTGTATAAACATCCCCGCTGAAAAAGGAGAGTCCCGATAAGCCGGAGGTTCCCTCTTTGAGATCCGTAAGGTAGGAGTCATATTGTTTTTGCAGCTCCATATCTTTCCATAACAGTTGGCAGTATTGCATAGAGCGGTACAGGTGCTCCCAATCCACCAGATCCGGATCGGTTTCCTCATAGCCGCATCCCGCAAGCATGGAAGCTGCCTCCTCGTGACTCATGCTGCCGTTGCGGTAAATTATGACAGCGGTGAATGCCTGCTGTAATTGTTCGTTTCGGATCTGCACTGCCGCCGATATATCATCCAGTTTCAGCCCCTCATATTGCGCAATCTCCTGCAGATATTCCTCAGGCGTGCCGTCCCTTCGTTCAAATTCTCTATCTAACAGAAGTCCGCTCACCCACATGCCGATACCGAGCAGCAGAAAAAACCATAGAAAGAGCCATTTTTTCTTGGCAAGCCGCATAAATTCCAAAAACGTCAGTTTCAATCCCTCATCCCCCCAAGCAGATCAGATTTTCATATCTATCGTTCGGCATTGATGGCGTCGATTAGTTCTAAATATCCCGCATCG
>CAMWSU010000098.1 GCA_947176965.1 uncultured Lachnospiraceae bacterium | reverse complement strand
GCATATCATGTGTCGTTAAGATCACCGTAGTTTTATGTTCTTCATTCATCTTTTTGATAAAGCCGCGGACGGCAACCTTAGATACTGCGTCTAATCCGATCGTCGGCTCGTCTAAAAAAAGCAACTTGGGCTCATGCAGCAGGGACGCAGCGATTTCGCAGCGCATGCGCTGTCCCAATGATAACTGCCTTGTGGGGGTTTTTAACAGGTCCTCCAAATGTAAAAGCTGCGTCAGTTCGTCCAATCTGCTGCGGTACCTTGGCGCAGGTATGGAATAGATTGCCTGCAAAAGTTCAAACGAATCCATGACGGGAATATCCCACCATAATTGCGAGCGCTGACCGAAAACAACGCCGATCTGTCTGACATACGCTTTCCTGTTTTTCCAGGGCACCTGACCGTTTACCAGACATGTTCCGCTTTCCGGTGTCAATATCCCGCTTAAAATTTTGATCGTAGAACTTTTTCCGGCGCCGTTCGGACCAAGTAAACCGATCATTTCCCCATCGTTTATGGAAAAACTGATATGGTTAATGGCATGAATGGTGTTGTACTCTCGCTTAAAAAGTGATTTTACCGCATTGCCGAGCCCGGACCCGCGTCTGGCTACCCGATAGCTTTTGCAAATATCCTGAAATTCTATCAAAATCAATCCCTCCTTTATTCGCATTGATCAGCTGATACGAAAATTTTAGCAGAAAAATAAAAAAAGAGTAGACTTGTATTTGCTTTTGTGGTAAGCTGTATAATGAAGTACGCCTAAAAGCGGAAGTATACAATGAACCGAGAGACTTTAACCGAGCCCTCGGTCTTTTTATTCTATAGGAATTACTCAATCCAAAAGAATTCGCAAAGCGGATTCAAAAGAAATGCCGAAGGCATTTCTTCGAAAGAACGCGCAGCGTTCTTTTTTATGCTATAGGAAATTTCTCAAGCCCAGAAGAATTTGCGTTCGCAAATTCTTCGAAAGAATGGCGCTTTGCGGCATTCTTTTTATGCTATAGGAGGGAAGGACGATGGAATATTATAAAGCGTATGAGAAAAGGTATCAGGCGGCTTACGGTGCGGATATAGAGCTTTGGGGCAATTCGGAAAAAGATGTTGTGTTAGCGGAAACGATAAAAAAATGGGTCGAGGACAATGGACTGAGGGGAAAAAGAGTGATCGAATTTGCCTGCGGGGAAGGCTCGTGCGGCATCCTTCTCTCAGAGCTTGGGGTGATCTACTGCGGCGTGGACATTGCGCCGACCGCGGTAAATAAAGCAAAAGAGAGGCTTGAGCGCTTCGCGGACGCGCGGGTCGAAGTGGTTGATATGGTAAAGGAAGCGCCGAAGGAGAAATTTGACGCAGCCCTTGATGTGATGGGTTTTCATATGATCGTTACCGACAGCGAACGGAAAAGCTATCTGAAAAACGCATATTCCTGCTTAAACGATCATGCGCCGATGTTGTTCTTTCGCGAAAATTACAGTGAGGAAGCGGAGGAGAACAAGGTGGAAAGCTTTGCGGATTTTCAGAAACTGACGGGCAGTGATTATGAAACGCCGCAGAAGCGGATGATGAACGGGAAGGAAGTTTCCATCCCCTTGCTGCCTGCAAGAGCAAGAAGTAAAGAAGGGTACGTGACGGAACTGGAAGCGGCGGGATTTACCGTGGAAGCGTTTGAGTGGTCAAAAGAGAACGGCGCAATGTTAAGTTCGGCGGATATTTATGTGAGAAAGGGATCGTGCAAAAAATAAAAAGCAACCGCGACTCTGCAAAGGAGGGAAAATAATGTCAAAAGAAAAATGCGCATGGTGCAGGGACGGTGGGTTAAACGAAACCTATCACGATAACGAGTGGGGCATTCCGCTTCATGACGACAGAAAGCAGTTTGAATTTCTGATGCTGGAAGTCATGCAGTGCGGTCTAAGTTGGACGCTGATGTTAAAAAAGCGGGAGACGTTTCGGAAGTGTTTTGACAATTTTGACTATGAAAAGATTGCCTGTTACGATGAGGAAAAGATACAGAGCATTATGGAAACGCCCGATATGATCAAATCCATCCGCAAGATACGCGCCGTGATCGGAAATGCAAAGGCCTTCATTCAGATCAGGGAAGAGTTTGGCTCCTTCGACAGCTTTTTATGGAACTACAGCGGCGGCAAAACCCTGATTTACAGGAGCCACCGGACGAACTGGGTAGCAAGCAGTGAACTGTCGGACAAAATCGCAAAGGAGTTAAAAAAACGCGGATTCAAGTTTTTGGGCTCCATCACCGTCTATTCTCACTTGCAGGCTTGCGGGATCATCAATGATCATGAGGAAAACTGCTTTCTGTATCGGGAGATCACAGAGCATTATCCGGTCGAATACAGGGAATAGTGTTAAGGAAGTGCTGAGTTAATCAGCGTCTCCTTAAATGCCTAAAGTCCGTTTGTAATGGAAGCACGAATCGATTTGCGGTACTCTGAAGGTGTCATTCCGTAAATATCTTTACATAGTCTGACATACGATTTCGCATTCGAAAAGCCGCTGTTTAAGGCCGCGTCCGTTACGCTTGAGCCGCTGTTTACCAAATAGTCATTGGCATGATCAAGCCGGATTCGGTTGATATATTGCATAAGTCCCATGTTTGTTGCCTTTTTAAAATATTTGGACAGATATTGCGGTGACAGTCCGATCTCGTTTGCGAGTGTTTGGAGAGATATTTTTTGATGATAATGATCACCGACGTATTCCATGATCGTTTTGGCATAGCCTGTAAAAATAGATAAATTTGATGAAACATTGCTGTCGGATACCGCACATTCCGTTAATAATACCTGACATATTTCCAAGATACATTTATTTTTTTCTATATCGATATTGACAGCAAGCGTCTCATGGGCAGACGGTTCAGAAAGAATGGCAAGGTGTTCCAACTGGATTTTGATTTTGTTGTAGGTTTCTTTTTGATCAATATGAAAATGACAGCTTTCGTGAAAGCGTAACAAAAAATCATGGGATAGTAGAAAAACAATATATTTATGCGTAGCGGTATTGTCAAATGTCATTGTGAAATGGATAATTTTGGAGTTACAGAAAAAGAATTCTCCGCTTTGAATGATTTGTTCGTTGCCGTTGATGGTTGCTTTCAACGTTCCACTAATCATGTAAACAAATTCCAGCTCCGGATGCCAGTGCGGACTTGTATTGCAGCGCCATCCCGGTTTGTTCTGCATCAATAGCCTGCCGGGTATATTTTTATCATATTTCACCAGTTCGTAATGGAAATTCATGTTCATCCCTTATCATATCGCAGTTTGAAAAAGTTTTTGATATTTATAAAAAACAGGTATGGTCAATATTATAATGTGCGGGCGTATAAACTGTCAAACAGTATGGGAATCGATGGATACAGAGGGATATAGACTAAGAATGGGAGCTGCAGCCGGGCGGATTGCCCGGGATGCAGCTCCGGTTTCACATTGATATTGTGACTATCTTACTTCGTATCCTTCTACACCTGACTCAATATACACGTCGAGTGCATCAGAAGTAACAGAGCCCACGGAAATAAACTGATCATCAACAATGTCTTTTTCCCAATTTTCCGTTCTCACGATGAAGCCGACTTCTGTTGTGCTTGTATCAACAATGTATTCCAGATAAACGCCAAATTCATCTTCACCCGTGAAAGGATTATCCGTTCCGTCGCCTGATCCCCAAAGCCACATACTCCACGGTTCGTAATTGCCGTCTTCTCTGTGATAATGGATTCTGAGAAGCAGCTCGGACTCACGCTCGGAAACCTCTTCCTCAACAGGAGGATCGGGGAAAACAACTTCATATTCAGAGCCGTTGTTAAATTCCACAATCTGGTGCAGGTATGCGATAGATAATCTTAACTGGCTGTATGCAGTTAAAAGATCTTCCTGACTCATGGATGCGGTGTCCGCGTCTTTATACTGATAGTAATACTTCTTTAAGGTCTGATACTGATCGTAAGAGCTGTACTCATAATATAATCCAAGCACAGTGTTGACATTGGCAAGTACTGATCGTAAAGTGGCGTCCGTCACGTCAACATCAGGGTAGAGATAGGGCGATTCTGTTTCCTGTTCTGCCAGCGAAGTTTTACCATCCATAATATAGGAATAAGCAGGATATATTTTTTGGTCGCAAATATTTGCGCCGCTGAAAATAATCGCTGTTTCAAATGTCTGCACATAATAACCCTGTGAAAGATCTTCATGGAAGGTATAGTCAATAGCGCCGTCCGTAACAAACGTAGGATTGCCGATGGACGGATTATGTATCATATTGCAGGAAGCCCCGTTGTTATTCGTATAGTTATATCCCAGAGAAAATGTTTCATGGGAATGTCCTGAAATCCAAACAATATCTTTGTACTCTTCCAATAAGGAAATGAATCGCTGGGCGGATTCTAACTCGGGATTGATGGAACCGCCGTAATAGGGTGTTTCCAAATCATCGCCCGGTCCATATTTATTGATCAACCCGTGCTGGATGATATAAATATTTTTTCCGCTGCCATAATTTTCCTGTAAAAGATTTTCTACCCAGTCAAGCTGTTCGTCTGTAAATTCATCATACTGTGCCGGGCGATAGCCTGCTTCCAAAGCCATAAAGATGAATAAGTCGCCGGTGTTCGGTTCAGTGATGCTGTAATAGGGTTTCCCAGCAGATAAGGTATCCATAGAACTGTCCAAGCCGCTTCCGATCATAAAAGCCTGCAGTTCTTCTTCCACAACACCATCCTGACGGACTTCGTGATTTCCGCCGGACTCGTAAATGGGATTGACATAATCGGACTGCGCTAAAATGAGCTGGTATGCCTGCCATTCTTTGTCTAAGTTATCAAAGCTGGCATTGGTAACCTGATCGCCGGAGGATACAATGAAATCAACGCCAAGGTTTACGGCATAATCAAGCGCCTGTGCGAAATGGGCTTCTGAATATTCCCACCAATAAGCGGGCGTTTCTCCAAAATGTTCTTCATCGATATGAATATCTGAAAAAGAATTAAACGTATAAAGCGCATCTGAGGAAGAAACGCTAAGCTGTTTGTCTGCCGGCAGATCGAAAACAGCAGCAGCATCTGATAAAGCGGGATATTCTGAATTTTTTGACTCTTCTACGGCGATTACTTTCGTGGCATCGACAGGGATCGCTGTATGATAGCCAAAAGAAAATTCACCTGTTTTACCTGCTTCTACGTCCAGTGCAGTAATCTCGTAATAACCGTCTAACGCCCCGTCATCGTTGCTCCAATAGAGATGATAGGTCGCAGTCTCGGAAGACGTGAGGGATAATAAACCCTCCGCATAACCTGCTTTTGCGGCGGCGTCCCCGCTGAATTCATAAGACAAACGGACTTCCGAAGCAGGTTCATTTTCGGAACCCGGATTGGGAGTAGGTTCGGAAACCGGCTCAGTAGGCTGCGGGGTCTCCGTCTCGGCTGCCGGAACATCCGGTTTTTGTGAGTCAGTCTGCTTGTTTCCACAGCCGGAGAGAGCCAGCATAAAGGTACATAATAATGCGATTCGTTTTGCAGTTTTCTTTTGCATAGATTTCTCCTTTCCTATTGATGCTTGCCTGCGTTTACTCTATACATATAGATTGTTTTATTATAATATTGTGTGGGAGGAAGGTATATGCCGATTATGGATAAGTTTGACCCATTTTTTAACCTTTGAAGTGAAAAACTGCCTGAAAATGTTAAGAGGAATTTAGATTTTTTTTCAAAAATATTCTTTAAGAGGGAGTGAACTGCCAAAAAAAGGACTTTACAATTCGGAAAAATTGGCATAGAATACAACTATCTATAAATAAAGAACGCTGCGCGTTCTTTTGGGGCAGAATAATTTCCTATAAGATAAGAAAATACGTTGACGGGGAACGAAGCACAAGGAAATGTCAAAAGAGAATGGCGCCGCGTAAGCGTGCTGAAAGCGCCTGACAGGGAGTGTGCGGGAACCGCCCCCGGAGTGGCTTTAACAAAGTCCGCATATCCTGCGTTATGGGAAAATGAGTGGCAGAAGGATTTTCATAAGGTTCTGTAGCGTGCCGTTTCCGCAGTCGGAAGCAGAACGGAGCAACAGTTGATCGGGAGACTTCTGCAAGCAGGGTGGAACCGCGTTCATACGTCCCTTGCATTGCATATTGATGCGATGCAGGGGATTTTCATTTTACGTCTGCTTATCGTGATAAGCAAAGAAGCAAAATATAAAGGAGGAACCAAATTATGAAAGAAAAAATGAAGGTTTGGATGGAGGAATTGACTGAGGAGACCACCGTGACGAAGCGTGAATTGGCGCTCGGGGCGGCGGTCTGTGCATTAGCGGGAATGGTAGTCGGCATGCTGATTGCTAAGATGGCGACCGGATGGTCCTTTAGCATTATGAGCAATAACGGAAATAACAACGGAAACGATAACGGCAATTACAATCCGGACGGCGGCGAGGATGTGTGCGAGCCAAAGGATGAGAATAAATGTAAATAGGGGGAGGATAGATTGAAAAATCAAAGATTTTTCAATCGGCGAATTTGTGCTTACGCCCAAATTCGCGGACATTGATAAGAATGGAGGATTTTTTATGAAAATTACATTAAAAGACGGAAGTGTGAAAGAATATGCACAGCCGATGAGCGTATATGAGATTGCGAAGGATATTAGTGAGGGACTTGCGCGTGCGGCATGTGCGGGAGAGGTAAACGGAAACGTGGTCGATCTGCGTACCGTGATCGATGGCGACGCATCACTCAATATTGTGACGGCAAACGACGCGGAGGGCTTAAAAGTCATTCGCCATACGGCGTCCCATGTGCTTGCCGAGGCAGTCAAGCGTCTGTTCCCGGAGGCGAAAGTCACAATCGGACCTGCGATTGAGGACGGTTTCTATTATGATTTTGATGCCGAGCCGTTTTCCAGAGAAGATTTGGATAAACTGGAAGATGAGATGAAAAAGATTATCAAAGAAGGTCATGAACTGACACGTTTTACTCTGCCGAGGGATGAGGCGGTCAAATTTATGGAGGAGAAGGGTGAGCCGTTCAAGGTGGAGCTGATCAAAGACCTGCCGGAGGATGCAGAGATTTCCTTCTATGATCAGGGTGGTTTTGTCGATCTCTGTGCGGGACCGCACTTAATGAGCACAAAGGGCATTAAGGCGTTTAAGCTGATTTCTTCTTCCATGGCGTATTGGCGGGGCGACGCGTCGAAAGCGCGCCTGCAGCGTATTTACGGAACTGCATTTAATAAGAAGGAGGAGCTTGCGGCACATCTGGAAAAACTGGAGGATGCGAAGCGCCGCGACCATAATAAACTCGGACGGGAGATGGAACTGTTTACGACCGTAGATGTGGTCGGACAGGGACTTCCTCTTTTCATGCCGAAAGGCACGAAAATGATCATGAAGCTTCAGCGCTGGATCGAGGATCTCGAGGATAAGGAGTGGGGCTATGTCCGCACGAGGACGCCGCTCATGGCGAAGAGTGATCTGTATAAGATTTCCGGTCATTGGGATCACTATAAGGAAGGCATGTTTGTGCTCGGCGACGAGGAAAAGGATAAAGAAGTATTTGCCCTTCGTCCGATGACCTGCCCGTTCCAGTATTATGTATACAAAAATTCCCAAAAGTCCTATCGTGATCTCCCTTACCGGATGTCGGAGACATCGACGCTTTTCAGAAACGAGGATTCCGGGGAGATGCACGGGCTGACACGCGTGCGGCAGTTTACGATCACGGAGGCGCACAATGTCATCCGTCCCGATCAGGCGGAGGAGGAGATCAGGAACTGCCTGCATCTGACGCTCTATATTTTAAAGACGCTCGGACTGCAGGATGAGGTTACCTTCCGTCTCTCGAAGTGGGATCCGAATAACCGCGAAAAATATCTCGGCGACGAGGCGTATTGGGAGACGACGCAGAATGCGCTTCGTCAGGTGCTGATCGAGGAAAACCTGCCGTTTGAGGAAGCGGAGGGAGAGGCGGCGTTTTACGGTCCGAAGATCGATACGCAGGCGAAGAATGTATACGGAAAAGAGGACACGATGTGTACCGTGCAGTTAGACTGCGCGATCGCCGAAAATTTCGATATGTACTATATCGACCAGAACGGCGACCGCATCCGTCCTTATATCATCCACAGAACGTCGCTCGGCTGCTATGAGAGAACACTTGCATGGCTGATTGAAAAATATGCGGGCAAATTCCCGACATGGCTCTGCCCCGAACAGGTCAGGGTTCTGCCGATCTCGGAAAAATATGAGGAATATGCGCAGAAGGTGAAAAAAGAATTGGAGGCAAATGGCGTAGATGTGACGGTGGATGCAAGGCCGGAGAAGATCGGCTTTAAGATCCGTGAGGCGCGTCTTGCCAGACTTCCCTATATGCTGATCGTCGGCGAGCAGGAGGAAGCTGACGGGCTTGTTTCCGTCCGTAGCCGCTTTGCGGGAGACGAGGGACAAAAGCCGCTTTCGGAATTTATTGCACAGATCTGTGAGGAAATCCGCACAAAGCAGATTCGTGAGGAAGTGACAGAAAATACCGCGAAAGCGGAATAGAAAGAAAAACCTTGTCCAAACTAATAAGAGGCAGAGAGCAGGTTGCAGGCTCTTTGCCTCAAATTTATTGTTTTTATTGTTGATAGTGGAAGATGTAGGATGGGACAAAAAGGAGGACAAGGATGGCTGAATTGAAATGTGCGGCGGTAAATTGCAGTTATAATTCCGATTGCTATTGCAGCAAAGGGGATATTATGGTGGGCGGAAGTCAGGCGGAAAAGTGCCGCGATACCTGCTGTGAAAGCTTCTGCGACAGAAAAAGGGACAGCTATAAGAGCGCGCTGAATCATCCCAGCAAGACGATCTCCATTGACTGCGAGGCGTGCAAGTGCGTTTATAACAGCAACTATAAGTGCCATGCGCAGACTGTGGACATTGGCGGCAGCAAAGCATGTCATTGTAAAGAGACGGAGTGCGATACGTTCCAGATGGAAAAATGAAGTATTTTGGACAGTCTGACAGCGGCGTTTGCAGATTCGATTTACGGGAGGCATGAGCCGTTTTAATGTTCCGCAGCAAAAGAACCCGCTTTAGGCGGGTTCTTTTGTGAACAGGGGCTTGCAGGCGGGTGCCTGTTTCGATAAAATAGAAATGAAGTTTTTAATGAATCAAAGGATGAAGGACAACTGCGGATATGCTGTTTAACTCTTACATATTTATATTTTTATTCCTGCCGATTGCATTGCTCGGCTGGTACGGCTTCAATCGGATCAAATGCTATCAGGGCGCACAGGTTTTTCTGGTCGGAATGTCGCTTTGGTTTTATGCTTATTTTAATGTGAGTTACCTGCCGATCATTCTGTTTAGCTGCGCGGTCAATTATCTGCTCAGCGCGCTGCTTGCGAAGGCGGAAAAACACGTCCGCGCACGGATGGATAACGGTACGGATGGGCGCGATACCGCACAGAAAAGGAAGGCGGATACGAATGCCGGCGCCTCCGTAAACGCGGATTTTCTGCCGCGTTACCGACGTATCGTGCGTGTTGCGGGATGTGTGTGCAATTTAGGGATACTGGGCTATTTTAAGTATTATGATTTTTTTATAGAGAATCTGAACGCGGCGCTTTCTGCGGACTTTTCGGTCAGACATATCCTGCTGCCGCTCGGCATCAGCTTTTTTACGTTCCAACAGCTCTCCTACCTGCTTGACCGGTGCAGAGGGGAGGCGGAGCACTATGGAATCGTGGATTATATGACGTTCGTCACCTTTTTTCCGCAGCTCATCGCGGGGCCGATCGTGCTGCACAGCGAGCTGGTTCCGCAGTTTCGGGATCGGGAAAAAAGAACATTCTGTGCGGACTCTTTTGCGCGCGGCATTGCTTATTTTGTTATCGGACTGTCCAAAAAGGTGCTGCTTGCCGATCTGCTTGCGAAACCGGCGGACTTCGGCTTTGCCAATATCGGCGGATTAGATTCTCTGTCGCTTGCGCTCTCGGCACTCGCTTATATGCTGCAGCTCTATTTTGATTTCAGCGGCTACTGCGATATGGCAGTCGGTATCGGAAAGATGTTCGGTATAGAGCTGCCGCAGAATTTCAATTCCCCATATAAGTCGGTATCTGTCCGTGATTTCTGGCGCAGGTGGCATATCACACTCGGACGTTTTTTTACGGCGTATGTGTATATTCCGCTCGGCGGCAGCAGGAGAGGAAAACTCAGAACCATGCGCAATACGATGATCGTCTTTTTCTTAAGCGGCTTGTGGCACGGCGCGAACTGGACCTTTGTCGCATGGGGGCTGCTCTACGGGCTGGCGATGGTCGTAAACATCCTGCATCCGGTCTCTGAGAAGGACGGAAAAAAGCATGTGTTCGGTCATATCGTGACGTTTCTGTTTCATTATCTGTCACTGATTATTTTTCGCAGCGATACGCTTGTTGACGCGTTCCGTTACATCAAAGGGCTGATTTCGATGACCTATTTTCACAGCCTGCAGGCGGTCGCCGGAGCGGTGGAGGTGCCGGAGCTGTATATCGTGGAAAAATTTTTATCCATGAGAGCGCCGCAGTATGTCGTGACGCTGCACATGGCGGAGCTTTTTGCTGCGCTGGCGGTCGGGATGCTGCTGATCACGAGAAAAAATGCGCGTCAGATGGTAGAGGGGCGCGTACTGACCGGACGCTTTGCGTTAAGTCTTGCGATTTTGTTCGCATGGTCGGTCATCTCGCTATCGGGCGTGAGCATCTTTTTATATTTTAATTTTTGAGAGAGTGCATATGGAAGCAAACAAGTTTATCAGAACATTTTTCATAGGGGCGGGCGCTTTGCTTTTTGCTGCTGCCGCGGCGGTGGCCATCATGGATCCGTTTTACCATTATCACGCGCCGATCGGCGGCATGAAAGCGGTGGTAATGAAGGCGGAGTATCAGTGCATCGGCACGGTGCGCAATTTTGCGTACGACAGCATCGTGTTTGGCTCCTCGGTGGCGGAAAATTACAATAACCGCTGGTTTGACGAAGCTTTCGGCGGAAGAACGATCAAGGGGATCAAGAGCGGCGCAGCGACAGCAGATCTGGTCTATTACATGAAGGAGGCGTTTATGGCGCGCGAGCTTGTCAACGTCTATTACTGCGTGGATATTTCGGCGCTGAATGCGAATGCTGCGAAAACGTTTCCCGATGCGTCCCTGCCGCTGTATCTGTATAACCGGAATCTGTTTGACGACGTGCAGTATCTATGGAATAAGACGGTGCTGTTTGAGCATATCCCGTACGAACTGGCATCGGGGCTTGATGCCGGCTATGACGAGGGCGCATCCTATAACTGGGCACATTATAAGACGTTTTCCGCGGAAGGGACGCTTTCGCGTTACGACCGTCCGGAGACGGTTTCCGATATGAAAAAAGAAGATGAAAACGCGGCGGTCATCGACGCGAACTTAGCGCTCATCGGCGACGTGGTGCACGCGCACCCGGAAACGCGCTTCCGCTTTATTTTTTCGCCGTACTCCATGCTGTGGTGGGATGAGGCGTACCGTAACGGGGACAGCGACGGATTTCTTTATACAGTGAGACGGGCGGCGGAGTATCTGCTTGTGTTTGAAAATGTGGAGATTTATTATTTTCAGAATGATGCGGAGATCATCACCGATCTTGACAATTATATGGATACGATCCATTTTTCCGAGGAGATCAATCATGAGATCGTGCGGAGGATGCAGGCGGGCGAATGCCGTCTGACCTTGGAGAATCTGGATGAGACACTCGCGGAGATGGCGGCACTCGTTATAGACATCGAGGAGCGGTATATGGGAGAGTACGGAGAGTGGTAAGAACAGGGCGTTTTCCTACTGCTTTAAAAACTGCAAAAGTTCGAATAAGCGGAATATTACGTCTGTAGACGCAGGAATTGAACAGATTGCAAAAGAATTGTTGGAGCTGGGCAAAATAGACAAATAGAAGAATGTGGTACAGAATATTGATAATACTATAGCCGGGGCATATGCTTTAATCAAAGGAGTGTGGAATTATGATAGCAACTAATTTTTCAAACGTAAGAAACAATTTCAAAGAAGTTTGTGACCGTGTTGTGCAGGATTCGGATATTGCTATCATTACAAGAAAAAATGATGAAAATGTGATTTTGATGATTGATAGGAAGAAGAAATTGCGATAGGGACAATAAAACAAAAAGCCCCAAAGCTTTACACATAAAGTTTTGGGGCTTCTTGCACTCGCTGTGCATTGTACGTGCAATGTATTGACGTGCTGCCTTTTGGGTAATATAGTAAAGAAAAGAGGTGATATCATGGCGACCACTAATATAACAATGAGGATGGACGAGGATTTGAAGTCTCAATTACAAGAACTAGTTTCTAATCTCGGTATGGATATGACTACTTTTTTTACGATATCTGCGAAGCAAGCTGTAAGAGAGCAAAGGATACCATTTGAGATTTCTATGGATATTCCAAACGCGAATACAATCAGAGCCATAGAGGATGTACGACATGGATTAATGGAGAATTGATACTATATTTAACAAGAACGGGAACACATAGCGATTTGTTTTGAACAAAACAAGTAAACGGGTGGAAGCATTTGAAAAATAAAACCTCTGACATTCGATTCTGATCGAATGTCAGAGGTTTGTCAGAGTAGCGAGAGGGGGATTTGAACCCTCGACACCGCGGGTATGAACCGCGTGCTCTAGCCAACTGAGCTATCTCGCCATAAAATATGGGACCTATAGGGCTCGAACCTATGACCCTCTGTTTGTAAGACAGATGCTCTC
>CAMWSU010000097.1 GCA_947176965.1 uncultured Lachnospiraceae bacterium | reverse complement strand
GCATAAGATGATTATCAAAAAATATCTTGCGGATACGGAAGCCGAGGCAGTGGATGCAGCAAAAAAAGAATTAGGACCGGGCGTTGTGGTCATGAATGTCCGAAGTGTGAAGCATAAGGGGATCATGCGTTTTTTCAAAAATCCGATGAAAGAGGTCACGGTGGCGCTTGAGGAGGACTCGGAGCGGTTTTCCTCGGCGGTCAAGGACATTGCACGCGTTGTTTCGGAGCAGAATGCACAGCAGGAGACATGGGGAACGGATGAGAGAGAGACTCCGGCAGGAACAGGTGCGTCAGCAAGGACAACCGGTGGCGCAGGTTCACAGCCGGCATCTGCGTTGGGAAGCGGCGCGCAGGGAACAGCAGGAGCAGACGTACCAACGACAGGTTTCATAGGAACGGGCGAAAGAGCGCGAGGAAAGAGCGCTGCGAAAGAAGCGGCAGGCGGCCGGCACATCTTAGAGCAGGCGGTATCCGAGAGCAATGTGCTGGAGAATAAGCTGGATTCCCTGCAAAGTCTGCTGGAGGAGACGCTGGTGAAGACGGATGACAAGGGCGCTTCTCTTCCAAGCGAGAGTGAGGAACCGTCCGAGGCGGAAAATTTCTTAAGATTATTATACAATACGATGGTAGATAATGAAGTGGATGAGCATTATGCCAACCAGATCATAGATACACTGGATGTCAAAGAGACACAGGATACGCCGATTGACTATTATCTGGCGAGCATTTACCAGAAAATGGTCTTAAAGTTCGGCAAGACGACAAGGATCACAGAAGCAAAGAAACGACCGAAGGTTGTATATTTCATCGGTCCGACCGGCGTCGGAAAGACAACAACGATCGCAAAGATTGCTTCCCGCTTCTGTGTGGAGCAGAAGAAAAAGCTTGCTCTTTTGACAACGGACACCTACCGGATCGTGGCTGCGGAGCAGCTAAAGACGTATGCGGATATTTTGGAGATTCCCATCCGTGTCATCTATTCGATCGAGGAGATGGAACATGCGTTTTCCGATTTCAGGGATTACGATTATATTTTAGTGGATACGGCGGGGCATTCCCATTACAATGAGGAGCAGAGGCAGGCAATCGGGCAGTTTATCCATGCCGCGGACGATAAGGTGGAGAGAGAAGTGTATCTTGTGATGAGTGCGACGACGAAATATCGTGATATGATCAGCATTGCCGATGCATATTCCGAGGTGACGGAGTATAAACTTATTTTTACGAAATTGGATGAGACGACGGCGCTGGGGAATCTGTTCAATCTGCGTATGCGCACGAATGCGGAGATGTCCTATGTGACAACGGGACAGAACGTACCGGAAGATATTGAGCCGTTTAATCCACAGGTGGTAGTGAAGCAGCTTCTGGGGGGAAGCAGGCAGGAAATAAAGGGGTAAAAGATGGATCAGGCTGAAAAGTTACGAAGTATCATTAAAGCGAATCAGATCAACCGTCCGCTTGCGCGCGTCATTGCCGTGACGAGCGGGAAGGGCGGGGTCGGAAAATCCAATACGGCGATCAATTTGGCGATCCAGTTCCGCCGTATGGAGAAGCGCGTTATTATTTTGGATGCCGATTTTGGACTTGCCAATATTGAGATTATGTTTGGTGCGGTCCCGAAATATAATCTATATGATCTGATCTATCAGGGAAAGAGTATCCGTGACATCATCACTTGGGGACCAATGGATGTGGGGTTTATCTCGGGCGGATCGGGTATTGCGGGAATGTCGAACTTAGACCGTGAATATCTCAACTATATCATACAGAATCTTTCAGAGCTGGATACGCTGACGGATGTGATCATTGTGGATACGGGCGCGGGAATTTCGGACGCCGTGCTGGAGTTTTTGGTTTCAAGCGGAGAGATCCTGTTGATCACGACGCCGGAACCGACGTCCATCACAGATTCCTATTCCCTGTTAAAAGCGTTAAACCGCCATTCCCGTTTCAAAATGGAAAATACACAGGTGAAGGTCATCGCAAACCGTGTGGATAACGAGGAGGACGCAGCGGATCTGTTCTTAAAGCTCAATGCAGTCGTCACAAAATACTTAAAGATACCGATCACATATTTAGGCTCCGTCCCGCGTGATGAGCAGCTTGCCAAGGCGGTCATGCAGCAGAGTCCGATCTCCATGCAGAATCCGAATGCGAAATCGGCGAGGGCATATGAGGAGATCGCCATGAAACTGATGGATAAGGAAGTCAGTACGAGCGTACCGAAAAGGGGAATGGCGGCATTTTTCTCACATATTCTTGCGGGGAGAAAAAAATAGGATCGTTGGAAAAAGAATAAGATAAGGAGAGATACCATGCTATCAAGTTATATTGTGCCGGGTCAGAAAGTGGAGCTGCATGCCACAGCAGAGAACAGGGATGTAAAGGATAAGAAGAAAATTTATATAAGCCGTGTATATGAGGTGCTCTCCGATGACAGGATCGAGATTACGATGCCGATGGAGCAGACGAAACTCATATTGCTTCCGGTTGATGGGGAGTATGAGGTGTTCTTTTACACACAGAGCGGGCTTTATCAGTGTATCTGCCGCATCATTGACCGTTATAAGAGCAATAACGTGTACATATTGGCGATCGAGCTGGTGAGCAACCTGCGAAAATACCAGAGAAGAGAATATTATCGCTTCAGCTGCGCGCTGGATATGAGCGCGCGCGTGCTGGAGGAGGAGGAGGTCGAGGCGCTTGACGAGCGGCGGGGCTATCTTGTTCCGGGACTTCCGTTAAAGCACAGCATCATTGTGGACATCAGCGGCGGCGGGCTTCGATTCGTGGCAAACCAGAAATATGAGGAAGGATCGTTGATCTATTGTAAGTACTATCTCACGGTCAACGGAATGAATAAGGAATATAATCTGGTCGGAAAGATCCTGCATGTCAGTGAGATAGAAAAACAGAAGGGAAATTTTGAACACCGCGTTCAATACATCAATATTGATTCAGCAGAGCGGGAAGAAATCATACGGTACATCTTTGAGGAGGAACGCAAAAATTTAAGGCGGGATCTGAATAAAGAATAATCGTTTTAGGATGGTGGAATGGTAATATGGCGGACAAAAAAAATATTTTGGTAGTTGATGACTCTGCACTCATGAGAAGTGTTCTTTGTGATATAATCAATTCTGATGAACGATTCCGTGTGACGGACAGAGCCATTCACGGTGCTGATGCACTGGAATTACTTTCAAGAAAACAGTACGATGCGGTCGTGCTGGATGTGAATATGCCAAAGATGACGGGCGTGGAGCTGTTACGCGAACTGCAGGTCCGTAAGATTGCGGCACGCATTATGATGGCGAGTACGGATACCCGTGACGGCGCGCAGATTACGCTGGACTGTTTGGAGCTTGGCGCATTGGATTTTGTTCATAAGCCGGACAAAGCATCGGATGCACGGGATGTCGATTTCCGCAGACAGTTTTTGGATACACTGTATGCCGTATCCCAGTCCGCTATTCCTTCTTATACCAAAAGTCTCAGTATCAAGGAAATAAAGGAGACAAAGAAGGTCGTTGAGCTGGTCGGGAAGCATGCGGCAAAAGTGAACGGAAGACAGATCGTTGCGATCGCAAGCTCGACGGGCGGGCCGAAAGCGCTCCAGAGCGTGATTCCGCAGCTGCCGGGTAATTTAAGGGCACCGGTTGTTCTGGTGCAGCATATGCCGGTAGGTTTCACGAAGTCCCTGGCGGAGAGGCTGGATAATATGAGCGAGCTTCATGTCAGGGAAGCGGAGGAAGGCGACACGATCCAGACGGGAAATGTCTACATCGCGCGCGGCGGTGTACACCTGAATCTCGTAGAGCAGGGCGGAGTCTGCAAGGTGCATTATACGAACGAGCCGCCGAGAGAAGGCGTCAGACCGTGTGCAAATTATATGTACGAGTCATTGCGGGATTGCGGCTATGAGCGGGTCACATGCGTCGTCATGACCGGAATGGGAGCGGACGGAACAAAAGGAATCATGGCATTACATGAGGCAAAGAATATCCATGTGATCGCGCAGGAAGAATCCACCTGTGCGGTATATGGTATGCCAAAGAGTATCGTTAATACGGGTCTCACGGATCAGATCGTTCCGCTTGAGGACATTGCCCGTGAGATTATCATGAACGTGGGGGTAAAATGAGATGGATGTAAGCCAATATCTTGAAATCTTCATTGACGAGACAAAGGAGCATCTTCAAAGTCTGAACACACAGATTTTGGAGCTGGAACAGGATCCGGAAAATGAAAATACGATCAACGAGATCTTTCGTGCCGCGCATTCCTTAAAGGGAATGGCGGGTACGATGGGGTACAAGCGGATGCAGACGCTGACGCATGACATGGAGAATGTTTTTTCCGAGGTGCGTAACGGAGCGATCAAAGTCAACAGCGAGATGATCGATATTCTGTTTCAATGTCTGGATGCGCTGGATGAGTATCTTACTAATATTCAGCAGAGCGCGGATGAGGGAACGAATGAGAACGAAGCGCTCATCAAGGCGTTGAACGAGCAGATGGGAGCAAAGGGCGCCGCGGCAAAACCGGCGGAGAAGAAAGAGCAGAGTGCAGCATCGGAGGGGGCGTCTGATGAGGCGAAAAAGTGGCTGGAGATCAAGCTGGATGATACGCAGAAATCCGTGATCGGCAAAGCAGCTTCGCAGGGACAGAATGTGTACGGCATAAATGTCGTGGTGCATGAAACCTGTCTCTTAAAGGCGGCGCGCGCATTCCTGGTATTTAAGGCAATTGAGAAGTACGGAGAGATCATCGTATCAAATCCGAGCGCGCAGGACATTGAGGATGAAAAATTTGAGCTGGAATTCAGTCTGATCATTGTTTCCGCAAGTGAGCTTGCTCCAATTCTGGAGGCGATCAAGAACGTATCCGAGATTGATAATGCTGTCGGAGAGAAGATGGATGTATCCGAATACATAACCGAGGAGCCGAAGCCGCAGGAGACGGCGGTTGTTGAGAGCAGCGGTCAGGTGGCTGTGGCGGAGCAGGCCAAGCCTGAGACGGCGAAAGCAAAAGAGAAAAAGCAGGGTGCCGTGTCCAAGCCTGTCGTGAACCGTACGGTCCGCGTTGATATTGAAAAGCTGGATGTTTTAATGAATCTTGTCAGCGAGCTGATCATCGCCAAAAATTCCCTCGTATCTGCGTCGGGCGCAGAAGGTGGGATGGGAACGGCCTTTAATGAGCAGATCGAGTACTTAGAGAGCGTTACGACCAACCTGCATGAGTCTGTCATGAAAGTCCGCATGGTGCCGATCGAGAGCGTTGTCAATAAGTTCCCGCGTATGATCCGTGACCTGTCAAAGAAGCTTGACAAGAAAATGGAATTGTATATGACCGGTGAGGAGACCGAGTTAGACCGTACCGTGGTCGATGAGATCGGAGATCCGCTGATGCATCTTCTGCGCAATTCCGCAGACCATGGTTTGGAGTCTGCAGAGATCCGCAGACAGAGAGGGAAAAGTGAGACCGGCTCCATTTTCCTGAACGCATATCAGGACGGTAATAACGTTGTGATTGAGGTTGGTGACGACGGTAACGGTATTGATACTGAGGCGGTCAAATTAAAGGCAATCGAGCGCGGTGTCATCACGCCGGAGCAGGCGGAGAACATGACAGAGAAGGACATTGTCGATCTTCTGTTTAATGCAGGATTCTCCACAGCGAAGGTTGTGTCCGACGTATCGGGCAGAGGCGTTGGTCTGGACGTTGTGAAATCCAAGATCGAGTCCTTAAGCGGCGAGGTTGAGGTAAAAACAAAACTGGGAGAGGGAAGCACCTTTATTATCCGTCTGCCGCTCACGCTTGCGATCATTCAGGCGCTGATGGTTGTTGTCGGAGGAGAGAAATATGCGATTTCGCTTGGCTCCATTCAGACATTGGAGGATGTTCCGGTTTCTGACATCAAGCTTGTGCAGTCAAAGGAAGTCATCAATCTCCGTGAGAATGTCATTCCGCTGATCCGCATCAATGAAATGCTGGATATAGATTCCTCCAAAGGACCGGATGAGAATCTGATGGTTGTCATTGTGAAGAAAGGCGATAAGCTGGCGGGCCTGGTCGTTGATGACCTGATCGGTCAACAAGAGATCGTCATTAAATCTCTCGGAAAATACATCAATAAATGTAAGATCATCAGCGGTGCGACGATTCTCGGCGACGGTGAGGTTGCCCTGATTCTTGATACGAATGCGATGCTGTAAGCGGAATGGAGGCGTTAAGGATGGAGGAGTTAAGAGACAAGGAAGCGTTTGATACAGCGCAATATATCGTCATTCGTCTTGGCGATGAAAAATACGGAATCGACATCCGTTATGTTGATAATATACTGCGGATACAGCAGATCACACGTGTGCCGAAGGTGGCGGCGTATTTTAAGGGCGTGATCAATCTGCGCGGAGAGGTCGTTCCGGTCATGAGTGTCCGTGTGAAAATGGGACTGGATGAGGTTGAAGATACAAAAGATACGCGCATCATTATTTTGAAAGCGGAAGGCATTGAAAAAATTGGCATTATCGTAGATGAGGTAAAGGAAGTCGTTACGCTGGAGAGTACACAGGTTGACAGGATGGCGTATGATTCCAAAGAAGAAAAGAGCGCTTTTGTCACAGCAGTCGGGAAATGTAGCGATGATGACCTGATCTCGTTGTTGGATATTCATGCCGTGCTTGCAGAACAGGGTGTGTGACACTTGAAAAAACTGATGTGGGGCGGGGCAGCGACGAAAGGAATGGATAAAAAATATGTCGGATAAATTAGATCTTCATGCGATGTCGAGTCAATATGTCGATGTCCTGAAGGAGTTAGGAAACATCGGTGCCGGAAATGCGATGACCGCGCTGGCTCAGATGTTGCAATGTAAAGTGGATATGAGAGTGCCTCTTGTCAGACTGTTGGAGTTTTCCGAAATCGGTGAGGTAATGGGCGGCGAAGAACAGATCATGGCAGGTATTTATTTGGCGGTGGACGGAGATATTACCGGAAGCATTATGTTTCTTTTGGAAAAAGGTTCCGCGATGCATCTCGTCGAAAAGCTGATGGGGATGCCTGCGTCCGAGGACGGTAATTTCTCGGAAATGGAAATATCGGCGCTGCAGGAAATCGGAAACATCATCACCGGTTCTTACCTCAATTCTCTTTCAGCAATGACCGGATTGAAGATCGTGCCGTCAATACCGGCCCTGAGCATTGATATGGCGGGGGCTATTTTGAGCGTTCCCGCAATCGAGTTTGGATTGATCGGCGACAATATTCTGATGATTGAGACACAGTTCAGCGATGATCGGGATATCGAAGGATATTTCATTTTGGTGCCGGATCTGGAATCCTATGACAAGATATTGTCCTCGCTTGGTTTACGTTAATCATACCGATGGACAAAAAGAAGGAACAAAGCGCGATAAACGCGTATAAACACAGATAGGGAAAGAAGCATGATAAGCTATGAGTGAGATTATTAAAGTCGGTATGGCGGATCTTAAAATATGTAAAAGTCCGGACGGGATTACGACACTCGGCTTAGGCTCTTGTGTTGGTATTGCGATAAGAGATCCCATTACTAAGATCGGCGGTCTGGCACATGTGATGTTGCCGGACAGTACTGTAATTGCAAATAATTCAAATAAACCGAAGTTTGCCGATACGGGGATCGAGATGCTCGTGGATCTGATCGTAAAGGCGGGTGCGAACAGGACAAGGCTTGTGGCAAAGATCGCGGGCGGTGCGCAGATGTTCGGATTTCAGAATAAGAACGATCTTGTGCGCGTCGGAGAGCGTAATGTGGAAGCATCCAAAAAAAAGCTTGCGGAACTCAGAATTCCGATCTTGGCGGAGGATACGGGATTAAATTACGGGCGGACCGTAATTTTTTACCCTGAAACGGGTGACTATATTATACGTGCGGTAGGAAAAAATGAAAAAACAATCTGAGAATCAAAATGGCAGTCAGAAAGAGCAGTCCGAACGATTAGAGGACGATCAGGCGAAAGAGCAGCAGGAGAATTACGACAGACTGAAAACAAAACAGCTGCCTGCACTGATCATGCTTTTAGGCGGTGCGGTAGCGGTGATCGTTACCTATGTCCGCGGCTTTTCTCTGCGGGAAATTCTTGTGATCGTGCTTGTCAGCCTGCTTGGTTTTTATATTCTTGGGCTGATCTTAAAGCGGATCTTCGACTCATTCCGGATTAGGCAGAAGAAAGAGGAAGAAGGCAGCACGATGGAGGAAGGCGAAGTCATTGAAAAAGAGCCTGAGTAGAATCAGGGCAAGGGCGAAAAAAAAGCAAAATAGCGGCTCGTAAGTAATTAGATTTAGAACAGGCGAAATCGGAGGGCGGCATGGACGAGAGTCTGAGAAAAAGACTGTGGGAGGAATATGCCAGAACAAGAGCGGCAGAAACCCGTGAAAAGATCATAATTGAATATGCACCCCTTGTAAAGGTCGTTGCCGGACGTCTCAGTATGTATCTTGGTTATAATGTGGAGTATGAGGATCTTGTCAGCTATGGAATTTTCGGGCTGATCGACGCGATCGATAAATTTGACTGTGCCAAGGATGTGAAGTTTGAGACCTATGCGAGCCTGCGCATTCGCGGTGCGATCCTTGACCAGATTCGAAAGATGGACTGGATTCCGAGGACGGTCAGGCAGAAACAAAAGCAGATTGATGCTGCGATACGCGATATTGAAGTCACAACGGGCAGAAATGCAACGGATGCGGAGATTGCGGGAAAGCTCGGAATTTCCGATGATGAATACATTGACTTGCAGAGTCAAATGAAAGTAACAAACCTGGTGTCACTCAATGATTATCTTGATCAGGGCGGCAACGAGGTACCGAATGACGCTACGGCCTCCAGCCAGTTTGATATGCCTGAGGATGTGGCGATGCAGTCGGAATTAAAGGACATGATCATTGAAGCAATGGATTTACTGACCGAGAAGGAACGAAGGGTTGTGGAGCTTTACTATTATGAAGAGCTTTCCCTAAAGGAGATCAGCCGCGTTCTTGAGGTGTCCGAGTCGAGAATTTCACAGCTTCATACGCGTGCATTACAGAAAATGAAGGAGCGGCTTGGGAAATATATGGGGATATTACATGCGCTTTCATAAAAAAGAAGCTGTTTTGTTGCATGGCAATGGAACAGTTCTTTTTTTAAGAAATTGATAATCAAGTAAATTTATGGGCTGTTGTCCGATGGAGGAGTAGAATGAACGGATACTTTCAATTGATCACAAGCAAGAGCGGCACATCCGTGCGCCTGGTTCCGGAGACGGACGGCGGGGAGCCGTTGCGCGTCAATGAGGTGACGAATTATCTGAAATATCTAAAGATTCCGTTTGCTCTCAAACTCTTAAACGAGGGAATCGAAAAGCATGAGGATACGATCGTACCGCTTAGTCAGGAAAGTCATTGTTCGGAGCAGGAAATGTGTCTGATCACGGTGAGCGAAGACAGAATGCACGCGACGATCCGTTTTTATGCACCGTCCGATGATGGTGCGGTCATGGGTCTTGATGAGATTCTGAATGAGATTGCCCGCAATAAGATTGTGTTCGGTATAATGCGGGAAAATATTGATGCATTTCTTGCGAAACGGGAATATTGCAGGGATTATGAGCTGGCGGTCGGCCAGAACGCAATATCAGGAAAAGATTCACAGATCGAGTATCTTTTTTCGACGGATGTAAAGTCAAAACCGAAATTAAACGAAGACGGGAGCGTTGATTTTTTTAATCTCAGTATGATCAACCACTGTAAAAAGGGTGATGTGCTGGCAAAGCTGCATCCCGAGCTGCGCGGTGAGCCGGGAACAACCATATTCGGAGAGAATATTGCGCCGCCGTCTTTTGAAAAGAAAATACTCAAATTCGGTAAAAATGTCGCGATCAGTGAGGATAAGACAATCTTGACGGCAGAAAAAGACGGTCATGTGGAATTAGAGGATGACAGGGTCTGCGTGTCGGATATTTTTGAAGTGGATAATGTAGATACCTCAACGGGAAATATAGAGTTTGAGGGCAGTGTGCATATCAAGGGCAATATCTGTGAAAATTATAAAGTGAAGGCGCATGGAAACGTGGTGGTTGGCGGTGTGGTCGAGGGCGCTTATGTGGAGACGGACGGGGACATCATCATCAGCCGCGGAATGAACGGCATGGATAAGGGTGTCTTAAAAGCAAAAGGAAATATCATTTCCAAATTTCTTGAGAATACAACGGCAGAAGCCGGAGGCTATATTGAGACAGAATGTATCCTGCACAGTAAGGTTACGGCGGGCGACGAGGTCATTGTGACAGGAAAACGAGCATTTGTCACAGGCGGTTATGTTACGGCAGCAAACCGGATCACGGCAAGGACGCTCGGCTCACAGATGGCGGCAGTAACGACCTTGGAGGTCGGTGTGAATCCCCAACTCAAACAGCGTTATACGCAGCTTCAAAAAGAGACGGCGGAATTACAGGGTGCCCTGAAACAGATCGAGCCGATCGTGCAGTCAACTCTGCTGAAGCTGAAACAGGGGGTGAAGCTGACACCGGAGCAGGTAAAATATGTGCAGACACTTTCTGCAACAAGTTCGGCACATAAGAAGCAGATTGAAGAGAACCTCAAAGAAATGGATGACTTGAGCGGTCAATTTGACTCTACATCGGAGGCGTGCGTGGTTGTTTCGGGAGTTGCTTATCCGGGAACCAAGATCATTGTATCCGATATTTCCCTAACGCTGAAGCAGCAATACCAGTACTGCAGATTTAAGCGCGTGAGGGGCGATGTAAAAAGTGAACCAATATAAAAGAGTGGCGCGTTCGCGCCAATCTTTGCAGGAAATCGGAAGCTAGGACGAAGCACGGTGAAAAATTGGGAAAGGATGTGGGCATATGGCGATGACGATTACGCCGTTAGAGCAGTTTGGCACGATTGGCAGGACGCAGGATTATTCCATCATAAAACAGCAGGAGGATATGAAGGCCTCCAACGAACAGGCGAACATTCAGATACAGGTGGAAAAGCAGGCGGATGAAAAGCTGAATCAGGTGCGGAGCGCGGATGATTCGCAGCTCAATGAAAAAAAATTCGACGCCAAGGAAAAAGGCAGCAATGAATATACGGGTGACGGCGGTCGGGCAAGAAAAAAGACATCTGACAAGCAGGCGGACGGCAAAGTCATCCTAAAGAGTACGCAATCTTTTGATATGAAGATTTGAACGGGGAGACAAAGACATGGAAATCATCTTACTGATCATCGGTATCGGCGCATTTGTGGCGAGCTTTCTGGTTCCGGCTTCGGGCGAACAGTTAAGCAGAGAGGAACGCAAACATGCGGACGAGGAGATTAAGGCGTGCGTCGAAAAGCATCTGAATGAGGCTTCCTCCAAAATCAATCATTCCGTGGATGAGGCAGTGCAGTATGCGGTGGAAAAGACAGAGCGGTCATTAGAACGCCTCTCAAATGAGAAGATCATGGGTGTCAGCGAATATGCGGATACCGTATTGACCGATATTCATAAAAACCATGAGGAAGTTGTTTTTTTATATGACATGCTCAATGATAAGCAGACTGCGTTGAAAAATACGGTTGCGGAGATCGAGAAAACTGCGAAAGCGGCGTCAACACTCGCGAGCCAGGCAAAGGAAACGGCGGACAAGGCATCACAGGACGTGAATGAGGCGGCTTTAAGCGCGGAGGAGGCAGCGAAAAGCGCGGAGGACGCGGCGGGAAATGCGGATGAAGCATCCCAGATCGCGGAGGAAGCTTTGCAAAGTGCGAACGAGGCGCTTCTGAGTGCAGATGAAGCCATGCAGCGCGCGGACGAAGCAGCAAAGCGCGCGAATGAGGCTCTCCTGAGCGCGGATGAAGCGGCATTGCGATCGGATGCGGCAAAACAGACGGCAAGCGCAGCTTCTCAGGTTGCGAATGAGGCGATCCTGTCTGCAGACCGGGCAAAGCAGAGGGCCGGTGATGCGATGAAGAGTGCAAAAGAGATTCAGAAGATGAATGGAATCGAGGAGGAGGAAGAAGAACCGAAGCCGCGCAAAATCAATATAGAATCACAGAATCTTAGCGGACTTGCGCGCGTGCAGGGCATACAGGAGGCAGAGGCGGAAGCGGAGCGCGTAAAGGCAGCGGAGGCGGAAGCGGAACGCGTAAGAGCAGCGGAGGCGGAAGCGGAGCGCGCAAGGGCAGCGGAGGCGGAAGCGGAGCGCGCAAGGGCAGCGGAGGCGGAAGCGGAACGCATGAAGGCAGCACGTGCGGAAGCGGCACGGGCAGAGGCAGAACGTATGAAAGCAGCGCGGGCAGAAGCGGAACGCATGAAAGCGGCACGTGCGGAAGCGGAGCGCATGAGGGTGGCACGTGCGGAAACGGAGCGTCTGCGGGCTGCAGAAGCCGAGGCGGAGCGGGAAAAAGCAGCACAGGCGGGGGCAGAACAGGTGAAGGCAGCGGATGAATGGCTGAGGGCGGCGCAGGCAGCACAGATAGCACAGGCGGATACAGAGCGGGCAAAGCCGACGCAGGAGATGCAGGATGCAGAGATTTCCGTCATGGACATCAGCCAGAGAACCCAACCGAAGGAACCGGATCATTTTCAGCCGTTTGTAGTGCCGCGTGTGAACATCATAGGAGAACCCGCGGACGACACATGGGAAAAAGAGACGAAAAGAACGACAAGAACACGTTCTGCGGCGGGAAGCAGGCGCAGCGCGCCGAAAAAAGTCTCCGCTTCGGACAACAGAACATGGACGGAGAACGCTTCACAGAACGAGAGTGGCTTAAACGGCAGAGGAAGCGTTACGGAGGAGCGCAATAATAACGAAAAGATTCTTAAGATGCATCGGGAAGGCAAATCCAACATTGCCATCGCGAAGGAGCTTGGCATCGGTGTGGGCGAGGTCAAGCTTGTGATCGATCTCTTTCGGTGATAGACCATATATAGGGGTGTAAATATGAAATTGCGATACTATTTGAGAGGGCTGGGCATAGGCATCGTTGTGACGGCCATTATAATGAATATTGCGTTTTCCCATAAACAGGAAATGACTGATGAGGAGATCAAAGCACGGGCGGCAGAACTTGGGATGATCGAGAACACGGTGCTTGTACCGAATGAGACGCCGACACCGACAGCAGGAGCTGCAGCGGACGGACAGGGACAGACGGGAATTGTGACACCGTCGGGGACGATGGCAGTAACGCCGACGGCAACACCGACGCCGACACCAACGGCAACGGCGGAACCGACAGCAACGCCTACACCAACGGCGACAC
>CAMWSU010000096.1 GCA_947176965.1 uncultured Lachnospiraceae bacterium | reverse complement strand
CTCCGCGCTCATGCCTCGTCCCGCGGGCCCGGCGACGGGTCTCAGAGACAGCTTACCGGCTTTCTTGCCGCGGCGGCCGTGAGCTCGCTTAGGGGCTGTATTTTCGCAGCGGCTTAATGCTCTTTTATTGGCTTTATTTCCGCGGCGGCTGTTTGCTCTTTTATTGGCTTTTCTTCCGCGGCGGCCGTTTGCTCTCTTACTGGCTTTTCTTTCGTTGCAACTGTTTCTCCGTTGATTGGCTTTTCTTTCATGGCAGCCTGTTCCTCTTTGGCAGCCTTTTTTTCTTTCACTTTCTTTTCTTCTTTAACTGACTTTTCTTTCTTCGCCTTCTTTTCTTCTTTGACTGCCTTTTCTCTCTTTTCCTTTTTCGTGGATGCGGCAGCCTCTTTCTCCCGCGGCTCGATCTGTCCGTCGTCTGCTTCCTCAGCGTCCGCATCCGCTTTCTTCCTGCGCGCTTCTACCGCCGCAACAGGCTGTCCCATCAGATAGATCACACCGACCGTTATCGCCGCTGTCAGCACACCGAAACAGGCAATCAGAAATCCGGTATCAAACCCCATTGCATGTCCGGTGTCAAAACAAGCAAACGGAATCATACCCAAATACGGCACTGCTATGATGCGCAGCACATCATGCTCACACCAAAAGAACAACACCGCCGCAACACCGCCAAATGCAATCACACAGAGCAGCACCAACTCTTCCGGCAATGCGAACAGCAGCGTGGGCTTAGTCAATGCCAGTTCATAGGAAGTGATATATTCGCTGAAATCAAACATTGCCCTTTCCATTAGGGTAAATGAGGACGTTTTTACACTAAACAGCGTACCTGAGACATCTACATTCAGCAAAACCATTCCTGCCGGGATTCCGGCAAACATGCCGAGCACAAAGCAGCCCAGCTCCGCCCGCCGTCCCTGCACGCTGACCAAAAAAACCACGATCACGGTAAGCGGAATGAGCAGCGCCGTTAAGTCCAGCGTGATAAGCATTCCTGCGATCAATCCGCACAAAAGATAAGCGGGGAGCATGCCCTTTCCGCCAAGATCAAACACACTTCTTTTTAACACAAACGCGGAAATACAGATACCCGCCATACACAGAGCCATCAAAAGCTGCGCCGGTTCACAAACGGTCAATGCACGGTAAAAATACGGAATACACAAAAAAAGTACCGAAGAAGAAAGCGCCGCCGCTTTGCCTGCCGCCACCCGCAAAAACAGATAGCAGCAAAATACCAGTACTACCTGACAGACCAGATTCAGAATATATACGGCATTTGGCACATTTCCCAAAAGAATACAGAATCCCTTCAACAAATATGCATATAACCGCTCAATCCCATTAAAAAGATCAAGTTCTACACGGGCTCCTGAAGATATTTTTTCATACAACCCGACATTTCCCAAAAGCGTCCCATTCGAAAACTGTACAATATAGACACCGCGGCTGATCACCACAAGCAGATAGCTTGCGAGCGCCGGCAGCAATTCGCTTGCAAAAAAGCTGTCGTTTCTTACAGCCCTGCGCTTCCGGCGCGCTGCCGCTTTCTCATTCTTCGAATTTTCCTTCATGAGCACGATGAGCGCAGCGGCACAACCCACAAATGCAAGCAGGATCACCATGACGACAATGATACAAGAGAGCGCGGCCCCGCCCAAATTCAGCATCTTACTCATCGTATTGCCGATGCACACCCCGAGATACAAATATGTAATTACATAAATAGCAAAAAAGATCCACGATATGTTCGCTTTTTTAATATTCATATGGTATCCTATACAGCGACAAGCGCCTTCTTAAATGAAATCCTTCTCTTATAATGAACCTAATAACAGATCAGTCTTCATCCCAATTATGATATACCGCCTGCACATCATCATCCTCGTCAAGCAGATCCAGCGTTCTCTGCAATTGCCCGACATCTTTTTCATCGCTTAGTTTCACATAATTCTGCGGTATCATCGTGACCTCCGCCGACGCGGATACAACCCCCGCATCCTCAAGCGCCTTTGTCACAGCCGGAAAATCATCCGGAGCGGTCAGAATCTCAAAGCTGTCCTCCTCCTCGGCAAAATCCTCCGCTCCTGCGTCCAATGCACACATCATCAGATCGTCGGCGTCCATATCGCATTCTTCTTTGTCAATGATGATCTGTCCTTTCCGGTCAAACATAAACGATACGCAGCCCTGTGTCCCGATGCTGCCGCTTCCCTTTGTAAACGCGGAACGTACATTGGCTGCCGTCCTGTTCTTATTATCGGTAAGCGCTTCGACGATCACGGCGATCCCGCCCGGTCCGTAGCCCTCATAGGTGACATATTCATAATTGACGTTTCCGATATCTCCCGCCGCTTTCTTGATGCCGCGCTCGATCGTGTCGTTCGGCATATTGTTCGCCTTCGCCTTTGCGATCACGCCGGCAAGCTTAAAGTTATTCGCTGGATCGGGTCCTCCCTCTTTTACCGCAACGGCGATCTCACGCCCGATGATCGTAAAGATCTTTCCTTTTGCGGCATCATTTTTTTCCTTCTTATGCTTTATGTTTGCAAATTTTGAATGTCCTGACATCGTTTTCTCTCCCTTTTTTATCGTTCAGTTATGTCAAGTATACCACTAATCGGCCTTCTCTTCAACTTCCTTTTCCTCCGCCTGTAAAGCCAGCTTTGTGAGCAGCACGGAACGGATGACACGCTTCTCCACCTGGCGTATCTGGAATTCATAACCGCCGTACTCCATCGAAAAACGCTCTTTTTCCTCCGGTATATGTTCCATTTTCATGATCATAAAACCGTTTAGCGTATCCACCTCTATATCTTCGTCAAAGCGGATGCCCAACAGCTCCGTCAGCTCCTCAAGCGGCGTCATACCGTCCGCAACAAAACGGTCTTTGCCTGTTTTTACGATAAAACGGTCTTCTTCGTCATACTCGTCCTGAATCTTCCCGACGATCTCTTCCAAAATATCCTCCATCGTCACTAACCCAACGGTCTGACCGTATTCATCCGCAACAATGACCATCTGCAGATGCTTGCTCTGCATGGAATGAAACAAATCGTCAATGTTCATGGTCTCCGGTACAAACTCCGGCCGGCGCAGGATGGCGCGGCACGATTTTAATCGCGGATCGGTCTGGTGCTCCCCTTCCGTATGAAGCTTGTGCTGATAACGGCAGGCGTCCTTCAAATGCAAAATACCGATGATCTGGTCGGACGTCTCGCTGAATACGGGATAACGGCTGTTGTTTTCCTCAAGCATGAACGCGACCGCCTCGGATAACCGCACCTGTGCGTCGAGCATCTTGATATTCTGCCGATTGGTCATAATATCCCGCGCATTCTTATCCCCATATTCAAAAATGTTCGTGATCATTTCCGCTTCGCTCTCCTCGAGGACGCCCTGCTCGTGCCCCTCATTTACCATGGAAATGATTTCTTCCTCCGTGACCTCCCCCGCATCGCGCGGCTGCCGGATTCCAAAAAGCCTGAGCAGCCCGTTTGCCGATATATCGATCAGCGAGGTCACCGGCGTCAGAACAAAGCAGAATGCATATGTAACGGATACACAGGCATACGCCCATTTTTTCGGGTAGATCGCCGCAATCTTCTTCGGGATCATCACACCGACCAAAAGAAGAATATAGCCCAAAAGCACAAATGCCAAGAGCACCGGTATCATCTGCAGAAGAAGCTTTACCACCGCCCCATGCGGAGCATCCGTCAGCTGCCTGAATATCCCGCGCGCCACGGAAATAAAGATCCGCAGAAAGAAACTGCCCATAATGAGCTGCGCCAAAGTCACGACAACCTGCACCGTATTCACATATTTGGTAATGCCCCTTGACACCTTTAAGATCCGTCTTGATTTTTTGTCGTGCTTTTGTTCGTAAAGCTCCTCCACTTCCGAAATATTCAGGTTCTGTATCGCAACACCGAACCCATAAAAAATCATATTCATCACGAGCAGTCCCACAAACAGCAGAACGCTAAGCGCCGCATCGGCAGTATCCATTTCCCTTCCTTTCCGTGTGCTGTCAGTCTCTCATGTATGTATTTCAAGACTGATACAGAGTGCTCTGTCCACCCTTCGCATGACCTCGTCATCCAAGTGGCACACCTTATCTTTTAATCTTGATTTATCAATCGTCCGCAGCTGTTCCAGCAAAATCACCGAATCCTTATCCATATCGTACCGCAGCGCGGACAATTCTATATGAGTCGGCAGCTTCGCCTTATTCATTTTTGATGTGATCGCCGCACAGATCACTGTCGGACTGTGCCTGTTTCCAATATCGTTCTGAATGATCAAAACAGGTCTGACTCCGCCCTGCTCCGACCCCACAACCGGCCTCAAATCCGCATAAAATACATCCCCACGTCTCATAACTCACGATCCTTTCATTTCTACCTGATATGTACATTATGGACAAACATATCTTCCGGTATACTAAAGGAATCGCAAAAAAGTTTATCTATTATATGTCAACGATTCCGCAGCCGCACAGATCATCTTTGTACGCGACCGGCTTACCGTTCTTTACATAAACCCTCGGAATACGCTTATTGATGTCACAGACAAGTTCATAGTTAAATCGCCCCGAAAGTGCCCCAAGCTCCTCCGCTGTGATCCGCTCGCCCCCGTCTTCGCCTAAAAGAATCACTTCATCACCGACTTTTGCATCAGGAACTTCACTGACATCGACCATGAACTGATCCATACAGATCCTCCCGAGAATCGGACAGCGTTTTCCATGGATCAATACACTCCCCCGGCCCGTTAAGCTTCTTGGATAACCGTCCGCGTAGCCGACAGGGATCGTTGCTACCGGCATCCTTCTCTGCGCCGTGAACAGCCCGCCGTAGCTGACACTCGCGCCCGCTTCCAATTCTTTCACAAACGCGATGTGACTTTTCCATGACAGCGCCGGTGTAAGCTTCACCACATCCGCACGCACCTCATCGGAAGGAAGCAATCCATACATGATGATCCCTACGCGCGCCATATCCATACAAAATTCCGGCAGCTCCAAAGCAGCCGCGCTGTTTGCGCAATGCTTGATCGGGATCGTAAGTTGTAACTGCTGTTCAATGCGTGAGACAAATTCCGTAAACCGCGCCGCCTGACGAAGCGTTTCGGTCTGATCCGCTTCATCCGCCTTTGCAAAATGGGTAAAAATCCCCTCGATCTTAAGCCCGTCAAGCTTTGATACGGCATCGACAAAAGAGATGCCTTCCTCCCCCGGAAAAATACCGATCCTTCCCATCCCCGTATCAACCTTGATGTGTATCCTGACCGTCTTTCCTATGCGGCACGCCGCCTCAGATAAATCTTTTGCCATTTCCATGCTGAATACCGCCGGTCGGATGTCCTGACGGATCAATTCCTCATAACAGCTCGGAAAAGTATATCCAAGCATGAGAATCGGCTTTTGAATGCCGGCTGCCCGAAGCTGATAAGCCTCTTCCGCAACGGCAAGTGCATAGCCCCATACCGAATCCTCCTGCTCCAGTTCCCGCGCAATGGCGACGCTTCCATGCCCATAGCCGTCCGCTTTGAGCACGGCCGCAAGCTTTGCCCCGTCCGGCATCTGCGCATGAATCCCGCGCAGATTACCCTGTATTGCATCCAAATCAATATAAGCACACACCCGCTCAAAATGCAGGCCGCCCGTTTTTTGTTCCTCTGCTTTCATTGTCAATCCCTTCTTGACATTTCTTACTCATCACGCATGCTTCCGCGGCGTATTTTCAAAAACGCCTCCGATATATGTGCCACAATATCCGATGCCATAACAGCGTCCTTGCCGAGTTCGCCGGATGAGAGCTCCCCTGCCAATCCATGCAGATAAACACCCACACACGCAGCGTGAAACAAATCCGGCACAACCGCCGCCGCTGCCGAAAGCATTCCGGTCAGCACATCTCCTGAACCCGCCGTTGCCATGCCGTCATTTCCTGTCTGATTCAAACATCCGCGGATTACGTCATCCCCATCCGCCGCGCAGACATATGTCCGCGCATCCTTTGCCACAAGAACACACCCGGTATCTGCGGCAAATTCCTCCGCAATCCGCACAAAATCTGCCTTGATCTCTGCAGTCTTATATCCGCTGAGCCTTGACAGTTCGCCGATATGCGGCGTTAAGACAGTACGGTACGGCACTCTTTTTCGCAAAAATTCCCCCGGCTTCTCTTTCGCCGCGATCAGATTTAATGCATCCGCATCCAGAATCAGCGGTTTCTCACGCATTTCATCACATAAAATATCATAAAGAACCTGAACGTTTTGCCACATGCCGTCCGTCGTCCCGATCCCGCAGCCTGCCGCGATCACATCCGCCCAAAGCGCCGCTTCTTTCAGTTTGCTTTTTTTCTCTTCCACAGGAAGATTTTCATCCACCACGGTAAGCAGTGCTTCCGGAAGCAGCTGTTGTATGACCGGCACGTTTTCGCTACATGTGATAATACGGACCATCCCCCCACCTGCGCGGTAAGCGGCTGTAGCGGCGAGCGTGCATGCACCGCTCATATCGGGAGATCCCGCCATGATCAGCAGTTTCCCGAAGGTTCCCTTATTGCCGTTCTTTTTTCGTTCCGGAAGCATCCCCGCAATATCCTGCACGGAAAGAAGAAACCGCTTCGGTGCATTCCCCCTAAATGAATCCGCCGTAATGCCGATCTTCGCAACCGATACCGTACCCGCATATTCCGCGCCCTCATACGTCATAAGCCCAAGCTTTCGAAACCCGAAAGTCACCGTTTCGTCCGCGGCAAGCGCGCATCCCATGACCGCGCCGCGCTCGGAATCGATCCCGCTCGGCATATCGACTGCCAATACAGGAATCTGCCATGTGCCGACCTCTGATAGCAGTTGTTTTGTTTTGCCTTCCAGCGGTCTTGACAGCCCGATGCCAAACATCGCATCGATCACCAGATCGTATTCTGCCGCGAGTGGGCGCATCGCCCCTTCCTTACTATCATATTCACTCCGCGTCGCTTTGCGCGCAGAGATTGTCATTTGACCACCCTGTATCACAAAATCGCGGCACGATATGCCGTAACGCAGCGCGATGTCCGCCTGCATCCGGTTTAAGTCCGAGCGTTTTTCATCCTCCCCGCAAAAAAGCGCGCACACCTGCACGCCCTCCTGAAAAAGAAGCCGCGCCGCCGCATAGCCGTCCGCGCCGTTATTGCCGCTGCCGCATAAAATAAGGACACGGGCGCAGGCGGCCTGCCGTTCCTGTGTGCGGGAAAGCATCCGGATCGCCGCCTGCGCAACCGCAAGCGCTGCCCGCTCCATCAGTACTGCCTCCGGGATTCGATAATATGCACTTGTCTGACGGTCACAAAACCGCATCTGCTCCGTAGTCACTACATATTCCATTTACTTCTCTTTATTCCCACCCATTCTTGCTTTCTGTTCCTGCATCCCTGCTTCCTGCTTTCTTTGCCCCGCGCTGCTTCTGCTCCCTCTTCATCTCGATCCGCTCGGTTCTTTTTTGCTCCCAGTCATATTTGACGTCAAACAGATCGAGCACCTCGGGACCGAATATGCCATGCAGGTAATGATAAACTTCCTGATTGCGTATCTCCCGGTCCTGTTTACGGAGAATTTGTTTTTTCAATTCTACGCGCACATTCGTGATCCAATCCGTGATCTTGTCAATGATGCGCTCGTTTTCCTTTAACTCAAAATAGCAAAGCTCCATCGTCTCCAGCAACAACGCTTTATTAACACGCTCGATCTGCGCCGGAAGCTCTAACAGATCATCCTCATAATCCGTAAGTTTGTCATTGCATTCGCCGATCAGACGCGAATGCTCATCCAGTTTTTTCTGCGTCTTCGCATCACGCACTCCATCCTGTAAGGTTGACTGGAGCTGCAGGATTTCTTTCATCAACTTACTTTTCAGCTTACGGATCTCCTTACTCTGCGTGGTCGCCCTTCCCTGTTTCCTGATCAGCGCATCCAGTTGCTTTTCCAGACTCTTTAACTGCTTAGAAGGCTTAATGACCGCAAACAGCTTGTGCCAATTCTGATCCAACGTGAGCGGTGCTATTTTTTTTCCATCCAATACCGAACTAAAATCTTTCCCCATATTAAGAACCATGCCCTTTCCATAGCCTGCAAATTTGGGACCAAAGGCACAATATTTGCAAAGCGAACAAGTTCGCTTTTGAAAAATCTTTGATTTTTCAATCTATACCCCTGCATGACTCACCCGGTCAATCTGTTTTTTCGCCGCCAAGCGCATTCTCGTACCGATGAATATTGTAAGACAGCTTCATCAGACTGTCCGACAAATGCACATTTTCGACTTGCACGCCCTCCGGCACATTCAGATCGACATGCGCAAAATTCAGGATCGCCTTCACACCGCAGTCCGCAAGCCGTTTCGCAGTCTCGATCGCACCCTCCTTCGGCACGGTCAGCACCGCGATGTCAATTTTATGCTCTTTCATGAAACTGTCAAGCCTGTCGATATGCATGATTTCCAAGCCGCGAAGCTGTCTGCCGACAAGCTGCTCATTCACATCGAACACACCCTTGACCAAGAATCCCCGCTTTTCAAAGTTGACATAGTTTGCCAAAGCCTGTCCCAGATTCCCTGCGCCGATGATAACAAGCTGATGCTCTTCATCCAATCCCAAAATATGTCCGATCTCATGATACAGATAGTCTACATTATAGCCGTAGCCCTGCTGTCCGAAGCCGCCGAAATTATTAAAATCCTGCCGTATCTGCGAGGCAGTCACGCCCATGAGTACGCTCAAATCTCCCGATGAAATGCGTTCAACGCCCTGATCTCTCAATTCCCCAAGGTAGCGGAAATACCTCGGAAGCCTTGCAACGACAGCCTGTGATATTTCTTTTTCTTCCATCTGCTTACCCCTAGTCAAACGAATCATTATCTTTTATTATAATAACCCGTTAAAATAAAGTCAATGTAAACGCCCCGAAAAGAGATTATCGCGAAACGTATCTATTTCATTTTTAGAGAAAAAAAATATACAATCCAACGCAGGCATTATGAGCCTGCTTATGGATCTGTATATTTTTTACTATCCTAATATGACTGACCGCATTGCGCAAACCGCTAAAAGATTCTTACGTTACATGCTCGCATCAAGTGTTTCCCGGAATGCTTTGATCAAATCCTGCGTGTTTAATACCGTTACATTAGAAAGACTTGTGATCTGTGCTAAACTCTTCGTCATCTTTCCGGACTCGATCGTGGAGAGTGTCGCTCTCTCCAGCTTTTCTGCAAATTCCACAAGCTCGGGAAGCTGATCGAGTTCACCGCGCTTTCTTAAGGCGCCCGTCCATGCAAAGATCGTCGCAACAGAATTCGTGGAGGTCTCTTCCCCCTTCAAATGCTTATAGTAATGACGCTGTACCGTTCCGTGCGCCGCCTCATACTCATAAACGCCGTCCGGCGATACGAGTACGGAGGTCATCATGGCAAGATCACCGAATGCAGAGCTTACCATGTCACTCATGACATCTCCGTCATAATTTTTGCATGCCCAGATAAAACCGCCCTCCGCTTTCATGACGCGTGCAACCGCATCGTCAATGAGCGTATAAAAATAGGTGATTCCGGCATTCTCAAACTTCTCCCGATACTCGTTCTCATACAGTTCGGCGAACACATCCTTGAAACGGTGATCATATTTTTTGGATATCGTGTCCTTTGTCGCAAACCAAAGATCCTGCTTTGTGGAAAGCGCATATTGAAAGCATGCATGGGCAAAGCTGGTAATGGAGCGATCCGTATTATGCATTCCCTGCAAGATTCCCGCCCCGTCAAATTGATGGATCAACTCTCTCGTCTCCGTTCCGTCCTCCGATGTAAAGACAAGCTCTGCCTTTCCCGCTCCCGGCACGCGAATCTCCGTATTCTTATATACATCGCCATAGGCATGTCTGGCCAGCGTGATCGGTTTTTTCCAGTTTTTTACGACCGGCTCAATCCCTTTAACGATGATGGGCGTGCGAAATACCGTTCCGTCCAGTGCAGCGCGGATCGTTCCGTTCGGGCTTTTCCACATCTCCTTTAAGTGATACTCTTCCATGCGCGCGGCATTCGGCGTAATCGTCGCGCATTTCACCGCGACGCCGTATTTCTTTGTCGCCTCCGCCGAGTCTATCGTTACCTTATCATTCGTCTCGTTTCTGTGTTCTAACCCTAAGTCATAGTACTCTGTTTTCAGATCAATATACGGCTCTAACAGTTCATCCTTGATCATTTTCCAGAGAATTCTTGTCATTTCATCTCCGTCCATCTCCACGATCGGCGTTTTCATCTGAATTTTTCCCATGGTCTGCCCTCCTGCTTTCGTTTTGTTTTCCTCAAAAATCTTTTCCGTCAGGAATCCTTTTTTTCCTGTCCGTAAATCTCGTATAAGCCGTTCTGAATCATATTATCATACGCATTCACAATATGCTGGTTCGCAAGCTGCTCCGCCTTATCCGCGTCCCCGCTCCTGATCGCTTCCATAATCATGCGGTGCTCTTTATTAGACGCAACGCTTCGCACATTACTTGCCAATGTTTTTTGTCTGACGCGCAGGACATACTGGTGAAAATCCTTCAGCTGATGTTCCAGCATCTTGGAGTCCGACGCTTCATACATAATCTCATGAAAACGGTTGTCAAGCTCCGCCATTTGATCGAAATGACCTTTTTCGGCATGAAACTCCGAGAGATAGACATTTTCCTCCATCTCCTCCAACTGCTCCTTTGTGATATGTGCAGTCGCCCATCTTGCACACAGTCCCTCTAAAAGAGAACGCATCCGATAAATATCCTCTACATCTTTTAACGTGATTCCCGTCACATAAGCGCCCTTATTCGGGATGATCTGGATCAGACCCTCTAACTCCAACTGGCGAAACGCTTCTCTGACCGGCGTGCGGGAAACGCCGAGTTCTTCCCCGATGGCTACCTCTTTTAACTCCTCATTCTCCTGATACCTGCCGCTTAAAATATCATTGCGCAGGCGCTGAAACACTCTTCCGCGCAAAGAATATTTATCCGTCACCTCATTTTTCACATCCTGCTTCTGCATTCGTGTCAGACTCCTTTCCGGAACCCAGCGTGATCTTTTTCTTTTCACAGATTTCACCGATCATCTTCGTCAGCTCCTCATCCGTTAAAACCGTCACACGCCCTGCCGCATATTCCTCATCCACCCACTGCTTTACTGCCTGTACGAGCGATGAATGCTTATCCACTGCCTCGTCAGCATTCAGCTTATAATACGTATTGATCCAATGCGCGATTCCCGCCAGGCCCGATGTATTGGACACGGCGCAGAGTACCGGCCGGTTCAAAAACTTCTCCGTATCAAAGATATTGTAAATCTCCTCGTTTTTCAAAAGTCCGTCCGCATGGATGCCCGCCCGCGTCACATTAAAGTTCTTTCCGACAAAGGGCGTGCGCGGCGGAATGTGATAACCGATCTCCTTTTCATAATATTCTGCCAGCTCCGTGATCACGGTTGTGTCCATCCCGTTCAAGTCGCCCCGAAGCTGCGCATATTCAAAAACCATCGCCTCAAGCGGCGTATTTCCCGTTCTCTCTCCGATACCAAACAGCGAAGTATTGATTCCCGAACAGCCATAGAGCCATGCCGTCGTCGAATTCACAACCGCCTTGTAAAAATCGTTATGCCCATGCCACTCGATCAGCTCATGCGGCACGCCCGCATGCGTATAAAGCGCATAAATGATTCCCTGCACGCTGCGCGGGATGACCGCACCCGGATAATTCACGCCATAGCCCATCGTGTCACAGGCACGCACCTTGATCGGAATATGGTATTCCTCCATGAGCTTCATCAGTTCTAAGCAGAACGGCACGACATAGCCGTAAATATCCGCCCGTGTAATGTCCTCCAAATGGCATCTGGGGCTGATTCCCTCCTCCAGACAGGCTTTTACGATACTTAAATAATGCTCCATTGCCTGTCTGCGGTTCATCTTCAACTTTAGAAAAATATGATAATCCGAGCAGCTTACCAAAATGCCCGTCTCTTTCATACCGAGTTCCTTGACAAGCTTAAAATCCTCTTTGCTCGCACGGATCCAGCTCGTCACCTCCGGAAACTGATACCCCCGCTCCATACATTTATATACTGCATCGCGGTCTTTCTTACTATATAAAAAGAATTCACTGGCGCGGATCATACCGTTTTCTCCGCCCAGCCTGTGCAGATAATCATAAATCGTCACGATCTGCTCCGTTGTGTAGGGCGCTCTTGACTGCTGACCGTCGCGGAATGTCGTGTCCGTGATCCAAATATCCTTCGGCATATTATGCGGAACAATTCTGTCATTAAACGGAATCTTCGGCACCTCGGAGTACGGAAACATGTTTCGGAACACATTCGGCTTTTCCACATCATCCAAATAATAAATATGCTCCTCGATCTGCAGCAGATTGTTATGGCTGTTCATGCTGACCGGTCTGTTTTCAAACATTTGCTCTTTGCTCATCTGCGTTTCCTTTCTCCTTCTGGTATTTACTGAAAAAGAATGATGCTCATCCTTTCCGACTTCCCGACGCAACGCCGGACAACGGTATAATTGTATACAATTATACTTTGCTTGTCAATAATTTTTCAATATTCAGCATGCCATAGCCCTGTTTCGCATAGTTTTCATGTAAATCCGTTGTACTAAGCTGCAATTTTCTTTTTACCATATAAGCGCTCATATACGGCCGCTGCTCCATCAAAAGTGCCGCTGCTCCCGCCACGATCGGCACGGACATGGAGGTTCCCGTTTTCGCCGTGTAACCCCATCCCCCGCCGCGCACACGCGTCATACGATGCGCACAGGAATAGATTTCCGTTCCGGGCGCTACCAGATCCGGTTTTCTGATCTCCCATCCATGTCTGCCGCGCCCCGAACGCATTTCACACGAATGGCCTTGTTTGTCCTTATAACCGAAATCATGGCATCCGACGGTCAATACGCGGGAACTTAAGGCAATCTGGGAGATCGTGCCGTATGCAGGTCCCCCGTTTCCTGCCGCTGTCACAACAAGAATGCCCTTTTCACTGACATATTCCAACATCTGTGACATTTCCAAAAGCATCCGTTCATCCTCTAAGCCGTAGACGGCAAGGGACAGGTTCAGCACATGGATCCGCTGTTTTTTATGAAGCTGCAGCACCCAGTCCAAGGCATACAGGAGCGCGGTGCTGTCCCCTTCTCCATCCGCATGAAGTATTTTCGCATTCACCAGTTCGCAATCCGGCGCCATGCCGCTGTATCTGCCGCCCGACATCACGCCGTTTCCGGCCAGTATCCCGTTAATATGGGTTCCGTGTCCACAGTCATCATACGCTCCAATGCGCGCCTTTTTTGTAAAATCCCGAAACAGGATATTTCTTCCTTTCAGATCAGGATGCGGTGCAATGCCGGAATCCAGCACAGCAATCCGCACGCCCTTTCCATATAATTGTAACCTGTCCGCACAGGTATATCTGATAAGACGTTTTACTCTGTCCATGAATTTCCTCTATAAAAAAGGATGCTGTCTATTTTGACAGCACCCGTTTTTATTATCATATGAACCTTATCAGATTTTGCTTTTTTTCCCTTTCCACAGAAACAGCACCATCGCCGCCGCCGTCATTCCCACACATAAAAACCACTTCGGATGAATCCCGTCTCCCGTATCA
>CAMWSU010000095.1 GCA_947176965.1 uncultured Lachnospiraceae bacterium | reverse complement strand
GAAGTCGCACGACTTCAGCGATTTTTCTTTAGGGCGAGTTTTTTTACAGCCCCTTCAAAGAATTTGCTTGAGGCAAATTCTTTTGATGCCTTTGGCATTTCTTTTGCCAAGGGCATTTCTTTTGACGTTAACGAATTCGTTTTTGTGGATCATTTGGAATGAGACCTGCAAAATTCATATGCCGCGAGCTGGCTGCGGCTGCTGAAGGCTTCGGTCTCCAGCATGGCGGAAAGCTCGTCCGCGTCATAAAATGCGGCCTGAATTTCTTCGTTTACCGAAGCGTATTCACCGCTGATCCCGCCCTCTTCTGCCTCCACATAGACAATGTTCGTCATAATATCGGAAATGGCAACTGCGGCATAGGAGGCGGGCAGGATCTTTTTGATCTCCTTTACTTTTAGTCCCGTTTCCTCAAACAATTCTCTTTTCACACAGTCCTCGATGGATTCTCCCTCATTGATCATTCCGGCGCATAGATTATAAACAGGACGGTTGATCGCCATTCGGAATTCTTTTAATAAAAGCAGTCGGTCATTCTGCGTCACAATCATGGAAATACCGCTCGATACGCGTCCGAGTTCCTCTGGCGAGTTGATTACGCGGCGGCTGACGATCTCATAATGTTTTTCGCGTCCCGCGCGGTTCTCATAGACCAGCTCATAGCGGTGCAGATAACGTCCGCCATCAATTTCATTCATGGAAAGCAGTTTCATCATATTGCTCCTTTAGACTTTTTCTTATTTTTTTGCGCGTGATCTCCACAAGTCCGAGCGGCGTCATGTCAATGACGGAGGTATGCACGGGATCGTCCGCCGTATAGGAACGAAGCAGTTCCAATAACTGTTCGTTCCTCTCCCGCTCTTTCATATTGATAAAATCGACTAAGATCATGCCGGACACATTGCGGAGTCTGAGCTGCAAGGCGATCATCTGCGCCGCCTCCGCATTGATCCTCCAATAGGTATCCTCCGCATCGCTTTTTCCGGTATATTTTCCTGTATTCACATCAATTGCAGTCAGGCTTTCCGTCGGCTCAATGACAAGGTAGCCGCCGCTTTTGAGCCATACACGCTCGGAAAGCGCCTCTTTCATGCGTTCCCCTAGACGATAGAAATTTAAGAGCGACATACTCTTTTTCCCATTGTCAAAAAAAGAAAGCTTCTGAAGGCTTTCCGTATCGCCTGCATCCGTGAAATACGACGTCAGCTGCTCATAGACCTCAGGAATGTCCGTCACGATGCGCCGAAAGAAAAGCGCGTAGGTATCGCGCAGAGCAAGCAGATAATCGGCCGGCGGCGTATAGAGCACACTGTATAAGGTTCTCGACGGCGCATGGGAAATAAGGCGCGCCATGCCCTCTTGAAGCCGTTTCAGTTCCGTCAGCACCGGTGATAAGTCCTGCAGCGTAAATGCGTTGGTGCGCATGATGCAGCCGCATTCTCCGAGTTCGGTTTCCGTGATCTGCTGCGATGCCAAAAAAGCATTCATGCGCGCTCTCTGCTTGGGGGATACTTTTCGGGAAAAACGGATACCACCGCCGATATTCTCGAGCACGACATAGCGCCCCGACAGCGTAAGCTTAGTGGTAAGCACCAGATCCTTTGTCTTGACGGCTGCTTTTTCAACCTGTACAAGGATGCAGTCGCCCTGCACCGGCATGTCTTTCTTTGTCCGGTCGTTGCTGCAATATACAGGAGAACAGATGCTTTGAAGCGGAAGAAAACCCTGTATGCCGGGCGCAATGTCCACAAAAGCGGCATGGATGTTTGAGACGATCCGATTGATCCTTCCGACAAGAATCGTGCCCACCGCAAATGCGGCGTCCGCTTCCGCTGATACCCGCTTCGGCGAAAACGATGCCTGCACCGGCTTATCGTCCACGCAGAGTGCGGACAACAGACGGTTTTCATAATGGGTAATATAATAGCTGATATTCGCCTGATCTGCGGGCATCAGAACACCTCCCCCGCTTCGGAAAGCGGCACAAAAGAACCGTCTTGCGCGCGTCCGTAGGTTTCCTTGCGGTGAATGACAAAATCAAAGTCTTCCGGCCGTTTTCCGTAATAGGAATACAGCGTTTCCATGATCATGCCGGGCTTTAAGTTACTGCTGCTTCCCGTATCGATCACCATGGAAACGGTGTCGTTTTCAAAGGAAAGTGCATGAACACCCTCTTTTAAGTCCAAGGTGAGTTCGCTTTTTTGTGTCGGCTTCACATGGGGCACATGTTCGGCGGAATGAAAACGCGCGACTGCCTCTGCGAGAGGAACGTTCTGATCATGACCGTCGCGGATGCGCACGGTATAACCTGCGGCCGAGACGCTTGCCATGGCGTTTTTTGCGCCTTCCGGGAGCAGCCGGACATCTGTTACGACGATTCCCTCCGCCATAACAGCATTCAAACGCGTTTTGATGTCTTCCGCACTCGTAACGGAATTTGCCTCCATATCAAAATATTCGCCGTCGCTCGTCATGCCGACACCGAGCGGCGCGGCAAACGACATGATCTGATGCGGGGAAAATCCCGCAGAATAGGCAATGTCTATCTTTGCACGCCGCATCGCCTTTTGAAAATAGCGCATAACGTCCAAATGCCCGATAAATTTCAGGCAGCCGTTTTTGGTAAATTTAATCCGAAGCCTCATTCCGCACCGCCCCCTCTCGGTTCCAAACAGATCCCGCAGCCAAAACGTGCCGCGCCGCAGGCGTTACATTTCTGTTTACAGTTCGGTGTGATCTCACCGGCCATCGCGCGCTCCCATTCTTTTTTCAAAAAGTCCTTCGTCACGCCGCAGTCGATAAAATCCCACGGAAACAGCTCGTCCAGATTCCGCTTCCGGAGCGTGTAAAAATCAATGGATAGTCCGCATTCTTCAAATGCGGCAAGCCATTCTTCATGATGATAGTATTCGCTCCACGCATCAAAAAAGCATCCGCGCCGGTATGCATTTAACACCACATCGGCAATCCGCCGGTCTCCCCTTGCAAGCACACCCTCGATCACGGAAACATCTGCCTCATGCCAATTGTATTTGATACTTCGCTGATTGAGCTGCTCCGAAATTGCCTTCCTTGTCGCATACGCTTTTTCGATATAGGTTTCTTTCGGATGCATGGACGCCCATTGCAGGGGCGTAAACGGCTTCGGGATAAAAAAGGAGGTGCTGACGACGATCTGAATTTTTTCCCGCCGCTTTTCCTTTGGAACTGTCTCAAAAAATGCCGCCGCAATGTCGTTTGCAAGCTCGGCAATGCCGCGTATATCCTCATTCGTCTCGGTCGGAAGCCCCAGCATAAAGTAAAGCTTGACCCTTGTCCAGCCGCCCTTAAACGCTTCGATGGCACCGTTCAAAATGACCTCGCGAGTCAAGCCTTTATTAATGACATCGCGCAGCCTCTGGGTGCCTGCCTCCGGTGCAAAGGTCAGACTGCTTTTTCTTATATCTTGTACCTTACTCATCACATCGAGAGAAAAAGCATCAATCCTTAGTGATGGCAGAGAAATATTTACTTTTCTTTTTTGACATTCGTCGATCAGATAGGAAAGCAATTCCGGCAGCTTCGAATAGTCGGAACTGCTGAGCGAACTTAATGAAATTTCCTCATGACCGGTATGGTCAATCATTTGTATGGCTTGTTCTTTTAACATGGAAATGCTGCGTTCCCGCACCGGACGGTAAAGCTGCCCTGCCTGACAGAACCGGCAGCCTCGGATACAGCCGCGCTGAATCTCTAAAACGACGCGGTCCTGCGTGCATTTGATAAAGGGCACAACGGGCTTTGACGGATAATAGGTGTCGCTTAAGTCCGTGACAAGCTCTTTCGTGATCGTGAGCGGCATGGATGGATCGTCCGCCGTAAAATCGCGTAACGTACCGTCTTCATGGTAATGCGGCTCATAGCTCCCCGGCGCATAAATCCCCGGAAGCTTCCCCGCCTCTCTTAAAAAGCTTGTCCGATCAGCGCCCTGTGCGCGCATTTCCTTATAAAGATCAAGGAGTCTGCGGTACATGGTCTCCCCATCCCCGATGTAAAACAGGTCAAAAAAAGGCGCAATCGGTTCGGGATTGTAGGTACAGGGACCGCCGCCGATCACGATTGGATGCTCCCATGTGCGCTCCTTTGCAAGAAGCGGAATGCCGGAAAGATCGAGCACCTGCAGCACATTTGTATAGCACATTTCATATTGAAGCGTGATACCGAGAAAATCAAACTCCCTGACGGGATCCTGCGATTCTAAGGCAAAGAGCGGTATCCCACGCTCACGCATCACCCGGTCCGCGTCAACCCAGGGGGAATAGACGCGCTCGCACCAGACATCCTCCCATTGATTGAACATATCATATAAGATCTGGATGCCGAGATGGGACATACCGATCTCATAGACATCCGGAAAGCACATGCAGAAGCGCACGTCAATCTGCGCTTTTTCTTTCATGACACTGTTGATCTCGCCTCCGATATATCTTGCCGGCTTTTCGATTGTGAGTAGTATCTCCTCCGGTAATGCTAACGCGCGCATATTGTTTGATTCCTCTCTTAGTCTGTGAATGCGGTTTTCATTCCCGCGAGCAATGAGCCAAGCGGTCGTGCTTGCACGGACAGTTGGCGAATGCCGCGAGGGTCAAATCCCCCGCCCCTTGGGGCGTTTCAAGTTTGATGCCCCGCTGCTTACTGCGGGGTATTTGACTTTGGAAACGGCAGGCTGTCCTCGCTGATCATCACAACGATGTCCTGCGCGTTTTTATCCGCGATTTTCATATCCTGCTTTTGCATATAAAGAAAACCGCCAAAGAGACAGAGTGCCAAAAACATCCGCAGACCGAATGTGCCGCGTCCCCCGCGATCGTCTTCAGATATTCCGCTTCTGTCATACGCCCACTGATAGCCGCTTTGACTGTTTTCTGATTCCTCTCTTGCCATTTTTTCACGCATTTCCCTGACAAGACGCATTTTTTCGTCAATGGATAGCTCCATATATCATGACTCCCGGTTTTTAAGCGATCTTTGTCTAACTATATGAAACCGGAAGCGGAAACATGTATTTTTCAATCTATCTTCTGGCAAGCTCATCGGTAATCTCCTCCCACGTAACACCCTTCTGGGCCATTAAGACCATCAGATGATAGAGCAGGTCGGAAATCTCGTATTTGATCTCCTCGGGATTCGGATTCTTGGCAGCAATCACGATCTCTGTTGCTTCCTCTCCCACTTTTTTCAAAATCTTATCAATGCCTTTGTCAAACAAATAATTTGTGTAAGAGCCTTCCTTCGGATGCTCCTTGCGGTCTAAGATCACATCAAAAACGGAATTGAATATGGTGAGCGGATTTTCATCATCATATTCTTTTTTCATGATCTCGTTAAAAAAGCAGCTATAATTTCCGGTATGGCATGCCGCGCCGACCTGCGATACTTTTGCAAGCAGGGTGTCCATATCGCAGTCCGCCGTTAAGGATTTCACATACTGATAGTGTCCGCTCGTCTCGCCCTTGATCCAAAGCTCATTGCGGCTGCGGCTGTAATAGGTCATCCTGCCGGTTTGAAGCGTCAACTCATATGCTTCTTTTGTCATATACGCCATCATGAGCACTTCGCCCGTCTGACAGTCCTGCGTAATGACCGGCAGCATTCCGTCGGCATTTTTCTTGAAACGCTCCCACGGCATACAATTCTCATACGTGTTAACCTCTATCCCGTTCTCAAAACACAGATGCTTTAACGAGCTGATATTCATAATATTGTGCGTCACAAAATCACCGCTGATGCCGCAGACGGAATGAACACCAAGATATTCCAACGCCTTGTCGAGCGAAATGTCGGACAGGCTCGCAATAAATGGCATATTGATCTCAGTGACGCTTGCAAGCAGCGCAGAAGGCTCCGTCAGCAGCGCCGCGCACACATAGGTATCCAGAAGCGGTTGATTCGCCGTAATGACGGAGGGGTTCTGAAACGCGGCAAGGATCTTGTCTTTCCCGAATTTTTCCGACACCTCTTTTGTCAGATCAATATTGGACTGCTTTCCGTAATCCAGACACGCCCGCGCGCAGCCGGCATACAAGAGCTTCTTGACATCCTCCATGCGCGCGATATTGCCCGCGCCGATCACGGGCACTTCGCTCTCTTTACAGATGCGTTTGATCACGTCGATCGCTTCTTCATGCTCCGCATCACCGCTTGAAAGATCAAATACAAGAATTTCATCCGCATTATTCTGACTGTACGTTTTGGCAAGCTCTGCCGGATCCATGGAAATGACCGCCGCGTCCGTCATACCCTTTAACGCCATGCCCTTTTTGAGATAAATACATGGGATAAATAACTTTTTCATACCAAAGTTCCTTTCGTGCTTAAGACGTCCTTGATGCGCGGATCAATACCGGTCGCTTCATCGAGCGCTTTGGCAAACGCCTTAAAGAGCGCCTCTGCCATATGGTGCGCATTGACGCCGGACAAAATCTTCATGTGCAGATTCATGCCCGCACTGTACGATACCGCATAAAAAAACTCGCGCACAAGACAGGTCTCAAACGAACCGCAGCGCTCCTGCGGAAATTCCGCCTCAAATACAAAATAAGGTCTTCCGCAAAGATCGATCGCACACTGCGCCAGCGTCTCATCCATCGGGATCAACGAAGAACCATAGCGTCTGATTCCCTCTTTATTGCCAAGCGCTTCTTTGATCGCCGTGCCGAGTACGATGCCGGCATCCTCCACGGTATGGTGCCCGTCCACATTTAAGTCGCCGGAGATCTTTACGTCTAAGTCAAAAAAGCCATGACGCGCAAAGCCCTCCAGCATGTGGTTAAAAAAGCTGATGCCCGTATCCGTACGGCACGAGCCGCTGCCATCTAACTGAAGCATCACCGTGATCTGTGTTTCTTTCGTGTCGCGGGTGATTTCCGCGATTCTGTTCTCTACCATAGACACCTCCCAGTGCTCTAAATTGTTACTTTCATTGAAAAAGACTTTCACCGTACAAAAGAATCCGCGAAGCGGATTCTTTGAATCGTTTCGCTTCAGCGAATCGATTTTTGGAACCGTACTTTGATGGAATTGGCATGCGCCGTAAGACCTTCTTTTTCGGCAAACAGCTCAATATCCTTATGCGCGCGCGCAAGCGCTTCCTGCGAATAGGAAATGATGCTTGTTTTTTTCATGAAATCATCGACGTTTAACGGCGAAAAGAATTTTGCCGTCCCGTTTGTCGGTAACACGTGATTCGGTCCTGCGTAATAGTCGCCAAGCGGCTCGGAGCTGTATTCTCCGAGGAAGATCGCGCCCGCATTGCGAACCTTTGTCATCACTTCAAACGGATTGCGTGTCAGGATTTCCAAGTGCTCGGAAGCGATCTCATTCACGGCGCTGATGGCGTCCTCCATGTTGTCGGCAACCAGAATGTATCCGTAATCATCAAGGGACTTCTGAATGATCTCTTTTCTGGACAGTGTCTGCGTAAAGGCATCCACCTCGGCAGATACCGCCTCTGCCAGCGTTCTGTCCGTTGTGATCAGGATCGCCGAAGCCATCTCGTCATGCTCCGCCTGTGAAAGCAAGTCTGCCGCGATATAGCGCGGATTCGCGCTTTCATCCGCCAATACTAAAATCTCGCTCGGTCCGGCAATGGAATCAATGCTGACATAGCCGAACACGGCTTTTTTAGCAAGAGCGACAAAGATATTGCCCGGCCCGGTGATCTTTTCTACCTTCGGGATCGTATCGGTTCCGAACGCCATGGCAGCGATCGCCTGTGCACCGCCGCATTTATAGATTTCGTCAATACCGCAGATGTCGGCGGCAACAAGCGTTGCCGGAACGACCTTGCCGTCCTTTCCGGGCGGCGTACAGATCAGGATGCGCTCCACACCCGCAACGCGCGCCGTGACCGCGTTCATTAACAGACTGGACGGATACGCGGCTTTTCCGCCCGGCACATAAATCCCTGCCGTCGCCAGCGGCAGAATGCGCTGACCTAAGATCGTGCCGTCCGGCTTTGCGTCAAACCAACTGGTGCGAAGTTGTTTTTCGTGATAAGCGCGGATATTGGCGGCGCTCGCCTTCATGACGCGGATAAATTCGTGATCGACCTGCGCATAAGCCTCCTCCATCTCCTCCCTTGTCACCCGCATGGTATCCTTTGTCAACCGGCAGTGATCAAAGCGCTCCGTATAGGCACACAGTGCTTCGTCACCGCGGACACGGACGTCGTTTACAATGTCGGCAACCGTCGCCTCATAGGAGCCATAGTTATTCGGGCTTCTCTTTAAGAGTGTACCAAGCAAATCGCGTTTGGTATCCTGTGTCAATTCAATGATTCTCATATCTGTCCTCCTGCCTGTTTTCCGGCATGTATTTCTTTCAACTCTGTCCCTCTACCGCTTCCCGAAGCCGGTAGATCAGCTTTTTAATGCGCTCTGATTCCATCTGCATGCTGACCTGATTCACGATCATGCGTGCGGACAGCGGGCAGATTTCCTCCAATACCTCCAGACCGTTCTCTTTTAACGTGGAACCGGTCTCCACAATATCCACGATCACATCCGAAAGACCGACGATCGGCCCTAATTCTACAGAGCCGTTCAGCTTGATAATGTCAACGGTCTGGTGCTTTTGGTTATAAAAATAATTCCGTGCAATGACCGGATACTTGCTTGCTACGCGGATCATTTCATGGTGCAGTAAAAGCTCCTTCGCAGAAGCGGGACCGCATACGCACATGCGGCATTTGCCGAAGCCTAAATCCAGCACTTCAAATACGCGCCGCTGCTCCTCTAAGATGGTATCCGCACCGACGACGCCGATGTCCGCTGCGCCGTATTCCACATAGGTTGGTACATCGGGACCCTTCGCGAGGAAAAAACGAAGACGCAGATCCTCGTTTGTAAAGATCAGTTTGCGCGTGTGCTTGTCCTTGATTTCCTCACAGGTAATGCCGATGCGCTCTAAGAGCGCTAAGGTTTGATCGGCAAGTCTTCCTTTGCCAAGTGCAAAGGTTAAGTAACGTTGTTCATTCTGCATTTTACGATCTATGCCTTTCTTATCAGTTTCTTGCTATAATGTGACCGGGATCATATGCTGTGCTTTGACAAATTCCTCCGCCGCCAGACGATCGGCGTCATCCGACACCGGCATCATCGCAAAACACTCTCCCGCCGCGCGCCGCTCATTCACATAAGCGATTGCCTCCGCAAGCTCCGTCTCCCGGTATAAGAGCATTTTGACGGGCGGTTGATCCGCGCCGTTTCTGCCGGATGCCTTTTTTGCCGTCATCAGATCGTCGATCACGATCATAAAGCCGATGGCGGGCGCCGGTTTTCCGAACCGCTCCAACAGCTTATCATAACGACCGCCCTTCACGATCGCATCGCCCACACCGTAAGTATAGGCCTTAAAAATGATTCCTGTATAATAATGATACCTGCTCACCATACCAAGGTCAAACGAAATATATTTTTCCACACCGTACAGACAGAGCACACGGTATACCGCCTCCAAACGGTCAACCGCCCGCATGGAAGCTGCATTGCAGGCATATCCCCGCGCAATACGGAGCACGTCCGCGCCTCCCGCAAGATCGCCGAGATGCAGCAGCGCTTCCCTGCATTGTTCACTCGGTTTTGCGTGCGCTAAGAGTTCCTGTGCACCGAAAAAATTCTTGTTGGCGACAAGCTCCCGCCATTCTGCCTCCGTATCCTCATCCATGCCTGCCTCGGCGCATAATCCCTTCGTATAGCCGGCTTCTCCGATGCTGATCTGAAATTCGGTCAGTCCCGCATGCAATAAGGAGCGGACACAGAGCGCGAGCATTTCCGCATCTGCGGCAATGCTGTTATCCCCGATCAGCTCGGCGCCCATCTGCGTGACTTCTTTTAATTTGCCGCGTAAGTCCGAGGTGTTCGTGAACGTATTGCCGTGATAGCAGAACCGTACGGGTCTGTCCGTGTCTATATAATATTTTGCGGCACAGCGCGCAATGGACGGCGTAAAATCCGGACGCAGTACAAGCGTGTTTCCCTCTTTATCAAAAAATTTATACAGCTCTTTCGACGGCGTTGTGCCGATCTCTTTCCCGAAAACGTCAAAAAATTCAAAGGTCGGCGTCTGAATATCCTGAAAGCCATAGCTGTGCATGGTTTTTTGAATTTCCTGCTCACAATGCTGCTTCGCGTCAAATTCTGCGCCATAAATGTCTCTGACACCCACAGGGGTATGCAATAATTGTTTGCTCATGTTGGAACATCTCCTTCAGGCAGCCCTTGGCTCACTTCGTAATAGGTATGCCGGTCTCTTTCTATGATTTAATGCGTTAAAGTGCTAATTCGCTACCGCATTATCAAATCAAACTATTGCCAGTATAACGAAACCAAACGAGGATGTCAACCCCGTTCTTCCAAATCCTTTTGCAGCATATCTAAGTACGGCACGAGAACGCCCTGCTTTTTGGGCAGCACATACGATAAATCCAATTCGTCAAAACGGAAGCTCTTGCGCCCTCCCGTCTTTGCCCGCTCCCAGAACACCAAAAGCTGCGCCAGCGGCAGATAATAGAACAAATCTTTTGCAGAATAATAAATGATAAAAAAAGCAATCCCGCCCTGCCGTTCAAATTCGCTCATGAACACGACCTGATGCTCATGGATGTTTTGCAGCGCAAATGTATCGACAGCGCATTCCTTTGCGTCAAAGCAGACCGGAACGCCCTGCACAGCGCCGATATAATCGACGGTACTTTTTTGATCGAAATACGCGAGCGTGATCTGATGGCGTTCATGATCGATCTGCATCGGCGTGATCGGCGTCGGTATTTTTTGGATGAGCGCCAGATGATGTTCTAAATATTTTTCATTTGTGCGGTTGATCATATCCTCAAGGGTGGAACCTCGAAGCCCTCTTGAATTCCACGTTGCCATACTGATTCTCCTATGTGATAGGGACCTAGCAGTTTTCTGAAATCCTGCGGAAGCGGCGCAAGGAACGTTTTTCCCGCAACTGCCATTGGCCGATCCCCGCCGAACGCCGCGTGCGCCGGAAAGCAGACCGCAAAAGCGTGGAGAAGCTGCCTGTTTACGCCGTACTTTGCATGAAGCTCTCTGTTTAAGCTGGCATCTCCGTATTTGGGATCGCCGCAGACCGGGTGAGAAATCCCTGCTAAGTGCGCGCGGATCTGATGCGGTTTCCCCGTGATCAACTGCACCTTGAGCAGCGTCATATCATGCCGGTCAAGATAAAAGAGCGGCGCATAGGCTGTGTGAATCTCTTCCCCCGTGCCGTCTTCTGAGATCGTCACCTGATTATGAACGGGATCCTTGCACAAAAAGCCTTTTAATGTCTTCGGCTCGCAGATTTGCCCTTTTACCAACGCCAGATAATATTTCCCGATCATTCTGTCATGGATCAGGCTGCTTAATGTGCGCGCCGCCTGATAGGTTTTGGCGCAAAGAACAAGTCCGCTCGTGTTGCGGTCAAGCCGGTTTACGGCGGACGGCGTATAGGATAACCGTTCCTCTTCCGTTTGCCGCCCCTGCTTATCAAGACGGACATGTCCGCACAGCCAGTCGTTCAAACTGTTATCCGTCTTTTCGGCGCGCTGCGTTAAAATGCCCGCAGGCTTATCCGCGATCAGCATGTCACGGTCTTCATAGATCACGGAGATCTGCACGGCGGATGGTTGTGTCTCCGATGCATCCCTTTCTTTTTCTGGTTGTCCGCCAGACCGAAACTGCGCATACGTCTCGTCCGAGAAAAAAATACAGATTTTGTCCTGCACACAGAGCCGCTCGCTGCCCTCCGCTTTTTTCCCGTTCAGCGTGATATTCTTTTTTCGGAGCATTTTATACAGAAAAGACCGCCCCGCGTGCGGGAGCAGCTTTTCTAAAAATTTGTCAAGCCGGATGCCGGCTTCCTCTCCGTCTATGATGATTTCTTTCATAGCGCTAACGCAAGCAGCTGCTCTTTTACCGCTTCCTTTGCGGCGGCAGCGCCCTCCTTCTGCATGCCGTCAAGACGGCTTATGTATTTGTCGAGCGATGTGAAAATTTTTACGGTATAGTCCTTGTGCCCGCTCTGCTCTAACTGGGTGCGCAGGTGCTTTTCACACAGGTCAGGGCTGCATTTGGGATTGCTCGTATATCCGCAGATACTTTTTCCCTCGATGGCAAGAGAATCTACCGGATAGGTGCGCTCATAGGAGGTAAACTGCAGGTCATAATAGACGCAGAGCCCGCCGACATGCGGAAGAATCCGTTCATGCGTCTCTGCAGAGCAGCCCTTCGCCTTCATAAACATGATCGTATTGACCGCGCTCTTTGCGCCGGGCAGACAGCCGAGCACCGCAATGACCGTCCACAGATTCTTTTTTGTGCCAATCACATGCCAACCGATCAAAAAAAGAGCCAGTGACACACCAAAACAGGCAATCGTAAATAAGCATGTGAGTATTTTTCTATTATGAATGTAGCCGTAGCAGCCTTTTCTTACATACATGATCTGTTCCTTTCCCATCCACGCAAATTCTTTTTTAACTTATAGAAAATTTCGTAGTACCGGAAGAAACCGCTATGCGGTTTCTTTGAAAGAACGCGCAGCGTTCTTTTTTAGCGAGACACCTTCATCATGCGCATGCAAAACAGAATGAACCGCTCAGGAACAAGTTTTGTCAGCAGATAAAACGCCTTCATCGGTATACCGCAGACAGACATTCTTTTACGCCGTCTGCTGTCCTTTAATGCCTGCCATACCACGCGCTGCGGCGATACGGTAACATACTTTTTGATCGCAAGCGTTTTTCCGAATACTTCCGCTTTGTCAAAAAACGGAGTGGCAACCGGACCGGGACAAACGCTTGTCACATAGATGCCGCGTCCTCTCAGCTCCTCGCTGAGCGCTGTAGAAAGAGAAAGCACATACGCCTTGCTTGCGGCATACACGGCAAAGTCCGGCTGCGGAAGGAATGCGGCGCTGCTTGCAAGCTGGATGATCCTTCCGTTCCACGCCATATAGGGCAGACACATCCGCGTCATTCTCGTCAATCCGATGCAGTTGCACATGATCGTTTCTTCTTCGCAGCGCTGCTCCACATCCAAAAAAGCCCCCATAAAGCCGAGTCCCGCAGCATTGATCAGAATGCGGACACTCGGAAGCTCTCTTTGCAGCAATTCTTCAAAAGAGACAAAGCTTTCCGTCTTTGTCAGATCCATCGGGATGATGCGTGTTTTCATGGTAAGCTGCCCCGACAGCTCCTGTAAGCGCTCTTCATTGCGCGCTACCAGCCACAGCTCATCCGTTGTATGCAAAATCCGGTCAAGCGCCTGTGCAAAGGTATACCCAATGCCGCTGCTTGCTCCTGTAATAATAGCGATCCGCTTGTTTTTTGTGCTTTCTTTCACTTTGTCTGCTCCTTATTTGTTATTTTTATTTAATTATTCAAAACAGGACATATCTTTGCTCTTATTCATCAATGACTGTCGCATCGGCGGCTTTTGCGGTTTCCCCTGCCGTCAGACGGCGGAATTCTCCGGTTTTCAGATCGTTTTCTAATGAAAGCGCGCCAATGGAAACGCGTTTCAGATAAAAAACCTCATGTCTGTTCGCATGAAACATCCGCTTAACCTGATGGTATCGTCCCTCGCAGATCGTGATGCGCACCTGACTTGCAAAAATGACATCCGGCGTGCCTTTGGGCAGACGTTCCCGCTCCGTTTCGGTAAGCCGGTAGGACGGTTCGGTGCGCAGGACGGACACCTTTGCAGGAAGACACGGTGTATCATCGCCGATATCGGTTCCGTTTTGCAGCGCGGCAAGCTCCGTTTCCGTCAGCATTCCGCTGATCCAGACATCATAAGTTTTCTGCACAGGCGACCGCGGACTTCTCAGTTTA
>CAMWSU010000094.1 GCA_947176965.1 uncultured Lachnospiraceae bacterium | reverse complement strand
CTACGCCCGCGCGCTCGGAGATCTGTCTAAGAGACATGGTACTAACCCTTTTCAACGCCATACGATATATTGTGATTTTAATGTCTTTGCCGCGCTCTGTCAAGAAGAAATCGCGTGAGCAATGTCATTATGCCGTTTTCTTTTCCAACTCTTCTATCCGCCTCTCAAGCGGGTCTATCTTCTTTATCAGCAAACTAATGGATTCTCTTTCGAGCCTGCATGCACTGACTTCATGCTGTATAGATTCCAATCTGTTTTCCAATTTATTAAAATGCTGATTTGTGCGATCTTCTATCCGCCCCATTTCTTCCAAGATCGTGTTAAACATCATTTTCATTTCACTATCCATAACCCCTATACCTCCTGTATCATAATATATACCATATTTGAGATATAAAGTCTATTCCGTTATTCCGCTTATTTTTTGCATCGGTATTTGTCCGATCTTTACGCCCGCTGCTCCGAAAGCTCCCGAATCAGCAGATAGGAAAGCGGTCCTGTCACAATCCCCAGAATCCCGTAGAGCTTCACGCCTAAAAACACGGACATCAGGATGATGAGCGGATGAATCCCGATCCGTTGCCCGATCAGACGCGGTTCCATAAACTCCCGCGCAAAATAGCACACCACATAGAGCAGGACAAACACCACGGCGAGCATTTTTTGTCCCATAACAAGCTCAAAGACCGCAAGCGGAATCAGGGTAATGCCGGTCCCGATAAACGGAAGCATATCGAGAAAGCCCACGATATAGCCCCATAGGAAGGGCATACCAAAACCCGCCCACCAAAACACGACACTGCAAATGCCCCCGATGACGGACATGATGATGAGCTGCGCTTTGATGTATGAAAAAATTAATCTGACAGTCTTGTCATATAATTCCCTGACATAGGCGAACCAGTGCTTATCGCGCCAACCCGCCACGATCTCGTCATAATCCTTTGCAAGAAGCACACTGAAAATAAAAAACACCGCCCAAAAAATACCGATCGCCGCAAGCACCTTTAGAACGTCCCCCGATATGACAAGCGCTTTGGGAACCGCATCGTCACTGATCTGTTCTCCGATACTGCGAGCCGCCGTCATGATTTTTTCTTCGATCACAACCGCGTCGATCCCGAGCGGCCGTTCCAAATAACAACAACAGGTATGAAGGAATACACCGCACTGCACACGAAAAATCTTAAAATTTGACATACACATCCGCACACAACCCGCTGCCGCACGGTACAAAAAAAGAAGCAGCACGACGGGCAGCGCGGCGATCACAAATAAAATGAGGGCTGTAAGTGTGCTTTTCATGCCCCGCCGCCTTCCTGAAACTCTTCGGATGAACGGCATGACCCAACGCACAAAGAGTACGGATAAGCAAAACGGCAGCACAAGCATCAGCGCATACTTCATGACCAGATAAACCGCCGCTGCGATCAAAACGATCCGAAGCATCCGCCGCTTGTACCATTCTTCTCTTAAGTCGTCAAAAAAATTTCCCATACGCACTCCATTCTTTCGGAATATAGTATGGGAAAAAAATTATTTTTTATGAAAGCCGGGCGTCACGCTGAAATCCAATTGTTTTCCGGTCCGCGGATGCCGAAAACAGAGCCGTTCTGCGCAGAGCGCCACGCTTTTAAGCCCTAAAACTTCCGCAAGCCTCTTTGCATTCTCGTCCCCGTATTTGCGGTCTCCGACAAGCGGATGTCCGGCATGGGAAAACTGTAAACGGATTTGGTGAAATCTTCCTGTCTGCAAACAAATTTTAACATTACTGACATCCGTGTCAGCATCATATGATTCCACCTGATATGAAAGTACGGCGCGTTTTGCCTCCGCATTCGCATCACCGCCGCGCCGCGTCTGCTTCTTTGGCTCTTCGCAGATGCCCGCATGCACGTCCGATGCCGTCTGCTTCCCGTTTTCCGCGCTGCCCGTCACGATTTCGCCGACGCCGTTTCCTTTTTTTACAATCTCATCAACCCATTCGCCTTCCGTCTGCTGCATCCTTCCGCAGACCAGCGCGCGGTAATACTTTTTCATCGTGCCGTTCTTCATCTGCGCACCCAGTTTTGCCGCCATCGCGCTGCTTTTGGCAAAAACAAGAAGCCCCTCCACCGGCTGGTCTAAGCGATGAACCACATACACCCCGCAGCCATGCAGGTAATTGCGCAGTTCGCTCTCCATATCCATTTCCGATGCGCGCGCACTCTGTACCGCAAGTCCCGCCGGCTTCTCACATACAAGAATATCCTGATCCTCATATAGAATGACTGTCTTCATCCATGCCCCATCCATGCACCGCAGGCTGAACCTCACAACAAACCGTCCGGCTCACCTCATCACGCGCACCTTTTATACTTTGAACCGGTAGCCAACGCCCCATATCGTCTCAATATACTGGGGCTTTGACGTATCGTATTCCAGTTTTTCTCGAATCTTCTTAATATGGACCGTCACCGTCGCTATATCCCCGACCGAATCCATATCCCATATTTCGCGGAACAATTCCTCCTTCGTAAACACATGATTCGGATTCTCCGCCAAGAACGTCAAAAGATCAAATTCCTTTGTGGTAAATGTCCGCTCTTCTCCGTCCACATAGACGCGGCGCGCCGTTTTGTCAATCTTGAGCCCCCGGATCTCCACAATATCATTCTGCTTCTGTCCAGAACCGACAAGTCTGTCATATCTTGCCAGATGTGCCTTTACGCGTGCGACCAACTCACTCGGGCTGAACGGCTTCGTCATGTAATCATCCGCACCGAGTCCAAGTCCTCTGATCTTGTCAATATCATCCTTTTTTGCCGATACCATCAGGATCGGGATATTCTTTTCCTCCCGGATGCGGCGGCATACCTCAAAACCGTCCATCCCCGGAAGCATCAGATCGAGTACAACGAGCGCATACTCCTCGGAAAGCGCCTTATTCAGTCCTTCGTTCCCATCGTTTGCGATCTCCACCTGAAACTCCGAAAGCTCCAAATAATCTTTTTCGAGGTCTGCGATCTCCTTTTCATCCTCGACAATCAAAATGCGGCTCATGCCATCCCTCCAGTCTCCCGTTTTCTGTCATCGTATGCGGTTTCCAGCCATTCTCTGTCTTCCTGTCAGCCTTCAAAATCCTGTCTGCCGGTGTTCAGAGGACTCCTCATTCCGCCTGCACAGTTTCTGCACTTTCCTTATTCCGCCTGCACGGTGTCCGGATTCTCCACAAACTTGCGAAGCACAAAATGCATGCAGACACCTTCCCCTTCTTTACTTGTCGCCCAAATATATCCGCCGTGGTCTTCAATGATCTTTTTCACAATGGAAAGCCCGATGCCGCTTCCTCCCTGCGATGAATTGCGCGAAGCGTCCGTACGGTAAAACCGCTCAAAAATTCTGCCGATCTCCTTGGCGGACACGCCTTTCCCGTTGTCCTCCAGTTCGACTCTGATCGAATCGATCTCATCCAAGATCCGAATATCGATCGTTCCGCTCGCCCGGTTCATATACTTGACACTGTTGCTCACAATATTGTTGATGACCCGCTTCATCTGCTCGGGATCCGCAATGACAAGCGTGTCAGGAGGCGTCATGTTGGAATAATTCAGGCGGATATTCTGCCCCTCCAGGTCCAAACCGACCTCCTCCACACAGTCATTAAAATAATCCGCTACATTCAGCTTGCGAAAATGATACGGAATCCGGTTCGAATCAATCCCGGAATAAATTGTCAGCTCGTTGATCAGACGGTTCATATCATTCGCCTTATTGTAAATGGTCTTAATATAACGATCCATTTTCTCAGGCGTGTCCGCAACGCCGTCCATGATTCCCTCCACATAGCCCTTGATTGAGGTGATGGGCGTTTTTAAGTCGTGGGAAATATTGCTGATCAGCTCCCTGTTCTGCTTATCCGCCTGCGCCTGCTCCTCTGCAGACTCCTTTAAGCGCAGACGCATCTGATTATAATTCTCATAAAGCTCGGAAATTTCTCCCTTAAATCCCGTGGACAGCACATAGTCAAAATCCCCGTCCGCAATCCGCTGCATGGCGATATTAAATTCCGAAAGAGGCGTGAATGCACCGTTTCTGATCCACCCCGTCAAAAAGAAGCTCGTCACAAGCAGCACAAGAATAATTAGGATCATCAGGGAAAAGAGCAAGCCCGCGGAAATGAAATTCCGCACCCGCGTTACGATATAGATTTTTCCATCCCCGACTCCCTGCACGGAAAAATAAAGCTGTTTGATCAACAGCTTACGTGCGCCCAGATAGTATCCGTCTCCGCCGAGCTCTATATTTTTGCCAAGCTCCTCCAAAACATCCGCCGCTTCATCATGGGCCGCGAACCGATGATAAAAGCTTTCCCCGTTCACAAAAACAAAGAGACCGGACGCTTTTTTCTCGAGCTGCGCGCTAATGCTTTCAAGGTACGAAACGTCAAGCAGCCTTCCCGGATCCTCCTCCGTCATAGCGGACAACTCGCGATACTCCTCGTCAGTCAGCTCGCTGAACGCCTCGACCGGATTGGAAATGAGCGATACGCTCACCCCCTTCATTCCGTACTGGTCCCGTAAGGTGTTTGCCATCGCAATCCGCGTCACACCGTAAATCAAGCCGATCAGCAGCAGGGGCATCAGGATCATTGCAACAAATGTGATCTGCAATCTCGTCTTTAGCTTCATGCCCGCCTCCCGTTCGATCGACCTGCAATACCGATTTCCATCATGTTTTCATTATAATACAATCCACAAACAGTTTCTATAAACAGTTGGCGAATTATTATAAAAAAAGAATAAAATTCACGCACAAAGACCGGAATCAGGAAAAAAAAGACAGCTTCCGCTGTCTTTTCCCGCTCCGTTTACGATCACTCCTTATTTAGGATGTCAATCTCGGTTAATGCCCCGTTCCAAAAATTAAATTCAATTTCATTTTCATAGGAATGTCCCGTGGCATAATACTCCATGCGGATGCTTGTATAATCATCGCCTTCGCTTTCATAATAGTAGTCCGGCTCACCCATGAGCGCCTTTACTTCCTCAGCCGTCATGCCGAATGTCACGCCGTTGCATAACATCACATCCGGATTGACATCCCTCCATTCCGACAGATCAAACCCGATTCCATACACATCGCAATCCTGCAGCTCCCGATCCCCCTCGGTAAAATTCTTAAACCGGACGGATATCCGCTCCCCCGCTTCCGTTTCCGCGTTCACGCCCAACGTATAATAATTGGATTCCAACACCTCATGACGATAATCCTCGTCAATCAGAAAGCCTGCCGCCTCAATATCGGACCACGTTAAGGGAAATGTGTAGACCACTCCGTCTAAAGCAAATTCCAGCGTTTTCCAATCATTCGAGGAAAATGCATAATCGTCCGCGGTCGGAGCATCTGCATCCTGCTTATCATTCTGACCGCCCTCTGAATCTGTATCCTGTCCGGCTTCCTGATTATCCTCCGGATCTGCGTCTTGTCCGGCGTCCTGACCGTCCTCTGAAGCTGCGTTCTGCCCGCCATCCGAGTCTGTGCCCTGTCCGGCGTCCTGATCATCCTCCGAATCGGTGTCCTGCCCGCCATCCGGCTCTGTATCCGAGTCCGTATCCCATCCGCTGCCCTGCGCGAAATCCTGATAAGATGCCGCCGGCGTTACGCTTCCTGTTGTCCCGCTTTCCTCTTCGGAATTGCCGCAGGCTGCCAGTCCGCAGACCATTGCCGCCGCAATGAATATCACTCCTGCTTTTTTCATTTTTTTCATGTTTGTCCCCATGCTCCTTTTCTTTTTTTGTTAAAAAAGATTATGTGGAAAATCGGTTCTCTTTTACAAGCAAAATCTGGTTGCCGAATCGCAACCATTAGTTTCTCATGCCGAAAGAAGGGTCACATCCATCCAATCTTGATAGTAGGTTTTCTCAAGCGCTTCCGGATAATCTTGCGTATACCCGGCTATCGTGTAAATGCTCCCGTCTTCCAAATCACAAAACGCCTCAAAGTGGTAACGGATCGTTGTTTTGCTCTTTTCATACTCCAAAACGGAATAAGAGTAATAATAAAATGTTCTTCCGTTTACCTCCGTCTCTCCTTCTTCATGAATGCGGGAAAGCTCCCTCGCTGCGAGGCTGTCCGCCATATCCTTGGCCGTCTGCCATTTGTATTCTATCACATTCGCATATACATAAACCTGATTGACCGAATCAAAATACTCTTTTCCCGCGATCGTATCCGAGACCAGCATACAGCCTTCGGGCAGCCGGACGGTCAGCATGTACTGCCCGTCCCCGTACGTGATCGTATCCTCCGCAGGATACGGCTGTTCCGGATCAAGGCTCACATCTTCCATCCAATAACTACCCGCCTCATCATCGATCTCGTCCGTGGAACACGCCCTATCTAAGATGGCCTCCGCCGCGGCAAACCCTTCCGCATACACCTGATCGCGCGTTTCTTCATCCAGACCTTCCACATCGATTCCGTCGTACCGGATGACCGCCAAGATATGCCGCCCTGCCATTGCAGGCGCAAGCACCACCTCAAAATAGGAACGGTCATAATCGCTTCCCCGCTCCTTTTCCATACTGACCACATACCGGATACGGTCCTGTCCGCCTTCCGTCAGCCGTTCCGCTTCTTTTTCCATGCGGTAACCGGATTCAATAAGCGACTCCCGTCTGGTGTCCATGCTTTCCCATATGTCGTCGATCGTATCATCCTCTATCGAAATCTGAATCAAATACGAATCGGTCTGCCTGATATTCAGGCAGCCGCTCTCATGCACTAACGCGATTCCTTTTTGCGGTATTGTAAACTTCATGCCCCGAAAGACGATCTCCCAGACCCGCGCCTGTTCCTCATTCTGTCCTGCCGCTACAGCGCTTTCTTCGGCTTCCGGCATCCGTTTTCCGCTAAAAGAAAGAACTCCCGCAAACCACAGTCCCAAGAAGACCGCAAACAGCCAAACTGCGGCCGCGGCGATTCCCGTTTTTCTGTTGATCCCGATCATGTCTGCTCCTTTTCTTTTTTCTCATCGATCAGTACATGCCACCCGTTTTCTTTTGAAAGACGGCGAAGCTCCGCAAGGCACAGCAAAAAGAGTACGAAAAATCCCCCCGTAAGAACCGCAAGCGCAACCGGTGTCCGCGCATGATATTCATAGTAAATCCCCTGCTGCTTCTCATCGGTGTAGCACGCAATATAATCGCCTTCCCGGATGCCGTCAACGTCCAGCCATACCGTCTTTAAGACCTTGCGGGAAACGTCGTCATAAAAACTGAGATCCGCCTTTGTATACTGCTGATAAACCCGCTCCACTCTTGCCCGCTCTATGAGCCCGTCCTCTTTTTTCCACGCATAATGAAACAGGGTCGTGACCAGCATCACGCCGCAGAACAAAAACAGTGCGCCGAGCAGCACGAGCATGGTGCCAAGCCGCATCGAAGCCCCTTTTCCCCGCGCCTTTCCCGCGGATATCATATTCATTTCCAAAGCTTCCCCACTAGTTGTTTCATCCGGCGCGGCAGTCATTTTACCGTATATAAATTCCGTTATGCTAATCTGAAAAACATCGCAGATGACCACCAGCTTATCTAAATCCGGATACGCCTTATCCAGCTCCCATTTGGATACCGCCTGTCTCGTCACACCGATCTTCGCGGCAAACTCCTCCTGACTGAGGCCGGCGTTTTTTCGATATTCCTGTATTTTCGCTCCGATCAACAGCATTACGTAAAACCTCCAAGTAAAAAATCAGACAGGTGCATAATCTTAACCCCGTTAATATTTCCGGCCGCAAACTCGTCAAGCGTAACAACATACTTCGGATAATGATCTCTGATCTCTAAAAGATTCGCAATTTCTCGGTCAGACTTCTCCGGCAGATTACGGCATACCTGAACATAGATGCGCTCGTCACGTCGGACTGCTACAAAATCGATTTCTTTTGTTTCATATTTTCCAATGTAAACCTCATAACCCTTTCTACGCAATTCAAAATAAACAATATTTTCCAACATTGCGGCAACCGCTTTCGGATTAAATCCCATGATACAATATTTTAGAGAAGCATCCGCGAGATAAAATTTTTCCTGTGTCTTCAACACCGCTTTTCCCTGCAGATCATATCTTCTGCACCGATAAATGATAAACGCTTTTTCAAGCCATTCCAGATAGTTGTAAACAGATTCAATCGAAAGAGAACGCCCCTCGCTTTTCAAGAACTTCACAATCGCATTCGTAGAGAAAGTCTTTCCCACGTTTTCTACGATATATTTTACAACACGGTGAAACAAGTCAAAGTTCGTAATATTATGCCGTTTCGTAATATCATTCGTAATAACAGAATGGTAAATATCCTCTACGATCTGATACGCGGAGCGCTCATCAAAATTACCCGCCGCAACAACGGGAAAGCCGCCCATCCGAATATATTCATTCAAAATTTCTCTCGGCGTGCAACCGCTCAACTTCCTAAACTCCACATACTCCGCAAACGACAATGTAAATACTGGGATGGAAATATATCTGCCTGTAAGGTAGGTGGATATTTCGCTCGACATCAGCTTTGAATTAGAACCGGTCACGTAAATATCCGTATTCTGATCTTCGAGCAGGCTGTTGACGGCTTTTTCCCATCCCTCTATCTCCTGCACTTCATCGAGCAGAAGATAGTATTTCCCATCGTCCGTCATGTTTTCCTTAATACCTCTATACATATCTTTATCCGTCATGCCATCGCTGAAAATTTCCGAGGTATAACGCATGGTAATAATATGATCGGCGGCAACGCCGCTGTGTGTCAGATTTTCTCTCAGCATTTCCAAAATAGTAGATTTCCCGCAGCGACGGATGCCTGCCAATATTTTCACTAACGGCACGTCACGGTATGTTGTTAATATATCCATATAATACGGTCTGACAATCATGTAATCGCCCCCTCTTTACTGATAGTATGATAAAAACTTTTTATTAGTCAATAGTTTTTACGGATTTTGCGTAAAAATTGTTCCAAAATATCTCTTAGTCAGGCAGTTGCCATTTTCCAATTATTTCAGTACACTACCAATAGATGGATTTTTAACAGAAGGAGGCATTCCATTGGGAAAGAAAACAAACAAACTGATTTATGTCGTTCTCGGCATCCTCGCAATATTGTTCTTTGCCCTGATCCCGTTTTCGGTATTTCGAAGAAAGCAGCTTTTGGCGGAAGGTGATATAGAGTTGGCGGACTTCAGCGTGACGATGGGGATCATTGGATTAGTCGGCTGTCTTATCTTTTGCGGGATTATTTTTCTGCTGTTGATGAAAGACAAAAAAACGGCATCCAGACAAAAGCTGTTTCAACAGGAGCTTGAACGAACGCCAGCGTTTGCGCGCTGGTTCTCAAACGAGGAGGAACAGTTGAAGGCAAAGCTCCGTGCTCCCCGGACATTTATTGGCCTGTTAAGTGTTTTCATGATTCTGCCCATGCTGGACATGGTCTATATGATCTTGGATGAAACCGACGGTGTCCTCGGTGTTTACCAGTGGATCGCACTCCTGTTTTGCCTCTTTGTTTTTTGTTTTACATGGTGGATCTCAGATTATCAGAAACAATATATGCGTTCTATTTTACGTTCTGTTTCCGAACAATTACCGTCCGATGCGGAGAAAGAAGCCTTTGGCGCGCAGCTTTCGAAAATCGGAGTCGTCAATTTCTCTTATTTGGCAGACCCGCAGTCCGGCGCTTCCACGGCATGGGTAACAGAAGACTATTCCTATTACCGTCAGTTTCGAAAATGTCGGATCATCAAAAACAGATACATAGACAAAGTGACCTTAAAAAAAGCTCCTTATATGATCGGACTTCGACCTCATTTTCGAACCTGCTATACTATGGAAATCGCCGTAAACGGCGGGCGCGAGCGTGCTTGGTGTGGATATTTTCGGCGGCAGGCGGATTTATACTATGCTCTAAACGCATTCAGAAAATACGGGCTGGCAGACGAGAAGATAGAAGACCAATTGCAGAAAGACATGCGGTAAGCGGGGCTTGCTTCCGGCGTTATCGCGGGGAACTGCAAATAGGATTCTGCCGTTGTTTTCGATTTTGAAGGTTTGAGAATATGTTCTGTGCCATTGGTGATTATGTTTGTTTGCCGTTCCATACCTTATCAGGAATGAAGGATTTTCAATATGGCTTCTCCATACTTCTCTACTTTCGCAGTGCCAAAACCAGATACCTTCAAAAGCTCTTCTGCATTTTGAGGCATCTTATTTATCAAATCCTTCATCTGCTCATCGTTGAATATGTAATAAGGCTTTATGTGGTTCTGTCTGCTTTCCTGCAGACGATATGCTTTTAGCCTTTTTATCATCTCCTCCTGTTTATCCCCCTGCAATTCCGCACTCTTCGATAAGGGCACTTCTTTAGTCATCTCCCTATCTGAATACTTTTTCTTCTCGGAATCAAGGGCATTCGCTTTTTTCTCCTTCACGGATGTACCTTCTTTAGTGGAACGCGCCGCAAGCTGCTGAAACCTTCTTGTATAATCCGATTTGCTGGGTATCGCGCTTTTCAAAAAAAATTCAGCGATTTCCTTCATATCATCCGCGGACAAAACCGACAGGCCGCTTTCGTCATTTGCCTTCTTGATATATCCGGTCACTTGGTCATACCGGATCACTTTTTCCTTCACTTCCTTCGGCGCTTCCCGATCTTTTAGAACTGTCTGCGGATTTGCAAGCACAACAACAGATTTATACCTACTGTCAAAATTTTTGTTAAATATCCGTTTTTGAATTAAATTCATGGAATCGAGCCTAATCTTCCTGATTAGCTGCAAATGCCTCTCGTTTTGTGTAATCGGAGAGTAAATCCCTTTCTCCTCTTTCCCACTGGAAAGTCTTATGAATGTTCCACGATTATCAATTTTAATATTCCCGTAAAGGTTTTTACATTCTATAACAAATATCATTTTTCTTGTTATCACGATATAATCTATTTGTGCTGTCAAATCCCCCGATTCAAAATATAAATCATGCAAAATCATCATATCCATGTCGCTGTTTTTCAGTTCAAAGGCAATATTCTTTTCCCCTGCTTCGCCGTATTTTGCATATTTGATCTGCTTATCAATTTCTTGCTTCAAATTCTCATCAACACGTTCCTTTAATCCCTCCAGTTTTCCAATATACTCTGTTAAATCGCTGTCTCCTTTCACAAAAACCGGTCCTATTTTTTTACGAAAAAGTTCCATCTTTATCCCCCTTCATCTCACTTTCTGATGTGGCGACTGTATTATCTTTGTCTATCATATCATACTAACAATGGTGTTGCAACGCAGAGAATTGCGGACTATTTACTCCCTATCCTCCATGCAGCTTTTTAGATCAATCAACCTTACATAATACGGGAATAATCCAAAAAGATATGACGTAATTCTACCTCACCCGACTGTATCCTATATATACATTTATAACTTTCTGCTACACCATTACTTTCTATAAACTCAAAATTCCCATGCATATGTTTATCCAAATCCGTATTTTGAATTTTTTCAATCAACTTAGCATTGGCGGACAGATCAACCTTTTTCACAACAAATCCAAGCATGATATTTCTGCCATAGTAAGAAGAGTATTTTTGTGTAACAAACCTAGCGATTTATATTACATTCTCCCAAAATCATAAATTTATTATGATACCGCTTTATTCCATCTTTTATTTCGTAAGGGCTATAAGGCAGTATTGACTTGGAATCGAAGGGATTGCAAAGGACATCATTTGGGACAATCTAAACAGCAACTATAAACAACCTCTTTAGAAGTTCGGACAACAAAAAGACAATTTCTAAGGAAGTTTTACCATGGCAGAACAACAGACAGCAGGAGTATATCAGTTAGACAATCAAATGGGGCATGGCAACAGCAATGTAACACATAAATATTATATTGCTATCCCTGAAAGAGGCGTTGATGAACTGTTAAAGAATCTCGAAAAGATGTAATTGTATACAGTCACTATAAAAAATAGGGAGAAATTTTATTGAACCATTATTATATTTTAATGATATTAAAAATTTTCTCCCCATTCTTCAAGAAGGGAGATTAAGAAAATGGAAGAGCTGTATTCAATTATGAGGGATTTTTTAGAGGTAGCGTATCATCAAGAATCTTTAGTTTGTCTTTTAAAGGCAGCAGAATCCGCATATACAGACGAAGGACAGGCAGAAGCTAAATTGATTGCCAACAGTACAAAATACTATTTACAAGCCTTACAGGAGAAAATAAAGGCGATAATTAATAGATTAGATTCTTACATAGCTGAAAATGCAAAGAAGCAATAAATAATAGGCAGCGGCATTATAGAAATATAAATGCTGCTGCCTATGCTTTTGGATATTCTGTTTTAATGTTGCTTGCTCCTGTAATGTAGTCCACAGACACATTGTAGAATTTAGCAAGAATTAATAGATTATCAACAGGGATTCTTGTTTTGCCGCTCTCATAATCTGCATATGTTCTTTGCCCTATGTGTAATAGGTCAGCAACTTTTTGTTGTGTTAGAGAAGAATCTTCCCTGATTTCCCTTATTCTCTCATTATATTTCATGGTTTGCACCTCTCCAAATAAGTATAAGCGAAATGCGTTAAACCCTTGACAAATAGAGTTATAAACTCTAAAATGGGCTTATCAAAGAAAAGGAGAGAAATAAGTATGGACAAATATTTTATAAATACTAATCGCAATACACTTCACAAAATAGGTGGTTGTTGCCATTCAAAAGTTGTGCCAAAAGAAATGCCAAAGTTCAAAACAGAAGATGAAGCAATAGCATATGCGCAAAGATATATGCAATATTGCAAGCTGTGTTTTAAGAACCGATAATATGGAGGTGAGTTTATGAATTTAGGAGTAATAATTGGCTTAATACTAATATGTTTGGGCATATTAACCTTTTTGGGAATTTTCTTTGATAAATTACCACCTGCTAACGCTATAGGACTTTTAAGTTTTGCACTAGTTATAGGTGGTTTGTTTGTTACTATAATTGCAAGCGCATATGCATCTGCATCATCTACTCCACACAACACAAAAGACAAGGGGTATGAACATGTATGCGCAATCTGTGGTAAGGAGGCATTTTTTGCAGAAAGTGTAATAAATTCTAAAAGTTATGATTGGTATTGTCGAGAACATTGGCAAGATGTGAAAAAATACTATGGATACTAATGCTAGTCAAATACCCCGCCGCAAGCAGCGGGGCATCAAACTTGAAACGCCCCAAGAGGTGGGGTATTTGACCCTCGCGGCATTCGCCAACTGTCCGTGCAAGCACGGCCGCTTGGCTCGTTGCTCGCGGGAATAAAATCTATAAAGTAATATAATGGATATAGGTTGCCATGAAAAATAGGTAAAAACAGGCAGCAGGCAAAAAAAGAGGAACAAGTTTTCACTCATTCCTCTTGGAAAATCCCCTAAAATCAGGCGTTCTGATTAGTTAAAGTATCTCTTCAGCAGACCCTCAAACGCCTTGCCGTGACGAGCCTCATCACGTGCCATCTCATGAACCGTATCATGGATCGCGTCAAGATTTAACGCCTTTGCGCGCTTTGCAAGATCTGTCTTGCCCGCAGTCGCACCATTCTCAGCCTCAACACGCATCTGCAAGTTCTTCTTGGTAGAATCGGTCACAACCTCACCGAGCAGCTCTGCAAATTTAGCCGCATGCTCCGCTTCCTCCCAAGCTGCTTTCTCATAGTAAAGACCAACTTCAGGATAACCCTCGCGATATGCGACTCTCGCCATTGCAAGATACATGCCGACCTCGGAGCACTCTCCGTTAAAGTTTGCTCTCAAGTCAGCCATAATGTCCTCGGGAACGCCCTGTGCAACGCCTACAACGTGCTCTGCCGCCCATGTTAAATCCGAACCCTGCGCAACAAACTTATCCGCCGGAGCCTTACATACCGGACATGCCTCCGGAGCCGCATCCCCTTCATGTACATAACCACATACAGAAGATACGATTTTCAGAGCCTGTTAGCGTGTTC
>CAMWSU010000093.1 GCA_947176965.1 uncultured Lachnospiraceae bacterium | reverse complement strand
GTATCTTATCATAACCGTAAAATCTTGCGACCTCCTCGGCAATATCCGCAAAGCCGAGCAGATCCTGTCTGAACGTCGGGCAGATCAGTTCATTTGTCTTTTCATCATAGACGATCTCGATACGCTCAAATATTTTCAGCATTTCTTCCCGCGCGATCTGTGTGCCAAGGAACTCGTTGATCTTTTCCGGCTCAAAAAGCACTCTGACCGGATCCTTAAACGGTGCTTTCACGTCCACCATACCGCCGACCACTTCCCCGCAGCCAAGCTCCTCGATGAGCGCACAGGCACGGTCGATGGCAGCCTGCGCATTGCGCGGCTCAAGCCCTTTCTCGAAAATGCCGGAAGCGTCTGTGCGAAGTCCGATCCGTTTCGCGGATTTTCTGATGTTCGCGCCGTTGAAGGTCGCCGCCTCAAAAAGAACCGTTGTCACGTCATCCGTGATCTTAGAATTTTCGCCGCCCATGATCCCCGCAATGCCGATCTCTTTTTCGGCGTCACAGATCATCAGCACATCTTTATCCAGAGCGCGTATCTGTCCGTCCAGCGTTTGAAATTCATCGCCGTCGGCTGCACGGCGCACTATGATCTTTTTACCTGCAATCGTGCTGAGATCATACGCATGCATCGGCTGTCCGTATTCCTCCATAACATAATTGGTAATATCAACCAGATTGTTGATCGGGCGGATGCCGCTTGCCGCAAGCCGTCTCTGCATCCACTTCGGCGACGGCGCAATCTTTATATTTTTAACAACGCGCGCGCAATATCTTGTGCAGAGTTCCATATCCTTTACTTCCACGGAAATGTAGTCCTCCGCTTTTTCGTCATTCCCTGTCTCTTTGACGACAGGCGGAACAAACGCCTTTCCAAATGTCGCCGCTGCCTCTCGCGCAATTCCTAAAATGCTGTAGCAGTCCACTCTGTTAGAGGTGACCTCGTATTCAAATACCGTATCGTGCAGTCCGAGCGCCTCGATCGCGTCCGCGCCGACCTCGACATCGTCCGCAAAAATATAAATACCGTTTTCCGGCGCCTCGGGATAGAAATTACGATCCGAACCGAGTTCTTCAATCGAACACATCATACCGTTTGACGGCACACCGCGCAATTGTCCCGCTTTGATCGTGATCCCGTCCTCCGGCAGAGGACCGCCGTCATGTCCTCCCGCTACTTTTCCGCCATCCAAAACAACGGGAACTTTATCGCCCTCCCTGACATTAGACGCTCCCGTGACAATCTGAATCGTCTTGCTGCCGATATTAACCTGACAGACGATCAGTTTATCGGCATCGGGATGTTTCTCAATCTTTATGATCTGCCCGACTACGATACTTTGCAGGTTTTTGTCCATGCGCTCATAGCCCTCGACCTTCGTTCCCGATAACGTCATGGCATCACAGTATTCCTTATCCGTGCAATCCAATTCAGGCACATATGCTTTAATCCATGATAATGCTGTATTCATCGCATGCTTTCCTTTCTTATTTGATCTGTCAAAATTGCTTCAAAAATCTCACATCATTTTCATATAAGAGTCTCATGTCGTCAATTTCGTATTTTAACAGGGTAATGCGCTCCAAACCGATTCCGAACGCAAAACCGGAATAAACGTCAGGGTCGATGCCGCTCATCTTTAACACTTTCGGGTGAACCATGCCGCATCCTAAAATCTCGATCCAGCCGCTTCCCTTACAGAATCGGCATCCCTCCCCGCCGCACTTGAAACAGGAGACATCCACCTCTGCGGACGGCTCTGTGAACGGGAAATGATGCGGACGGAATTTCACCTTGGTTTTTTCTCCGAACAATTCTTTTGCAAACTGGGCAAGCGTTCCCTTTAAGTCCGCAAAGGTAATCCCCTTGTCTACGATCATTCCTTCAATCTGATGGAACGACGGCGAATGCGTCGCATCCACCTCGTCGGAGCGGAATACCCTGCCGGGCGCGATCATGCGGATCGGCAGCTTTCCTTTTTCCATTGTCCGTACCTGAACGGGAGATGTCTGCGTGCGCAGAAGAATCTCATTCGTCACATAAAAAGTATCCTGCTCGTCCTTTGCCGGATGGTCTGCAGGAATGTTCAACGCCTCGAAATTGTAATAATCATATTCCACTTCCGGTCCCTCTACCACTTCATAGCCCATGCCGATGAAGATCCGCTCCACCTCGTCTAAGACAATGCGGTTCGGATGCCGGTGTCCGACTAAATTCTTTTTTGCAGGAAGCGTTACATCGATCACCTCTCGCTTCATTGCTGCCTCACGCGCTTTTGTCTCCATCTGCGTTTTCGCCTGCTCCAGCACACGCTCGATCTCATCCCGGATCTCATTGACCATCTGACCGACCTTCGGGCGTTCCTCCGGTGCGACGTCCTTCATGGATTTTAAGACGGTTGTCAGTTCCCCCTTTTTGCCAAGGAAATTGACCCTTACCTCATTGAGCTTTTCCAGCGCATCACTGCCCGCAATCTGTTTCAGCGCCTCTTCCTTGATCTTTGCCAGTTTTTCTTTCATATTTTGCTGCTTACTCCTTTCCACCCCCTCCGCATAAATACGAAAAGGTGCATTCTAAATGAATTTTTCTGGTTTCTTTTCGTTACTCTTCGATAAGCAGCCTGAAATGCAAAGCATTTCAGGCTCGCGTTGCTCGCCGCAAAATATTTTCTATGCGTCTGCTCGTGCGAGCACGGCATCCGCATAAAAAACACTTTGCTTCTCTGCTTATCGCGCAAAAAAATGTCCCTTGCATATGCAAGGGACGAATAAACTCCGCGGTACCACCCTGATTCCTGCTATCGGATAACAAAATTTGTTTCCGAACACAGACTCTCGATCAGCTTAACGCGCTGCCACGTCCCGTCCTACTTTCAAGTGCGGATACACTGTTTCAAACGGGCGGCTCACATGGGAATATCATACAGGACACTTCCTAAGGATGCTTTCAGCCGGTGACATCCTCTCTCTGCTGGGTTATCAAGTACTTTTACATGCTCATCGCTTTTTATGTTACCTATTGTAATCACTGCGATTCAAAAAGTCAAGGTATGAATTTGCAAAGTTTTTATCTGATTTTATCCCAAACCCTTACGTTTTGGAAACGGGATGTTTTTCTTCGTTCTCCTTTTCAACCTTTTTCCGCACCTGACGGTTCACCCGAAGCAGCTCAAGCAGCGGCTGCAAAAAATAATTGAATTCATCGCCGAGCAGCAGGATATACATACAAAAATACAGCCAAAGCATGACGATCACGATCGTCGTCAGACTTCCGTACATGTTAAAAGCGCCGTAACGTTCCACATACATCGAAAACGCCCATGAAAATACCGTCCAGCCAAAACTTGCAAAAATGGCTCCCGGCATCTTGTTAAAAATCTTGTTTTTTCTATTCGGAATAAGCGCATACATCAGCGCAAATACAAGCGCCAGTGCGACAATGACAACAGCATAGCGAAACGGCATTAAAATGACTGCCATATACCGGACGCTCGGCAGATGGGAAAGAAGATTGTTGATGATCGTGTTGCCGAACACAAGCACGATCAGCGAAAAAACGATGAGCGCGAGCAGAATGACTGTATAAATACAGGACCAAAAGCGCAACACAAAATAATTGCGCGTCTCAATGACCTCCTGCACGGCATTTAAGCCCCTGAGAAGCGCTAGGATTCCCTTTGCCGCGGACCAGACGATAAATACTGCGGAAATGGAAATGATCGTTGCAGACTGGTCATACAGCTCGCCGATCACACTGATCGCCAGCGGATCAATACTTGAGGGAAGTAAATCCGTCACTACCCTGAGCAGATCCGCCTCGGAAATATGTGTATACGGCAGCACCGAACAAAGAAGCATTAAAATCGGAAAAATGGAAAGAAACATAAAGAACGCCGCAGATGCCGCATGCGCGCCCACATCATCCCGTTTCATTTTTCCCATAAATACCTTGATAAAGCGAATCATTTTCCTCTCCGTATCATCCATATGATCAGTTAGTTCGGTGTCTTCCATTCGGTTCCTATGTAATAATAATCCAGAATATCCCGATAGCCCACGCCTAACGCCGCAAGCGTATCCGCTCCGTTCTGCGACATGCCAACACCGTGTCCGTAACCACCGCCTACTATAGAATACCCTATTAATTCCTCTTTGTCCAGCAAAGGAGTCAAAATGAGATAAGCACTCGGCAGGATCGTCCTCATGACGGCTGTACTCCCATCCTGCCTTGTCACAGTCGTTTCCCCGTCGCAGAGCAGATAGCGGACATTATACTCCCCGTAAATGCGATAGCTGCAGTTCTCTCCCTCGATCAAAAGACATGTCGCACAGCCGGACGAACTTCTCGCATCGATCGACAACGTCCGGATGCGTCCTAAGTGCGGAAGCTCATTCACCTGCAGCTGCAACGTATCCATTCCCACAAGCTCCACGCTTTCCTGCTTGACCTGATAACGCTCCTTTAGCCTTTCGTACAGGGTGTCCGCATTCACACCGGAAATCTGACAGCTCCACCGATACCACGGATAAGCACTCTCCACATCCTCATGCTCCGCTGTCAGGTATGCCGCAAACTCCGTGTCGTCCGTAAGCTGCAATGCCTCATGCGCCGCATTCTGACTGCGGCTTTGCAGATAAGGATACTCCTCGACCGCAAAGCCCTGCCACACACTCATATCGCTTCCGATTCCACACGAAGTAGAATAATAATAGGTGCTGACCGGGCGCTCCTGAAACAACAGGATCTCCCCCCTTGTCTGCTCCACGGCCGCCGTCGTATTCTCATGCTCCTCCAGATTTCCATACATCTGACAGGAAGTACTGTCATCCAGATGCGCGTCAAAATCCGGATAGCGCGGGTTTTCCATAACCGCGCACGCATACGTTCTCGCGCAGACTGCCTGCGCTTTCAACGCCTCCTCATGATAGGAGGCGGGCATTTCGCTCGGCAAAACATTGTATAAATATTCCTCCAGAGAAAGTTCATTAACCAATATGAGCTGATCGTCCCTCATATAAAGATAAAGGCAGCCCCGATAGGACGGCGTCCCGCATGCCCTGCTGATTGAGAGAATCCTTAACCGTCCACTGCCCTGCCCGGTTCCCTCCGTATCCGCTTCATGCGGTCTCAACACATAACGTTCCCCTTCACTCTCCAATAAAAACCCTTCCTGCAAGAGCTGTTCACCCACTTCGTCAAAGGTCTCGCGAAGCGCCGCAGGCGTGATCGTAATCTCACCCGCACGTCCCTTTAGCACAAGCTGTTCGTGATAAACAGAAGAAAAATCACTGTTCATGAGCAGAACGCGCACCGTCTCCGGCACCTCATAAGGAATCTGCACCTGTCCGCTTAACTCCTTCATACCATCCGTTCGGTACTCCTGCCCATCCCCCGTCGCTTTTTCCTGCCCTTCACCATCAGCGCTGTCCCCCGATCGGTCACCAACCAGCACATAAAACGGCGGTTTGTGATTGGCATAGCTCCATAAAATCATCCCGCCGCACAGTAGTGCCACAAAAAGCAGACATGGAAACAGCACACTCCCTATGTACCTGTGCCCCGGTCCCATACCGCGCCGTCCGCCCGCGCCGGACGACTGGCGCATTGCCCGGCTTAATGCCTCTCTCCTGTCCGCGTCATTTTGCATCCCCATTTCATTCCCTCTTTACCCGTCCAACATTCACAGCAAAAGAAAAAGCAGCCATGTATTGGCTGCTTTTTCTTTTGTATTCATGACAATAGAAAGTCCGCTCAGCGTACTTTCTATTGTTTGCCGAAATGCCGGTTCCTATCTTTTGACTCCTAGCAAACGCCAGGTGGGTAACCGCAATCATAACTTCTGCCTTCCCCTGCATAGATTTTCATCCGGAGGCCTGACATCCATCAGACAATATAGGAATCCCTTTTCAAGTAACTGTAGGTTCAAAATAATAGGAATGATCGAGCATTTCAGGTTATTCTTATTATACGCAAAATTGCGCGTCAAATCAACTGAAAATTACAAATTTATATTACAATTTATGTATTTTCTCCCATTAAATCTATACATTTCCCTTATTCAGGCTGTATATCGTCTCTGTAACCTTGTTTAAGGAGGAAGTAATCTCCACACTTGCCTCGGACATTCCCTGTGCAAGCTTCTGTACCTCGTTCGCAACGACCGCAAAGCCCTTGCCTGCATCTCCCGCTCTTGCCGCCTCGATGGAAGCATTCAAGGCTAAGATCCGCTGTTTGCTGCTAAAACCGACAATCCTCTTCGTGCTCTCGTTTGCAATGTCGATCTCGCTGACCGCTTCATTGATTCCGTCTTTGAGTTCCTCCAAAAGCTTCATGTTCACCTTTGTTACATAACTGGTGCGCACAAACATGTTAATCACATCGCCTAAAAGATTCGCTGCCGCCTCGATCTGATCCCTCGACCGCACATTTACCTTGCGGAGCGCATCAATATAAACGTCCTCATCAATGCCAAGCTCTCTCGCTGTGCGGCGGAATTTATCTTCATCAGGATTTTCAGGAAGAACCTGTCCGCCGATCACACTTCCTAATACCGTACCGTCTTCTAACGTGATCGGGATCCCAAAGTCAACCAGCCCTGCATGACAGGAATACACACCCTTACCTTCCCTGTCACATTTTTCGCATCTGCGGCATCCTTCGTCGCTTCCGCGTGTCAGCTTTATACAAAAATCCGTGAAATTATAGCAATCACTGATATACTGTCCGTCATCTCCGACCGCCACTGTCGCAAGCCCCGTACTCTTTGCCCAGTTATACATAATTTCCTCAAATCGTTTCATATCACAAAAATCCTGAATCTTTAACATTGTCGTACTCCCTTCCCCCGTCTGTCTTTTCGCGGCGTTCTTCTGTCCCGCATATCACAAATATTCTTATTGCTAAGTATACCATACATTCCTTATAAAAGACAATCCTGTTATGAATAATTCTCTGCTAATTCTGCACAAACGCTTCTTCCTTAATTGCGGCAAAGCGCCTTGTGTCCGATTACCGCTTATGATACAATGAGCGTTAGCGAGAAGAATGCGCTTGCGCATTCGGCATGAACAAAACGTTGGGAGGGATTTGTCAATGAACAGCGATATGACGGTGCCATGCGATCAAGGTTTTATCAATATCCGCGTCGGCGCGATCATTCTGAAAGACGGAAAGTTTCTAATGGTCGGAAATGAAAGAAGCGATTACCTCTATTCTGTCGGCGGACGTGTCAAGTTTGGAGAAACAGCTGAAGAAGCAGTCGTTCGGGAAGTTTTGGAAGAGACCGGTGTAAAAATGGAGATTGACCGTCTCGGATTTATTCATGAAAATTATTTTCTCGGGGACTCTCCCGCGAAAGCAGGGAAACTGATCTATGAAATCTCCTTCTTCTTTTACATGAAGGTTCCCGAAGATTTTTCTCCGGTCAGCGACAGCTTTACGGAGGATGATAGCAAAGAATATCTGACATGGATCTCACCGAACGAAAAACGGCAATTCTATCCCGAATTTTTCCGAACGGAATTGCTTCATCCGACAGATGGCGTACGGCATTTTTTAACAGATGAACGTTGAATTCCGATCATTTCCATCTTTCAAAGAATTCGCCGCTGGCGAATTCTTTTCACTGTGACACAAAAAGGACAGCATGCAATATTCTGCATGCTGTCCTCTCTATTCTGTCATGCGTCCAGCGCACAACAACATCTGATTTTAGAGCGTCTCGATCTCTTTTACAAGCTTCTCGAGTGCTTCAAGCGCCTCATCAGGAAGCTTGTCGAAACCGCCGGCCTTCTCGCCGAAATCCTTTACGGACTTCACGCGGGTCTCCATTGCGCTCTTTAACTGAGCAACATAATCCTTATCCTGAAGATTCGGAGTGAAATCGCCTGTCTTGCCGGACCAGTCGTTCATGATCTCGATGTCCTCAAACGGTCCCCACTTCTCGAACTTTGCCTTGCCCTCAACGATGGTCTCAAGGATGCCGAGCGTATCCTCTTTCTGGCACTTCTTACCCATGAAATCACCGGTATTGATGATGTAGCATGCAACATTCTTCTCCTCGACCAGCTTCTTGAACTTCGTATAGTCGTTCACGAGCGGATAGGTTCTGAACGGATTTGCATACGGTACGATGCGGATCGCATTTAAGTCCGTACCTGCAGCTACACGCTCTGCGGTAGAAGTCTTAGTTGCAAGCGTTGCGCCCATAACGGAAGCAAGCGCCGCACCTTTCAGCTTTACAACAGGCGGAATGGTCGGGTCTTTCATAATCCAGAAGATCGCATTGACAGGGCTGTCAATCTTATCCACGCGGTTCGGAGACCATAATTTGGACTTGATCGCACGTCCGTTACCGTTTCTGATATCCTCGGTAACAAGCTGGATCTTGCCGTCCTCATCCATCGTTGCGGAGCAGTTCTGTGCCGTTAATAAGTATTTGTTATCCGGGCAGCCTGTCGGATAATCTGCTGTCTTGTCAAAATAAGTAGGCTCCAGAGCGATCGATGCACAGGTGTCCGAATTGATGATGAACGCATCGTCATGAAGTACCTTGATCGCAGGATACTTGTCGCCATGCTTTGCATGTGTCAGTGTAGACTTACCGGATCCGGACAAGCCGTATACGGAAGCAACGAACTTAGAACCGTCAGCAAGCGTGTACTCCTTCTGTCCGCCGTGGCAGGATGCATAGCCGTTTCTGTTTGCAAGCGCCCATGCCATTGTCAGCGTGCCCTTCTTATGCTCGCCGAAGTACTTCATACCAAGAATGCATGCGCAGTTCTCGTCCGTATCGAAGTAGCACAGCGTAAGCGGATCGCTCAAGCAGCTGTAATCCACATCAGGACGCTCCTGCGGAGTCCACTGAGGATCGGAAAAAATATAAATATCCGGCTCTTTGCCGCCGCCGATCGGCTGGGACTCTTTGTACATTTTTACATACTCATCGGACATATACTGGAAGTTCAGCATCCAGTTATAAAGCAGATTCTCCTCGCCTTCGGGAATCAGCAGATGAGCCTTTACCATAAACTCCGGATCCAAACCTACGAATACCTGCGCATGATACATGGTCTTCCAACGTGTCTCATAGATTGCATCCATCGCAACCTTATCCAGCTTTGCAGCATCCACGCCGGCCTGACCTTTGATACGGCGAGCTGCCGCATAACGTCCGGTTACGGCTCCGTCGTTAAAAAGAAGAACCTTTGCATCGCTCTCGAGTCCGAATTCCTCGCCTCTGTATACCGGCATATCGGTCACAATGGTTCCCGGGGAATTCTTTGCAAGCTCATAAGCCTCCTTTAAGGTGTTGACTTTCACTACATTATTGCCGTAAAAAGCGGCTTCAATGATAGAGCGTGTCTTGGAAAAGCCGGGCTTTCCTGCGCCTATCTCATTGATAGGATAATAAGCTTTTGTTGACATGTTCGTCCTCCTTTGATATTGAATTTGCTCTACGCTAAGCCCAATTATCGCATAATAAAAAAGGAAAATCAATCATTTTCCGAACAAATTCCGGGCTGCTGATTCCGGGCTACTTTCTAAAATGTTTCTAAAACCGCGATATTTTTATTGAACAAGAACCCGAAAACATGGTATTATGTTAATTACAATGATAGAAATCCGATTCGACTTCTGAACGGGAAGCGTGCTTTTCCGACGATTCTTCGTCATCCATGCTTTCGGTTTTTCGTGGTATTTCCCACAACCGTTATAGAAAGGTGGTACAACAATGGAAGAACAAAAATTTTCTGAGATCACACCGGATTTATTGCGCCTTTCGGAGCTTTCCAGAGCCGCAGGCCAGATTGATACAGAGCTTTTTACAAAATATGAGGTCAAAAGAGGGCTGCGCGATATTAACGGAAAAGGTGTGCTTGCGGGTCTGACAAACATCTCTGAAGTGCGCGCATCAAAAATCGTGGACGGTGTTTCCGTTCCGGCCCCCGGCGAGCTGATCTACCGCGGCTATAATATCAAAGATCTTGTAAAGGGCTTTACTTCCGAGAACCGCTTCGGCTTTGAGGAAGTGACCTATCTTCTTCTCTTCGGCAAGCTGCCGACTCCCGATGAGCTGTCTTCTTTTTGTTCGATGCTCTCGGAATATCGCACGCTGCCGACCGGCTTTGTCCGGGATATTATCATGAAAGCGCCGAGCCGCGATATGATGAACACCTTAGCGCGCAGCATTCTGACACTGTATTCCTACGACGACCGCGCAGACGACACCTCCCTGCCGAATGTCCTCCGTCAGTGCCTGCAGCTCATCAGCCTGTTTCCTCTTTTATCCATATACGGCTATCAGGCATACAGCCATTATCATGACGGGAACAGTCTTTATATCCACCGCCCTGATCCGGAACTGTCCGCGGCTGAAAATATTCTGCGCGTTTTAAGACCGGACAGCAGCTATACGCCGCTTGAGGCAAGGCTGTTAGATGTCGCTCTCGTGCTGCATATGGAACACGGCGGCGGTAACAATTCGACGTTTACCACGCACGTTGTGTCCTCCTCGTTGACCGACACCTATTCGGTCATGGCGGCTGCGATCGGCTCTCTGAAAGGACCGAGGCACGGCGGTGCCAACATCAAGGTCGTCAAGATGTTCGCCGATATGAAGCAGAATGTAAACGACTGGGCGGACGAAGATGAAATTTCCGCTTATTTAAGAAAGCTGTTACATAAAGATGCATTCGACCACTCCGGATTGATCTACGGTCTCGGTCATGCCGTATATTCCAAGTCCGATCCCCGTGCAGAAATCTTAGGTGAGTTTGCAAAAAAACTTGCCAGCGAAAAGGGCATGCAGAAGGAATTCGGTCTCTACTGCGCCGTGGAAAAACTAGCGCCGAAGATCATTGCCGAGGAGCGTCAGATTTACAAAGGCGTCAGCATCAACGTGGACTTCTATTCCGGCTTTGTTTACAATATGCTGAATCTCCCGCCGGAACTGTTTACGCCGATGTTCGCGATCGGGCGTATTTCGGGCTGGAGCGCGCATCTTTTAGAGGAGCTTGCAAACAACGGCAAGATCATCCGTCCTGCTTACAAGGCGATCGGGCCTGATCAGGATTATATTCCGATGGGTCAGCGCTAAAAAAGAACGCTGCGCGTTCTTTCGAAGAATCGCTATAGCGATTCTTCTCGGGCTAAAAAAGAATGGCGCAAGACGCCATTCTTTCGAAGAATCCGCCTTTGGCGGATTCTTCTGAGACTAAAAAAGGAAGCAACGCTTCCTTTCAAAGAAATGCCTTTGGCATTTCTTTCGGATTCATGCTTTTCGATACCCAAGCTTTTCCGCCTGCTTCAAAAAGGGAATTTTCTCCGGTATCCCATATCGTTCCGCAATGCCGCACCTGACAAGCCATTCATAATTGATACCGAATCCATGCGGTCTCGTCTCATACTTGAAATATTCTAAATCTCCGTGCCCTTCCAGATAAGTAATGACCGGCTCATAGATCGTCCTTGTATGCTTCTCTAAATACCCTGCGCAATACGCTAATATGCCTTTCACTGTCTCCTCATCCACATTTCGAAACAAAGGATCATAAATGTTCTCAAAGACTTCTTGATTATATTTTTTCCCCTGTGCGATCACTTCTCTCTCAGGAATCTGCTGATTCTGAAATATTTCGATTAAAGCGATGTTTTCCGCAATCTGCGGTATGAAATAAACCGCGTTTTCCAGATTTCTTTTCACATATAGATTTTTTTCCGCTTTATTCAGATAATAGACAGCTCCCGAAAACGCCAAGAGCATTTCCTTCTGCCGGTCTGCGCTGCCTATGATAAATGCCTCCTCCAGCAGCTCATCCAAAACAGGATCCTTTGAAAATAATGCGGTGCGTTTACTGAATGCCTTCCACAAAAAATCATCCGCGTGTATAGTGCCGATCCATTCCTTAAACGCCGTCAGCGTATACACGTTCAACGCAACATACATCCCGTCCTGGAGCAATGTATGATACCATTTTCCTTTATATCCGTCATCCAGGATCACCGCAATCTGAATATCCGACCACTCCCAAATCTGATCGTGACTTGCACTCCCCAGCAAATATGCCGCAATACACAGCTTACTTTCCTGTAACGCCGCGCTTATTTTTTTTATCACACGGTCGCATCGTTCTCTTAATATTGGATCTTCCATTTTCATGCTCCATTCCCTGCATATATTCCCGCAGATAATCCGCCGTTTTTGACACAGCCCCCGCCAGCATCTGAAACGGAGTACCCGCAAACATGACCTCCCCTCCATGTCTTCCGCCGCCCGGTCCTAAGTCAATGAGATAGTCAGCTCCCAAGATCACATCCGGATGATGCTCCACCATTACAACGGTATTACCGGCTTTCACAATACGCCGCATCACTTCCAAAAGCCTTTCAATATCCTTTACGTGAAGCCCGATAGAAGGCTCGTCAAAAATGAAAAGCGCATCCTTCTTATGCCTGCATCGGGTCATCTCTTTTACGAGCTTCATTCTCTGCGCCTCCCCACCCGAAAGCGTTGAAAACGGCTGTCCCAGCTGCATATAACCCATGCCGAGATCACACACCAGCTTTACCTTTTCCCTGATTTTGGGCTGATCTGCAAAAAAAGCAAGCGCTTCCGCAAACGTCATGTCCAACACCTGTTTGATGTTCCTGCCGTGATATTTCACTTCCAGAACTTCCTCCGCGTATTGCTGGCCCTTACATTCTTCGCAGATCATTTTTGTTTCTCCCAGATAGGGAATATATTGCTCCAAATACCCCTTTCCCTTGCACGCGGGACACCCTCCTTTGGAGTGAAAGGAAAAATAGGCCTTTTGATCCTTCATCTCATGATCATCTCCCACGCTCTGCGAAAAAAGCGCCCTGATCCGGTCAAACACATCCAGGTATGTTGCAGGAATGGAGGTATTTTTTCCGTTCGGCAGCGATTGATCGATCAGGATCATTTGTCTGATATGTTCGAATCCCTCGATCTTTCTATATTTTCCCGGTACCACACATGCATGCTGCACCTCAGCACAAAATGCCTGATACAGAACGTCCTGCACGACAGTACTTTTCCCGGATCCGGATACTCCCGTAAAGCAGGTGAGCTTAGAAAGGGGAATCTCGATATCCACATTCTTTAAGTTGTTTGCCTGCACTCCGAATAGCTTGATCGACGACGCAAACGACTCCTCTCCTGCTGCCATGCGCAATCCTGTTCTTCCCAAAAGCTGTTTACCTATGATGGAGTTCGGATTCTCCCTCAGTTGTTTTGGTGTCCCCACCGCAATCACCCTGCCGCCGTCTATCCCTGCTCCCGGCCCAAGCTCTATCACATGGTCCGCCGCTCCTATCATACCGCAGTCATGTTCTATGGTGATTACGGTATTGCCTTTTTGCAAAAGCCTGCGGATGATATTCCGCACTTTTTGATGATCCGTTCCGTGCAGTCCGTCAGTCGGTTCATCGATGATATAAGTAAGCCCGACCAAACCGGAGCCAATCTGATTTGCGATTCTCAGTCTTTGATATTCTCCGCCTGACAACGTGTCGATGCGCCGTTCAAACGACAGATACTCCAGTCCGATTTCTTTCATCAATGCCAGCCGTTCCCTGAGTGCAGCAAGGAGCGGCTCCGCCGCTTCATTTCCCCGAATCTGTCCTAAAAATTCCGACAGTTCCGAAAATTCCATCTTTCCAATCTGTGCAAAGCTTTTTCCGTGCAGCGTGATATAATTTTTGATTTTCTTTAATCGGGTACCGCTGCAGGAGACGCATTCGATCTCATGCATATAGTTTTTGAAAAAAGTTTCCTGCGCCGGCGTTGGTGTTTCCGGCTCGTTTTGCATCTCCCGGTACAATTCTTCAATCCGCCTGAGGATTCCCTGAAAGCGAACCGCTTTTCCTTCCTTAGCCAAATAATTCGGCAATACCTTATCATATCCTTCCGGTCTTTGCAGGAGAAAGGTCTCCTCTCCCGAACCGTACATGATCACGTCCTTTGCCTCCTCCGACAGCTGTTCATACGGCTCATCAAATGAAAAATGATAGTGACGTGCCAGGGGGACGCCGCCACCGCGTCTTGCACCAGAAAATGGCCGGGCGTGCAGCAGATGAGAGGAAGGTTGATTT